>CALFMN010000159.1 GCA_937879875.1 uncultured Chloroflexota bacterium | reverse complement strand
GAGACGGGTCAGGTTTCCGGCGGAAGGTGGGTCAGTTTTCAGACGGAATCAACAGGGTCACGCGAAAGCGTTTCGTTCTCATGCCGTTCAGCATGCCAGACGCTTGCCATAACCGACAGACCCTCGCTGACTAGCTACTAGGGCGTGTCTGAATAATCGACGGGCGGCCGTAGCCCGCATTGGATTGCCGGTTTCGGCGGCCCCTCCCACGCGTGGCGAGGGTGAGAAGAGGCCTCACGACCAGCCACGGAACGATGGTTCGAACATTTTTCAGACACGCTCTAGTCGTAGACATTCGTGAGCGCAGGCCGGGCGACTTCTCCTTTCGCAGCGCCTGACGGGTTTGAGCTAACGGTCACGGTTCTGCACCGGATGCTCAGCTGCCCCGTTCTGTCGCGCTGCAGCCACGCGGCACCTGACTTGGGAAGTGCTATTCTCATACGGCAAAGTCACCCGCTGGAGGCTCCGCCACATGTCCATCCTGCCTGACACGAACGACCTCGTCGTCAGCGCCGCGAAGTTCCTTATCGAAGGGGGCGATGACACGCTTGCAGCCGCGATGCTCTCATGCACGGTGACGGCGTTCTACACGGAGAGGGCCTATCGCGACAACTACGGCGTAGACCGCTACCACGCGTTCTTGGAGCTGCGCGGGCCGCGGGCGGCTTATGACCTGCTCAATCAGTTCGGGCATTTTATCAACGCAATGGACCTCGATGAGTTTGCCGAGCCTGTCCCAAATCCCGGCGAGCGAGTGAAGGCAGCCATTGCAGCACTACTCCCGCATGACTGCACGCTTACCGAGTATGCAGTCAGGGCCGAGGTGGTAACCGCCGCCCCGACGGCGCGTGGCGACCTGCTCGAACTCGTCCACGGCAAGGCCATCCACAACCAGGCCATCAGCGCTGAGCAGCCTATCATCTGGGCCGGCCTCCGCTTTCGCTCAGAGCCCGAGCGGCGTATTGCCCGAGCATTCGACGCGGCCGGGGTGCTCTTCTTCCCCAACGCATGGGGCGCGTGAACGGGCCGAACCCCGACGAACGTGTCCGGCGGGAGCCGGACTTCCTCGTCTGCAAGGAGGGTCACTGGGGCATCCTCGAAGTGGACGGGGAGGCTTTTCATCAAACCGCTGCCCAAGACCACAGCCGGGACGCACTGTTCCTGCGCCACGGTATCCGCTGCGTCCGGCACTACTCGGCGACTACATGTTTCGAGGAAGCGCCAGACGTGATCGCCGACTTCCTCCGCATTATGGACAAGGTTTACCAGTGACTCCACGCACTGCCTGACTAAGACCTGATATTTCCCAAAAGGCTTGCAATCTTGTCCTGAACCTCTCTTTTAAGCAAACTCGCCAGCTCATTTAATCTTGTAGCGGCACGTGTCACCTCAGTTGCGCGGTCGATGGCTAGTTGCGGGTTCATTTGAGCCATTTCTGACGATGCCTCTTGAGACCAAGCAACAGAGTATTTAATGTACTCATCATAACACTTGTTAAACAGTTCCGTGATGGATTGTGCGTCCGATTCGAAATGCAACCTGACGAGACTTGCCTTTAAAGGAGTGGTAGCCCTACTCAGGTCTTCAGTCAATCGCTTATCTCTTTCGTCTTTCGTTTCACCTGCTAGAAGAAATCTTCGTTGATGTATGACATGCTGCCATGCTTCTACAGCTATCATCAGCACGCCATAGTCGTCGCGAAGGTCTTTCATTCTACGCTCATCGAATTGTCGCAAGTAGGTCCGCTTCTCCCGGTCGGCTTGCAGGAAGCCGCTGAGGAATACACCGATGAGCGCTGCAGCTGCACTTAAACCGGCTGCACCCAGCGTCAAAGCTATCGTTTGTCCACCGCTCAACATAGGCACTCCATGACAGTATTATGACCTTCGGTCACCGAATGTTATCGAGAGAGTACGTGTTCTCGTGTCTCACGTCCGAGAATGGCCGATGTGAGACGTATATAGATAGTCTGTCGAACCTCCCAAAGTGATGGCAGCCCCATGTCACTATCGGTCGCTGCAGGGTCAGGCGGGTGCTCGTGCTGGACCACTGGCTACAGCAGCGCATAATCGAGAACGTTATCTACTTGCTCGAAGCTTCGCCCGGGCGGCTTCGTCTCCGATTGCCTGTAGCTCATCCGGGTCCGGTTCGGCCGTCTGCGAGCCGTGGCGTACGAATACCTGGCCCTCTCGAATCCGTTTTCGGTCGCCGACTGCCCGCTTGACACGGTGCGGCACGAGACAGACGTCACGGAGAACTTCGAGTTTCCCCACCGGCCCCGACCTGTAGTGGATTACCTTGTAACGAAGCAAAACAGTGGGTGCTGTATACTCGTTCGCCAACTGCTCAAGGTGATTCTGGGTCAGTTTGTGGCCGGGTGGTCCGTGGTAGGCTCGGGTCTTGTCATCGAATCCGATAATGAGCCAGCGCCGGCCGCTGGCCTGCGTGTTCGCAAGGCCGATGAGGTCCTTCACGAGCTCCGCCTTCTGGTCGGCAGTGTCCGTGTGCAACTCTCGCTTGAAATCGACGCTGGTCGTTTCCCACTCGCCCACGAGCTCGTCAATGAAGCGGGACTCAAGGGTGAATGCCCGGCGATTCTCCCAGACGAGGCCACCGTATGTCGCCTGCACATCAAAGAATCCGCCGAATGCAGTATGAACGGCGACAAGATCGATGGCATGCAACTCATTCAGCGTAAAAGCAATCCAGTCTTCTTCCCCTATCTCGCCAATCTCGGCCAGCAGCGATTCCCGTGAGACGGTCTCCAGCCATGCGTACTCATCGGCGTTCCGCTGACTCAGGCGGTTCACAGCCTGTAAGAGTGCTCGTTCGCGGCTACCGAGCTCACGCAGGCAGATACCGTGCCACAGAGTGGTCATATCCTCTGCGAGGTCGCGGCCGGCTCTGTTGACTTGAATGAGGATGCTGCCGCTGTTCTCTACGAGACCGTGGGCTGCAAGCTGGCTGATGGCCTGGTCGACGGCGCGTTTCCGCTGGGCGTCCTGAAGGCCGGTCGAACCATAGAGCGGCACGAGGAAGTCAGCTTGCGTCGCGCCATACTGTGCAGCCTGTGGTGACCTCCGGACGATGTCTGCGAGCTGTTGTAAGACAAACCCACACCAATCGACAAAGTCCATGCTGGTCTCCAACACCACAAGGCGCGGCTGGCATCCAGCGTACGCCGGGGCGGTTCGTCATTGGCCGATTCGGACGTGACCATCAGGGCTCACGGCGGGTGATATCCGGCAGCCGATCGAAGTCATGGTCGAACGACAGCACCTCGCTGAGGTGTAGGCGTGCAGCCAAAACCGCGTGATAGCAATCGGCGAAGGAGATGCCGGGGTGGGCCACGTACAGGTCGAACACCCTGCGGAAGCGGGACTTGCCGGGGAGTAGCACCCCCGGCAGCGCCAAGATCAGCAGGACGGCGTCCCGAATAGCCGGGCGCGGCACCCGATAGAACCGCTGGAGCGTAAAGACCGTTTCGAACACCACAGTATCGGCGGTGCGCGCGGTCTCCTCCCCGCGTTCGATCCTGGCGAACAGGGCATGGGCACGCGGCGAGTGGTCGGCATGGTCGTCGAGTACGTGGCGTAGAATCGGATTGGTATCGAGGAACGCTGGGTCGGCCATTTAGCCTCCCATCCGCGCCACGACCTCCTCGGCGACGGCCTGCTCAAAGGCCGCCCGCTCCGCTTGCGGCGTGGGTGCGGGAACATGTCGATACTGGGCCAGGATACCGGCCGTGCGCTCGGCGATGCTCTGGGCCGGCTTGAGCGTCACGGCGTCCCCTTCCTGGACAAAGGCGACCTTGTCGCCCTGCTTGAGGCCGAGCTGACGCCGGATTTCGACCGGCACAGTGATCTGACCCTTTCGTGTGAGTGTGGACGAGTATGAAGAACCGGTTGTCCGTACTGTTTGCATGGTACTACCCATTCTCTCAGAGGTAGTACACCTCGTCAAGGATGATCCAATTGTTTCGGCCGGCTCCGCAACCTATTGAGAAGCGATGACCCTCTGCGTCGATTCACATGAACCGATTCACAAAGTATATGAAGGGAGACTCAGCGCCACGAGCGCGCCGAAGCGGCCGGTGGGGGTGCCTTCGCGGCGGTGCGAGTAGAACAGGTCCAGGCGGCAGGCGGTGCAGAGGGCGGCGCATTCGATGCCGGCTTCGGGCAGGCCGGCAGCTCGCAACTGCGTCTGGAGGGCGGCTTCGAGCGCGAGGTACGGGCGCTTGCCGTGCGCACGGTCGATGATGCCGGCCGCGGCGCCGCTCGCCGATGCCACGGCCGCCGCTTCGGAACAGTAGCAGGCGAGCGTCCGCGCGAGTCCGTAGCCGCGATTCCACGGCGGCAGCGTGCTGCCCGCGGCCTTGCAACCGTGTCGCAACTCTGTCAGAATGAAACGGTCTAGGCGATCGGTTGGTGTCGGGTTATCCCTGTCCGATAGACATGGGAGTGAATTATGTTGCGACGCCGCTTCGGCGCAGTCCTGTTGAGTCTCGTCGGGGTCGTACCCCTGCTGTTTGCCATATCCCGGCCGATCAGCGCAGCGCCGCCGAACCCGCCGCCTGATCATCCCCATGCCGCCGTCTGCCCCGGCCCCGCCGCCCCGGGCTCCGCCCGCTGCCATGCCCAGCGGCGCACCGATGCCGTCGGCAGTCCCGCCCGGCAGGTGAGCGCCCGCCCCGATGTGCTGGGCAATAACGGCGCCTACGATCCCAGCTTCCTGCAGTCGGCCTACAATCTCTCTGCCAGCAGCAGCACCGGCGGCACCGGCCAGACGGTCGCCATCGTCGATGCCTACGACGACCCGAACGCCGAGAGCGACCTCGCCTACTACCGCAGCTACTTCGGCCTGCCCGCCTGCAGCGCGACCAGCGGCTGTTTTACGAAGGTCAACCAGACAGGGGGCGCAGGGCCGTACCCCAGCGCGGACAGCGGCTGGGCACAGGAGATTTCGCTCGACCTCGACATGGTGAGCGCCGTCTGCCCGAGCTGCCGCATTCTGCTGGTGGAGGCCACCAGCAGCAGCTTCAGCGACCTGAGCACGGCAGTGAACACCGCGGCGACGCGCGGGGCCAGTGCGATCAGCAACAGCTACGGCGGGCGCGAGTGGAGCGGCGAAACCGGTGTGGACGCGGCCTATCACCACCCCGGCATCGCCGTGACGGTCAGCTCCGGCGACGGCGGCTACGGGGTGGAGTTCCCGGCCGCCTCCCCGTATGTGACGGCGGTGGGCGGCACCAGTCTGCAGCAGGCCACGAACACGGGCACGCGCAACGCCACCGAGACAGTCTGGAGCGGGGCGGGCAGCGGCTGCAGTGCCTATGAGGCCAAGCCCGCCTGGCAGCATGACGGCGGTTGCAGCAGGCGCACCGTGGCCGACGTGGCGGCGGTGGCCGACCCTAACACCGGCGTCTGGGTCTACGACACCTATCAGGGCTCGGGCTGGGCGGTGTTTGGCGGGACCAGCGTGGCCTCACCGCTGATCGCGGCGGTCTATGCGCTGGCGGGAAACGCGGCCACGGTCACGGCCGGGAGCTATCCCTACAGCCACCTGAGTGCGCTGAACGACATCACCACGGGCAGCAACGGCAGGTGCGGCCGGCGCACGGCGCTCTATCTCTGTAATGGCGAGCCGGGCTACGACGGCCCGACCGGGAACGGCACACCGAACGGGACCGGTGCCTTCTAATGGGCACCCGGAGGCCGATGTCGGTGGTCAGCCGCGTGCCGCTGACCCGGCGCCGCCTGCTCCAGGCCAGCCTCGCCACCGGAGACAGTCTGCTGCTGCCGCGGGTCGCGCAGGCGGGGAGCACGCTGGTCAATCCCTGCAAGCGGGGCCATTCCGCTCGTCTTTCCCCTGGCCAGCGGCACGTACCAGCCCCCACTGACGGAGAACTGGCATGCGGCACGCGAAGGGCAGCTCTCCCCCTGGAGTCATCGTGAGAGCCGGGGCACGCGGGCACACGACGGCGTCGATCTCTTCCCGCTCGCCGGCCAGCCGCTGCCCCCGTCTACGCCCCGCTCACCGCGACCGTCGCCGCCGTCTGCCGGCGCAGCAGCAACAGCGTGACGGCCAACGTCAGCTACCAGGTGAGCGCGACGGCCCACCGCCCTGGGATTACAGCCAGGCCGTCGACACCGTCGCGGATCTCCCCTTGTACGGCAATTTCGTCTGGCTTGTGAGCACCGGCCCGTGCAGCGCCGGCGCCTTCGTCTTCTATATGCCATCTGCAAAACGAGGCGGTGTTAGGCAGCCTCAAGCCGGATCAGGTGGTCGCGCCCGCGACGCCGCTGGGAGTGCTGGGCGACAGCGGCAACGCCGCGGGGACGCCGCACCAGCTATTGCTGCCGGCGCTGCAGTCCGCGCAAGGTCGTCACCAGCATCGACCCCTTCGCCTCACTCAGCGGCGCCGCCCCCGGCCGTAGGCGCCACCGCGCATAGTCTCGCGGGGATGCGAAGGTCAGAACCAAGATCCATCACCGGCGCATTGCCAGTGATGGCCTGCACGTGGCTGCCGGACAAAACGTCTATCGCTGCGTGGCCAGCGCACATGCGGAACAGCGTGAACGAGCAGCACGACATGGCAGCCCGCCGGGTCCAGCAAGGCAACAGCCTGTTGAAACACGTCGGCTGGTCGGCGAGTGCACCATAATCGGTCAGGCAGATCGGGCGGGCGCTGCGCCTGAACGCGCTGCGGCTAATGCGCTGCGGGCGCAGCCCGCGGGCCGTCGCGCGGCTGGCCGGGGCGGCCGAACGGGCGGCGCAACGCCGGGCGTGGACGGCGAGCATGCAGAGCGCAGCGCTCGCACCCTTCATGCGGGCGTGGAAAACTGCACGTGTTCCAAGAAGTGCAGCGTGCCGTCGCAAGGCGCCGCTAGGCCGCGCTGGCCGGCTGGGCCTGAGGGCCGAAGCTCTGCAGCCAGCTACCGAAAATGGGATCTCCTCATGAAGAATTGGTATAACTCTCATCCTGGGAAGGAGCGGTACAAGGGCACGTTCAGTATACGTCTCGCAGCTACCGCGGCGGGCGAAGGCCCGCCGGGCTGGCAATGAGCGCCACCAGCGCACCGAAGCGGCCGGTGGACACGCCTTCGCGGCGGTGCGAGTAGAAGAGGTCGAGGCGGCAGGCGGTGCAGAGGGCGGCGCATTCGATGCCGGATTCCGGAACACCGGCGGCGCGTAGCTGTGCGCTCAGCGCGGTTTCGAGCGAGAGGTGCGGCCGTTCGCCGTGCGTGCGATCGATGATGCCCCCGGTGCCGCCGCTCGCAGCTACAACCGCATCGGCTACTTCTTCGCCCACCTCGTAGCAGCAGACGCCGATCGCCGGGCCGATGCCCGCCAGCAGGTGCCCTGGACACGAGCCGAACAGTCGCTGCATCGAGGCGACCGCCTCGCGCCCCGCACCGGCTGCCGTGCCGCGCCAGCCGGCGTGGACCACGGCGGCCGCGTTCTGCACCGGATCGATGAGAATGATCGGCGCGCAGTCCGCCACCTGCACCAGCAGCGGCACGCCGGGTGTGCGCGTGACCAGCATGTCGGCTTCGCCGAGCGGCACGCCCGGCTCGCCCGGCGCTTCCGCCAGCACCGCTTGCACGCCGTGCACCTGCTTCACCGTCACTGGATGTGCTCCGAGCGAGACGAGCGCCCCGGCCAGGCGCCGGTTTGCCAGCACCGCCTCGCGGTCGTCGCCCACGGCAAGACCGAGATTGGCCGAGGCATACGGTCCGCTGCTGACGCCGCCAAGCCGCGTGATGATGGCGTGCCGCACGCCCGGCACGGCTTCGAGCAGCGGGAAGCGCAGGCAGGCGATGCTGGAGCAGCGATCGAGGCGCACGGTCAGGCGCCGTTGCG
The DNA here is from genome assembly GCA_937879875.1 of uncultured Chloroflexota bacterium. Classification (GTDB taxonomy): domain Bacteria; phylum Chloroflexota; class Dehalococcoidia; order CAUJGQ01; family CAUJGQ01; genus CALFMN01. Next base: position 14,611 of record CALFMN010000159.1, on the reverse strand, counting down.
CTGGGCGCCGCGGCTCACCTGCGACGCGGCTCCAACGGGAGGACGATCGAGATCGCGCAGAAAGTCGAGCAACAGCCGGTTGCATCTCTCCGGTTGCTCCTCCAGCGGCAGATGTCCGGCCCGCTCGATGACTTCGAGCCGCGCCTGCGGGATCTGTTCGGCCAGGCGACGGCCGACTTTGAGGTCCACCACGCGGTCGCCTTCGCCCCAGATCAGCAGCGTCGGCACCGCGATCTGCGAGAGATCCAGTCGCGCGTCCTTCGCTATGTCGCGGCCGAGCTTGCGCACCACCGCGGCCGAGCCAGGCAGCCGCGAGGGACGCGTGTAACCTTCGACGACTTCGTCGGTCATAAACGCCGGGTCGAAGGCCGAGCGCCGCGCGAACCAACGCACCGCCGCGGGCCTCGGCATCACGCACGCCTGCCCGAGCCGGTAGAAGCGGCCGCTGCCCGGCGGTGGCAGGCGCGGCGGCGCGGCCGCGGAGACCGAGCCGACCAGGATCAAGCGCTCGACCAGTTCGGGCTCCTCGATCGCCAGCCGCTGCGCCACGCCGCCGCCCAATGAATGGCCGAGCACGACCGCGCGGCCGACGCCCTGCCGGCGCAAAAACTCGGCCAGCAGGCTCACCCAGTTGCTCGCCGAATATTCGACGTGCTCGCCGCGTTCCGAGAAGCCGAAGCCGGGCAGATCGATGGCCAGTACGCGGAAGCGCTCGGCCAGCGCCGGAATCGTGTAACGGAAGGAAAAGGTCGAGCTGAGAAAGCCGGGGATCAGCACGACCGGAAAGCCCGACCCTTGCTCAACGTAATGCAAGGCGACGCCGCGCACCCAGAAACGCTGGCCGGGAAGCTCGGCGGTCTCGGGATCAAGCGTCTCGAATCGGTCCAGAGCGCGCTGGGCCAGCCGGTCGGCGACGACGGCGCCCGCGGCCAGCGCCGCGACGCCCGCGCCCGCCAGCAACAGCGGTGTCTTCATGCGCGTTCCTCTCTGTCGAGACCGCCGGCGGCAACGGGGGTTTCGACGTCGCCCCGAAGCAGCGCCGCGAAGAGCTGCAAGGCCGCCGCGATGCGCGGGCCGTACCACGTCAGCGCCTTGCCATCCACGAGATGCATCCGTCCGTTCGCAACGGCGGGCACGCCGCCGTACGGCGCGAAGTCCGCCAGGTGGCGCGCTGCAAACGGATACGGCTCATCTGGCAGGAGCATGACCTCGGGCGCGGCGGCGGGCAGATCGGCGAGATCGACCGCGAAGTAGTGCGCCGGCCCGGCGTCGGGAAAGGCGCTGACGCCGCCGGCCAGCGCAAGCAGATCGGCCATGTACGTGTCGCGCCGGGCAACCATGTACGGCCGGCGCCAGATCGGGCAGAAGTAAGGCACCGGCTCGCCACGGCGGGCCGCGCAGGCAGCAGCAGCCCCGCGTGCCTCGGCCAGCCAGCCAACACCGTCCGCTTGCACGCCCAGCAGCCGGGCGATCAGTTCGATGCCGTTCAGCGCCGCGGCCACGGTCGGGTAGTGCGTGACGAACACCGCGAGGCCGGTTGCGCGCAACGCGGCCACATCTGCCTCGCGGTTCTCCTCGCTGCTGGCAATGACGAGGTCCGGCGCCAGCGACAGAATTGCCGCGAGATCCGGCGTCTTGGTGCCGCCAACTTGCGGCAGCGTTGCCACGGCGGCGGCAGGCTCCTCGCAAAAGCGCGTCACGCCCGCCACCCGCTCGCCGGCGCCCAGCGCAAACAAGGCTTCGGTCAGGCTCGGCACGAGCGAGACGATGCGGCGCGGGGCTCGGCTCAGGCGCAGTTCGGCCCCCGTCGCGTCGCGGGCGATCACCGCTGCCCCTCGGCTGCGCCGGACGGTCCGCCGTCCGGCGTCTCGTCGCGCGGCTGATACCAGAGGTTGGTCTCGCGGCAGAACTTGCACTTGCGCATCGTCGTGATCAGCGGCCGCTCGGCGCCTTTCGCCGCACAAAGAAAGAGCGGCAGCCGCGTGCGGTCCACGCCCTCGGGAATGCCGGCGCGGTCGCAGGCCGGGTTGGGCGAGAGGAAGCGGCAGCGGCGCTGGTCGTGCCCCGGCCCTTGGGACCGCAGTCCGGTTGTCATGCTGCGCCTCCGTCTCCGCGGCCAGTATAGCAGCGGGGCGGACGGCTTCGCGCCGTCCGCCCCTGAACACGCCATTGCTGGCGAGGGTTAGCCGCTCTGGCCGGCCGGGCGCGTGCCGAGCGTCACGTCCACGCTCTGCTTGTCTTTGCCGCGGTAGAGCTGCACCGTAACCTTCGTGCCGGGGCCGTTCTCGATCAGCGCCTGCTGGATGTCGCCCACGCTGTGGATGTCGCGGCTGCCCAGCTTGACGATCACATCGCCGGCCTTGATGCCGGCCTGGTCGGCGGGTGAGCCGCTGACCACGCTGGCCACGCCGGCGCCGTCGTTCACAGCGAGGTTGTTGGCCTGTGCCTCGTTCGCGGTGATCGGCACCAGATTGACGCCGAGGAAGCCGCGATCGACCTTGCCGGTGCTGACCAGCGCCTTCGCCACCGGCAGCACGGTATCGACGGAGACGGCGAAGTTGATGCCGGACACCGGCTCACCGCTCTGGCTGCGGAAGATCCCGGCCGTGTTCACGCCGATCACTTCGCCCTGCATGTTGACGAGCGGACCGCCGCTGTTGCCGGGGTTGATCGCCGCGTCGGTCTGAATCGCGCCGCCGACGATGTTGGGTGTGCCGCTGCCGGCGAAGGGGTTGTTGTTGTTCCCCTGTAACGTCTCATCGATCTGCCGGTTGAGTGCGCTGATCACGCCTTTCGTGACCGAGGGCGTCGAGCCGAGGTCGAGCGCATAGCCGATCGCAATCACGTCCTGTCCCACTTGCAGCGTCTTGGGATCGGCGAACTTCACCGGCGTCAGGTTCCTGGCGCTGATCTTCAGCACCGCGAGGTCCGCCGTCGGCTCGCGGCCGACGAGTGTCGCCTGCACCGACTCGCCGTCGGCCAGATCGACCATGATCTTGTTCGCCGCCGAGGTGCCGCCCAGCGTGACGACGTGGTTATTGGTGAGCACGTGGCCGTCGGTGTCCAAAATCATGCCGGTGCCCGTGCCCGAGGCGTTGCCGACGGAACCGAAGGGGCCGATCTGCGACGCCTCCGTGCGCACGCGCACGACGCTGGGCCGCAGCGCGTTGACCACGTCGGTGGTCGAGCCGCTGCTCACCACGGGGCTCGTCGCGGTCGTAAGGGTGGGGCTGCCGGCAGGCGCGGCATTACCAGCCGACGAAGTGGGAGTTGCGGAACGGCCGCTGGAAGCGGCAGCCGTGGCGGCGGGACTGGCGGCGGCCGCCGGCGATGGGGCACGGTTGCTGTTGGTCGCGGCCGGTTTCTGCTTGCTGGTGCAGCCGACCGACGCGGCGATGGCCACGGCGGCCAGCGCGAGCGTCGCGATGCGTACGTGATTCACGGCAGACATGCTCCTTCAGAATCTGCGGGCCTGGCAGACTGGCTATCTCTCTGCATTCAACGCTACGCCGCGGCGGAAAACCCTCCTACATGCTCGCGGTTAATGCGTTGCTAAAAGACTGTGAAACCGAGATTGGCGCGGCTGCTACAATTGGGCAATCGCCACGCGCGCCCCAGACGCGCGGCCAATCCGCGCGGCGTTCTGCAACGTATGATCAGCAGGACGCCGCGTTCTGCTCTGACATGGCCGCGAAGCGGCCATCTTGGAGAGAACGGGTGCAGGTGTGACCGAGCTTGAGCGGACGGACGAGGAGCTGGCCGCGCTCATCGCCGCGCGCAATGAGATCGCCTTCCGTATCGTCTATGATCGCTATGCCGACTTGGTTTACGGCGTGGCGATGCGCGTGCTTGCCGATCCAGCGGCCGCGCAGGACGTGGTGCAGGACGTCTTCTTGCGCTACTGGCGCGTGCCGACGAGCTTCGATGCCGGCCGGGGGCGCTTCATGTCCTGGCTGCTGAGCGTGGCCCGTAACCGCGCCGTGGACGAGGTCCGCTCGCGCGGGCGGCGGCGTCTGCACGAATCACCGCCGGCCGAGGGAGCGGACGACCCGGTGGACGAAGGCGCGGTCGATCCGGCGCGGCTGGCCGTGCTGTCGTCGGAGCGGCACGAGATTCGCTCGGCGCTGCGGCAACTGCCAGACGAGCAGCGAGAGGCGATCGAGCTGGCCTACTTCGGCGGCCTGACGCAGCAGGAGATCGCGGAGCAGCTGCGCACGCCGCTGGGAACGATCAAGACGCGCGTGCGGCTGGGCATGCGCAAGTTGCGCTTCGCACTTGGGGTGGAGACAGAGAGTACAGGCGTCCTATGACCTGCGAGGAGTTCCTGGAAAACGTCGACGCGCTGGCGCTCGGCGCACTCGCGCCAGAGGAGGCGGCCGCCACCGAGCAGCATGCGGCCGGCTGCGTCGCCTGCGCCCGGGAGCTGCGCCTTGCCCGTGCCGTAGCTGAGCGGCTGCCGCTGAGCACCCCGGCCGTGCGTGCGCCCGCGGCCCTGCGCGAACGGGTGCTCGCGGCCGTGGGCGCGGAAGCCGGTGGCTCCGAGGCGGCGGTCTTCGCCCAGCTGCCGGCGGCGCCCCCCGCCGGGCTCGCGGTGCATGCCCCCGTCAGCGCGGAGGCGAACAATGTGCGCGAGTTCGCCCGGCCGCAGCTCCCGCTGCCGGAGGCGGACTCGCTCGCGCCGGCAGAGCACGGCGAGGAACCTGTGCCGATCAGCGCCTGGCGACGGGTGGCGGGCAGCGGGTTACGCGTGCCGGCGCTGGCCGCGGCCGTGATGGTGCTGGCGCTGTTCGGGTTGGCGGCGTGGTCGCTGTCGTTGCAGAGCCAGCTCTCCGCTGTGAAGCACCAGCAAGCGCTGGCGCGGAATCCGCAGCCCGGCTTCCTGCCAGCCTCGCAGACGGCGCTGACCTTGCTGGCCTCGCAGCATACCGTCACCAGCGAGCTCGACCCGGCGCAGAGCGCGACCGCGACCGGGGGCGTGATCTGGAACCCGGACAAGAAGCAGTGCGTGGTGTTGGTGCAGCGGCTGGCGCCGCCGGGCGACGGCCAGCAGTACCACATCTGGTTCTCGTCCGGCGACGACAAATGGGATGGCGGCGCGCTCACGCCGGACAGCACCGGTTCGGCCTACCGCGTGATCGACATGTCGCGCTGGAACGTGGGCGAGGGCTATCACCTCAGCATCGTGCTGCAGCCGCTGCCAGACAACGGCCAGCGGCAGGCCGTGCTCGGCGGCGATTTGCACGCCTCGCTGCAGTAACGGGGCGTGCGGAGCGGCCTTCATAACCCCCTTCCCCTTCTCTCCCGATCTTTGACATCGCGCGGAGCGCGATCTGGGATGGAGAGAAGGGGCGATCCGGCGGTGCTGATTCGACGGGGCGTCGGGTTAGCAGACCTGTTGTAGGGGCGCACGGCGTGCGCCCTTCGCGGCGGCAGCCGCGACTCGGCGTACCGGTCTTTTTCCGTGGAAGGCAGCAGGCGGCTCAGCCGGCGAAGGGGTCCGCCTCGGGGGGCATCTGTTCGCCGATGGCGAGTTGATAGCCGGCCATGAGGCCGAAGAGCACCGCTTCATCGATCGCCGGCTTGCCGTCGCCGCGGCGCTCGACGCGCGGCGCCAGATAGGCGGCGAGTGCGCTCAGCGTCGCCGTTTCCGCGAGGGTGAGCGGGCGGGCGCGCGTCGCCCGGTCGAGCCGGCTGACGGCGTCGGCGTGCAGCCGCTCGGTCTCGGCCAGGCTCAACCCCGCCAGAAACTCGCCGAGGCGGCGCTGCCAGGGCAAGATGCCGCGCGGCTCTCGGCCATCGGTTTCAGCCGATACATCGTCTGTCATCGAGGATTCCTTCCCGGTCCGCCGCGAAACGGCGCGATCAGGCGGTCGGCGGAAAGTGACGATGCCGGAACTCGAGCAGCATACGCCAGAGCGTCTTCTGCCGCTCGGCCCGCGCGACGTCCGTGAACAGCGCCACGGCTTCGGCAATCTCGGCCGCGCTGCCCAGGTCGTCGGGCTCTGCCGCTACTGCCAGCGCCTCTGCCGTGATCACGTCGGCCTGCTCGGCGCTCAGCGATCGCACGAACTCGGCCGATCGCCGCGTACGCAGCACCCACTCGGGAATGCCGATGCCGGAAGCCACGATCAGCCGGCGCATGGCGCGCAGCTCGTCCGGCGTGTACGGGCCTGTACTTTCCCACATGCGCCGATCTTACCAGCCCGCCCTGCTGCCCGAGCGCCGATCGAGTCAGGCCACACGTTGCGCCTCGTACTCCGCAATCACCTGGTTGCTGTACTCCAGAATCAACGACCACATATCCGCCCACATGTCGAGGGCGAACATCACGCCGCCCATCAGCGTGATCGCCCGGCCCACGAGCAGCAGCTCCGGCGGCAGGCTGGTGACCGGGTCCGCCCGATACATCGCCCGCAGGTCGATGCCGCTCTGCTCCCACGACTGCTGATCGAACAGGCTCTTTTCGCCGCGGATATGCTCCGGCAGGCCGAGAAAGAGCGTGCCCAGCGTGATGTAGGTTTGCAGTGAGTCGTCCCGCGTGCGCACGCCCATGCGGTGATAGGCCTCGCGCGTGGCGATCGGGTCGAAGGTCAGGATCGCGCGGCAGAGATACGCCGAGCCAACGCGGAACCGCGGCGTCAGCTCCTTAACCAGGCCGAAGTCGAGCAGCGCGATGTCGGCCTCGCCGTGCGCGCGGGGCACAACCAGCAGGTTGCCCGGGTGCGGGTCGGCGTTAAAGAAGCCGTGCACCATGATCTGGTCGAAGTAGATGCTGAGAAAGAGCCGGCACAGCGCCTTCAGATCGATCCCCGAGGCGCGCAGCCGCTCCGTGTCCGTAATCTTGATGCCGTGGATGAACTCCATCACCAGCACACGCCGAGAGCTGTGCTCCCAGACGATGCGCGGTACGATCACGCCGGGCTTGCCGCTGAAGTCACGGGCGACGCGCTCGGCGTTGCGGCCCTCATGCACGAAGTCCAGCTCCTGCGGGATCGAGGCGCGCAGATCGTCGATGATCTCGCCGATGTTCAGCTCCGGCAGCAGTCGCGCCAGCGCCCATTTGACCGCGTTCAGGCCGAAGAGGTCCGCCTGAACGACAGTCTCGATGCCTGGATACTGGATCTTGACCGCGACCTCCTGGCCGTCGTGCAAGACGGCTCGATGCACCTGCGCCAGCGAGGCGGCGGCCAGCGGCGTGCGGTCGAACGTCTTGAACACCCGTTGCGGCGCTTTGCCCAGGCCACGCCGCAGCACCGGCGCGATCTCGGCGTAGCTGCGCGGCGGCACGCGATCGTGCAGGCGCGACAGCTCGCGCACATATTCGTTGGGAAAGATGTCGGGTCGTGCCGCGATGAGCTGGCCGAGCTTGATCAGCAGCCCCTGCCGGCGCACGGCCGCGCCGTAGAGCTGCGCTGCGGCAGCCGCGTGCTGCTTCGACCAGCGTTCGGAGGAGATCGTTTGGTGCAGGCAGCGCCAGCGCCAGCGCAATGCCATGTAGCCGAGGAAGATGCGAAAGGCCGCCGTGCCGAGATCCAGCAGGCGGCCGACCTGTCCGAACAGGAACACAAAACGTCTCCGCGGACCAGCCTTCGCGCGGCCCGCCCAAAGCGATCGTACAGCATTGCCCGGCGCAAGACGGCGTGAGCGTTCGCGCCTCGCGTGACGGCGACCACGCAGCAGGGGCTGCGCGCAAGGCATGTGCCGCACACATGCTTGGCGCGGACCCTAAACAGCCGCGGGCTGACGGCTGCCGGCGGCACGGAAGCGCGGCATAACGGTTTCCGCGAATAGCTGCGCCGGCTCGCGCGTATCGCGGCCGAAGAACTCCATCACGAACATCGTGCAGCCCAGGTCGATGTGGCGCTGGATGCGCTCGGCCACCGTCTCGGGCGTGCCGGCGATCGCCAGCGGGCCGTGCACGTCGCCCATATGCCCGCCGAACAGTTTCGTCGCCCGCTCGATCATCGGGCCGGCTTCCTCTTCGTTGCGCGCGATCAGCACCAGGCACTGCTGCGACACGGTGATTTCGGACGGGTCGCGGCCGACCGCGGCGCAGTGCTGCTTCAGAATGCCGATCTTCTGCTCCAGCCGCGTCTGTTGCGCCGCCGGGTTGTTCCAGATGTCCGCCCAGCGCGCCGCGATGCGCAGCAGCACCTTCTCACCGCCGCCGCCGATCAGCAGGGGCGGGTGCGGCTGGTGCACGGGCGCCGGCGCGAGGATCAGATTCTCGGTCTGGAAGTGCTTGCCCTGGAAGGTCAGCCTAGGCTCCGTCCAGGCGCGCTTGCTGATCTCCGCCGCCTCGGCGAGCTGTTCCAGCCGCGCTTTCGTTTCTGGGAACTCGAAGCCGTATCCGCGGAACTCCTGCGCAAACCAGCCGGCGCCCATGCCCGGGATCACACGCCCGCCCGTGATCTGGTCGAGCGTGGCGACGATCTTCGCCATCAGCGCCGGGTTGCGGAAGCCCGGCGGCGAAACGATCGTGCCGAGCTGCACGCGCTCGGTGATCGCGCCGACGGCCGTCAGCGTGGTCCAGCATTCCAATATCGGGATCTCTGGGCGCGGCACGCCGTAGAGATGGTCGTTCAGCCAGACCGAGTCGTAGCCCTGCCGCTCGAACGTTTCCGCGGCGCGGCGCGTCTCCTCCCAGCTGCGGCTGATCTGCGGCAGCGAGACGCCGAAATGGATCGGACGGGCGGTTGGCATGGCGTGGCCTCTTTCGTTCGTTTCCGGATGGCATTGTGCGGCGGCCGAGCGGCCGGCGGCCTCAGGCCGGAGTGTAGCAGCGTGCGCCCGCTGCTTGCACGCGTCGCTGCGCGTTTCCTCGCGCCGCCGTACACTGGCGGTAGCTGAGCCTGGTTTCGCGGCTGCCTCCAGCGGTCGCCGGAGGCGCTTCGGAGAGTACGCGATGGTGCGGCCCGCGGCGGTGAGCACGCCGGATATCGAAGAACGCACAAATACCACGACGGTGCTGCTGCCGCCGTGGCGTGTGCTGCTGCACAACGACGACCACAACTCGATGGAGCACGTGATCTACGCGCTGCTGCTGACGGTGCAGAGCCTGACGCCCGAAGAAGCCGCGGCGATCATGTGGGAGGCGCATTCCGAAGGCGTGGCGCTCGTGATCGTCACGCCGAAAGAGCGCGCCGAGTTTTACCGCGAACGGCTCGAACACTTCGGCCTGACCAGCACGATCGAGCCGGACGACTGACGCCCCCGCAGGCGTGGAGGAATCGCCAGCACCATCATCCGAGGCGAGGACCGCAACCGATGACCGCACCGGCAGCGCCAGAACGTGACCAGAGCGCAGGCGACGCGAAGCCCGGCCGCCCGCGCATCCTCGTGCTTGAGACGCTGCCGCCTGTCGGTTGGCTCGGCCCCGATTCCAGCGGCACTGGCTGGCTGCGGCGCCTGCTGCCCGACTGCGAACTCGTGGCTGTGCCCGCGCACGACGGCCATACGCCGCTGCCGTCCACGTCGACATTCGCCGCGGCGATCGTGCCCGGCTCCGTCTCGGCGGTGTACGAGCGGGCGGCGTGGATGCTGCGGCTGGAGGCGTATCTGCGCGAGCTGCACGCCGCCGCGTTTCCAACGTTGGGTATCTGCTTCAGGCACCAGATCCTCGCCTCGGCGCTGGGCGGCACGGTGGTGCGCAACCCGCTCGGCCGCGAGTTCGGCTTCTGCGACGTGCGCCTTACGGCCGCCGGCCGCGCCCATCCAACGCTCTTCGCCGGCCTGCCGGCCGTCTTCCGCGGGGCGCAAGGACACTACGACGTGGTGAGCGAACTGCCGCCCGGCGCCACGCTGCTGGCCGAAAGCCCGTACGGCGTGCAGGCCTTCGCGCACGGCAGCGCGATCGGGGTGCAGTTCCACCCCGAGATCAGCGGCGCCGTGCTGGCCGCGATCGCGGAGCACGATGCCGAGGAACTGACGGCAGCCGGATTGGATGTGCCGGCTACGATCGCGGATCTGCGCGCTATCGACCTCAGCGAGGCGAGCGCCGTGGTGCCAAACTTCGTCGCCGGCGTGCTGGCCGCAACGGGCACCCGACACTAACGCTGCTGTGCGAATCCGCGTTCATGATCCCGGCCAAGCGTTGCCACAGCGTGGAGCGGCCGGCGGCTCTCACGCCTGACCGCACAGGCCACGCCGCCATAGACGTATACACATTGTATTTCTGACATTCTTTTGCCAGCGCAGCCTGCTAAACTGCTCCAGCGCTCGTACACCGTAGCCAGAGAGCACCTGACTGCAGCGTCGCGCCGGCGAATGCTCCACATGTTGCGGTCGTTTCCGTGATCGGCGGCGCGGCGCGCCCCGCGATTCGGCCGAGGGCGGGCGACGCCGTCGTGCCGCGGTTCTGTGTCCGGTGGAGGGTCATGGCAGCGTCGCATCGATCAGCAGCGCCAGGTCCTCCGGCGGACAGCTTCGCAATGTGAGAGTCCAACTGCCGTCGCCGCTGATCAGGGCAAGGTGCTCACCCGCCGCCGGGTTGATCGCAGACGCTCGCATTGCCGCGGGTTGGAGCGCCGGCGGGCGCCCGGCGGAATCAGGTGAGGTGTCGCCGCCCGCTGCCGGGATGAAGCGAATAGCTACAGCCTGCCTGTTGGCCGCGAGAACATACACGTGCCCGCTGCTATGCCTGAAGCAGAAGACGCGCCGGCCGGCGAGGGGCGTGATCCGTTTCACCGGCGAGCCGAAGCGCTCGCTGAAAGCTCGGATCGAATCGCCGAGCCGCGGCAGACACGGCGCGTTCGCCTTTTTCGTCGGTTCCGGCATCGGCCTTCTCCTAAAGAACGTCTGGGCGAACGGGTCGGAACGGCCCGCTCCGAGCATCCTACTGTTTCCAGTACCGCACATACGCGGTTGAAAGTGAAGAGTTGGTAACACCTGCGATTCCAGCGGGCGCTCACACATCGACCTTACAAGACATGCCAGGCGCGGTCTGGCGGCAAGACAAACCGGTGCGCCGCGTTCACCGCGAGGCGTCCACCTGGGGCGAGTTGCAGCACGAGGTGCGCGATGGCAGCGAGCAGCGACTGGAGATCCCGCCATCCGCGCCCTCGAGCCTCCGCTACGGTGCAGTGGCGCTGTCGCGATGGGCGGTCGCGAGATCGGCGCCGATGCTGCAGATGCCGGGACCGCGTACGGGACGCGGTGCGGGAAGGGCAGGAGGAGAGCACGATGGAACGGTTCCTGATCTACGACCCGGCTTGTGAGACGTGCAGCGCATTGGCTGAGACGATGCGCCAGGCCGGTGGCCCTCCGCTGGCGACGGTGCCTGTCGCCGAGGCGAGCGCCCAAGGACTGCTGACCGCCGCCTATCCGAACGGCTGGGAGCATGCGCCCTATCTGGTGACGGCGGACGCATTCACGGACAACGACCATACGCTCTGCATCCTGCCGCTGAACGCCCGCTTCGCGCGGCTGGTGGTGAACGTTCCGGACTGCTGCCGCGTGCCGCCGCATACGCCGGCGCCGCCCGGCTCCCCGGCGAAACCGGCTCGGCAGGTGCTTGCCGGTCGATTAACGGCGACCGGGACGCGGTTGCGTCGGGTAGGATAGACGCCCTCTGTCTGCCGCTCTGATCGCGTCGCTCTGCACATGAGCTACCGAGGCCGCCATGCCGGTGTACACCGTCTTCCTCCTGCGCTCCGAAACACTCGTGTGGAGCGGGCTGCGAGCCGCGCTGGCCGAGGCGGCGGACTGCCACGTGGTGGGCGAGGCGGCGACCATACTGGCAGGGATCATCGGCGTCCGGCGCACCCGTCCCGGCCTCATCCTCGCTGCCGATCACATTGGCCGGGAGTCGATCGCCGACCTGCTGCCACAACTGCGCACGGTCGCGCCGGCGAGCCGCGTGGCGGTGATCGCGGAGCGGGTTGAGGACCTCGACCTCCGCCGGCTCGCGGCGAGCGATGTGAGCGGTTGCTTGCTCTGGCACGATCTGACGCCGCAGAGCCTGTCGGGCTTTCTGGCGACGCTCGCTGCGGGTCTGCTGGTCTCAAGCCCGGCGGTGGCCCAGGCCTTCCTCACCCAGCAGCGGGAGGCCGCGGTTCCCGGCGTGATTCCGCGTCTCACACCGCGCCAGCGCGAGGTGCTCACGCTGCTTGCGGACGGCGCAACGGACCAGGAGATCGCACGACAGTTCCATACCAGTGTCAGCACGGTCCAAAGTCACGTCCAGAACCTGCTGCTGAAAACCCGCACCCAAACGCGGCTGCAGTTGGGCTACCAGGCACGGGCGCTGCGCCTTCTGAGTGACCGCCCGCCATAAAACAGCCGGCGAGGATCTCTTCCTCGCGCTGATACAGCACCTCAAGGCAAAGCCATGATACTGATCTGGTCGCGTGCTCCAATAGCATGTCATATTCGCTCACCGCCTATAGCATTCATTGCTGCGGCGAGCTCTATCATCATACGGCAAGTTCGGCGCCTGCACAATCACATGGCAGCTACTGATCTCAGACCAGAGATTCCAGCTACCATCTTACATCCGCCCTGCCGAGAGTACTCGAAGGAACTTCATTTGAAATGACTGATGTGGACTCATATCATAGCAAACAAGTGAGTTATCATGTCAATTTTCTCACTCCCTGCGACGGAGAGAAACACAATGAGAAATAGACTTATATATTTCTGTGGCCTCATAGCGGTTCTTGTATTTACCATCCTTGCAAGCATGGTGGGTCTCCGGGCTCTTCCCGCCACGGCGTCGACGGCATGCAGTGGCATACCTGCACAGACGTACTTCACGACGAATCCTGTGCCGTCAGGCGAATCCACCTTCGTAAGCATCACCGCTGACTGTATTTCGACGTATCAGTATACGTACTTCTATGTCCCCAGTCAGGGATGGGTCTTTGCCGGCGACTCAAACGCTTACGGTCTCTTTACCACCCCAGCGGCACAGCAGAACGGCGGCGTCTATTGGGGTGGGTACGCCTGTGACGCGAGCGGGTGCTCGCAGTGGTCCGGCGCGACGTTCATGACGATCTCGGCAAGTGCCGGCCACGTCGGGAACTGCATTGGTAACGATGTCACGGATCCTACCTTCGGTGAGACTGTTAGCTGCTATGCTGGCACCTCATCCAATGGAGTAACCGTCTGGTACCATGTACAGCAGGATCTCTCGCCGACTTCCAGCTCCGTTCAGTCAGCGCTAAATGCCATCGGAGACCGCTATACAGACACTGGGCTCAACAACACGTCGTATATCTTCATCGTGAGCTTTCAAAGTTCTCCGAATGGCAGCTCGGAATGCCTCTCTGGAATGTTCCAGGGATGCCACTTCCCCTCCAGTGGCGGGGATGATGTGTACGTGAACCTCTACTACGCTGGGAACCCGTACGCCACTATGAGCCATGAACTGGATCATGCCACGTTCGACCCACAGGCTTCAATCCATCCGTCTGGCTCGCCCGATGGAACTGCGCACTGTGCTAGCAATACCCTGTATGTCTGCTACCCGATGAGCGAATACACGGTCCATACTCCTGGTAACTAGCCCGGCTCGCTAAGAAGGTGGCCTCAGTTGAAGTGCACTTTTCGAGGCCGTGGTCCATAAGGCTCACAGGCGTGGATGTGGGTCGCTGACCGGACATCAGAAAAGGTGCACCTTAACCTGGGCTACCTGCTTAGGGCGTGTTTGCAAAGGCTAGAGCCAGAGCAGGATGGCTGCAATGGTGACCATGGCATGGTAACGGGCAGCGAGCTTGTCATAGCGCGTGGCCACGGCGCGGTGCTGCTTGAGGCGGTTGAGCAGCCGCTCCACCAGGTTGCGCTCCCGGTACGCGGCTTTGTCGAACTGCCGCTGCTGGGGCTCGTTGCTCCGCCGTGGGATCACCGCGCCGATGCCACGCTTGCGCAGATAGCGCCGCACCGTGCGACTGCTATAGCCCTTGTCGCCCGCAACCCGGTCGGGCCGCAGCCGCGGCCGGCCCCGCCCCGGACAGCGGACCGTCCCCCGTTCCAGCAACGCCGGCAGGGAGAGTTGCTCGTTGCGCTCACCGCCCGTGACGATCAGCACGACGGGCTTGCCGCCACGCTCAGCGCGGACATGGAGCTTGGTGCTGAAGCCGCCACGACTCCAGCCGAGCGCTTGATCGAGGCCCCCTTTTTTCGCGCCCCCGCAGCATGCTGATGGGCGCGGATGACGCTGCCGTCGACGCAGTGCAAGGTCCAGTCGAACTCCCCTGCCGCGTCGGCCGTGGCGTGCAGCGCCGACAGGATGCGATCCCAGATACCGGCGCGTTGCCAGCGGCGGAAGCGGCTGTACAGGGTCTGCCAGGGGCCGGATGCGGCGGGAAGGTCGCGCCAGGGGGCACCGGTCGTCAGCCGCCAGAGGATCCCGTCGAGGATGTGGCGATGGTCGAGATTGGGGCGCCCAGTGCGCGGTTTGGCCGGCGGCAGCAGGGGCGCTAGGGCGTGTCTGAATAATCGACGGGCGGCCGTAGCCCGCATTGGATTGCCGGTTTCGGCGGCCCCTCCCACGCGTGGCGAGGGTGAGAAGAGGCCTCACGACCAGCCACGGAACGATGGTTCGAACATTTTTCAGACACGCTCTAGAGCACCGGTCAAGTAGTTGACGAACCGGTGGTGGCATGGTGGGCTG
>CALFMN010000158.1 GCA_937879875.1 uncultured Chloroflexota bacterium | reverse complement strand
GTTTTGAGCACGAATAGAGGCCGTTCCCATGAAAGGGTCACTGTAAAACTAGCGCTGCCGCCGCAAACGTCCCGCACCGGCGCCTGTTACGTTCTTCCCCGACCCGGCGGAAGTTCGGTATAGTAGTATTGCGCTTATCTATCGTTAGACGATATATTGAACTGGTCGAACCCACAGCGTGGAGGCGTGCCGTTGGCTACATCGACCCTGACCGACCCAGAAAACCGACGGATCGCCGCCTTCACCGCGCTGGGCATTGTGCTCGGCGTCATCGGCGCCGTCGTCGCCTTCGTGCTCTACCGGCTGATCCTCTTCTTCACCAACGTCGCCTTCTTCCAGAAGTTCAGCTTCAATGTCGTGTATCCCAGCGACAATCACGTCGGCCTGTGGGTGATCGTGATCCCCGCGATCGGCGGCCTGATCGTCGGCCTGATGGCCCGCTACGGCTCGGACCGCATCCGCGGCCACGGCATCCCCGAGGCGATGGAAGCGGTGCTGATCAACCGCAGCCGTGTCAGCCCGAAAGTGGCGATCCTGAAGCCGATCTCGGCCGCGATCGCCGTCGGCACGGGCGGCCCGTTCGGCGCCGAAGGGCCGATCATCCAGACCGGCGGCGGCATCGGCTCCGTGATCGGCCAGTGGCTGCACATGACAGCCAGCGAGCGCAAGATCCTGCTCGGCTGCGGTGCGGCGGCCGGTATGGTCGGCATCTTCTACACGCCGATTACCGCGGTGGTGATCGTGCTCGAACTGCTGCTGTTCGAGTTCCGCGCCCGCTCGCTGGTGCCGGTGATCATCGCCTCGGGCGTGGCCGCCGGGGCGCGGCATTATCTCATCGGCGACAACTTGATGTTCCCGCTGAACGAGAGCTACGGCAGCCCCGCCGTGCTGTGGCTGTTCGCCGTGCTCGGCGTTGTGATCGGCGTGATCGCGGCTTACTTCAGCAAGGCGCTCTATCTCACCGAAGAGGCGTTCGAAAAGCTCGGCGAGCACGGCATCCACTGGATGTGGTGGCCGGCGATCGGTGGCCTGGTGCTGGGCGTGATCGGCTACTTCGAGCCGCGCGTGCTCGGCATGGGGTACAACACGATCGCCAACGTGATCCACGGCAAGCTGAGCTCGGGCGATCTGGTGTCGCTGGCGGTCGGCAAGAGTGTGGCGCTGTGGGTGTCGCTCGGCTCGGGCACCTCGGGCGGCCTGCTGGCGCCGATGCTGCTGATCGGCGCCGCCACGGGCAGCATCTTCGGCTCGATCGTGCACAGCATCGCGCCCGGCGCTTCGTTCAACGCGCACGTGGCCGCGATCGTGGCGATGAGCGCCCTGTTCGGCGCGGCGGCGCGGGCGCCGTTTACCGCCGTGGCCTTCGCCTTCGAGCTGACCGGCGACACCAGCGCGATCATCCCGCTGATGATCGGCGGCGCCTGCGCCGATGTCACCTGCCGCTTCTTCCTCAAGGACTCGATCATGACCGAGCGGCTGGTGCGGCGCGGCCTGCGCGTGCCATCGGACTACGAGGCCGACCCGCTGCACGCCGTCAGCGTGGGCACGGCGATGACGCAAGCCGTGAACGTCATCCCCGGCGCCATGCCGATCCGCGACGTCGTGGCGCGCATGGATTCTCGCGAGCCCGCCTTCAGGCATCAGGGCTTCCCGGTGGTGGACGGGCAAGGTCGCCTGACCGGCGTCGTCACGCGCAGCGATATCGCCACGGCGACCACGGCCGAGCCCGACACCGCCGAGGCCTCGCTGGACGATCCGATCAGCCGCCTCAGTTCCACCGATCTCAGCGTGACGTATCCCGACGTGCCGCTGTCGCTGGCGCTGACACAGATGGTGCGGCGTAAGGTCGGCCGGCTGCCCGTGGTGGAGCGCGGCGACGAGCGCACGTTGGTTGGTTGGCTCTCCCGCAGCGACATCTTCCGTGCCCGCGAGCGCGCCGTTGAAGACGAAGAGCTGCGCGAGCGCGTCTTCACCACCGCGCTGCTGTGGCCGCGCCGCCGGCACGAGCTACCGCAGGCGGCACTGACAGCGGTTTCTGCATCCCCCACTGCCCACGGGGAGGGCCGGGGAGGGGGAACGCCGCACCCGGGCACC
This sequence comes from uncultured Chloroflexota bacterium, assembly GCA_937879875.1. Lineage (GTDB taxonomy): Bacteria > Chloroflexota > Dehalococcoidia > CAUJGQ01 > CAUJGQ01 > CALFMN01. The sequence continues at coordinate 1,748 of CALFMN010000158.1, read as the reverse complement.
GACGGCGTGACCGGCCTCGAACCGGAGATCGGCGCGACCGCGCTGCGCACACCTGACGGGCATGGCCGCAACGGCGGTGCGGGCGCGAACGGCAACGGCCGCGCACCGACGGACAAGATCAAACGCTAGCCGCTGCAGTCGGCCCTCACCCCCTTCCCCTCTCCCAATCCTGGGCGAGGGGTGATCCGTGGTTGCTCGATCGGTATGGCGTCGGGCTAACCGTACCGGCTGCGGAACGCTTCAGACTGGATCGTCTCCTTCTCCCAATCCTGGAAGAAGGAGACAGGAGAGGATGAGGGCCGATGGCCGCGGGTGAGCAAAGCTCTCCCTGCGCGCGTAAAACCCGAACGCTAATGCGGAATCCGCACCCGTCGGGAAAAATGCATGCGGATCGGTCGTTCACGCAGCCGCGCCATGATCTATATTCACGGCAGCGGCCCGTGTGTCGCCGTCGCGGCGGCACGCTGATGCGCGGGCCAGCGTGCGAGGACATGGTTTCAAAACCGGCGATCAGATGCTGCTGCACCGGTTTTGAGACCGTCGGTCATCGGTAAGGAGGTGCCGATCGTGACGACGGCAACCGGATCGTACACGGAACAGACGGTCGAGGTGGCGGGCCGCAAGCTGCGGGTGCTCGAAGGCGGCAAAGGGGCGCCGCTGGTGGTGCTGCATCACTCCACCGGCAACCCCGGCTGGGTGCCGTTTCATGAGCGGCTGGCCGAGCGCTTCCGTACGTTCGCGCCCGATTTGCCCGGCTATGGCCAGTCGGAGCGGCCGGAGTGGGCGCGCGACGCGCGCGACATCGCCATCCTGATCAACCGGCTGCTGCAAAAGCTCGCGCTTGGTCCGGCCACGTTGGTCGGCCTCGGCTTCGGCGGGTTTATCGCGGCCGAGCTGGCGACGATGAACCAGGCCGCGCTGAAGGCGCTGGTGCTGGTGGGCGCCGCCGGCCTGCAGCCCGACGAGGGCGAGATCCTTGACCAGATGCTGATCGACTACCACGAGTATGTCGAGGCTGGCTACCGCGACGGCGAAGCCTATCACCGCGCCCTCGGCGACGAGCCGGCCACGGCGTTCAAAGAGCTGTGGGACTTCAGCCGCGAGATGACCGCGCGGCTCGCCTGGAAGCCGTATATGTTCAACCGACGGCTCGCGCCCCTGCTGGGCGAGGTCGAGACGCCGGCGCTGGTGATCTGGGGCGAGAAGGACGAGGTCGTGCCCGTGAGCTGCGCCCGCCAGTACGCAGCGGCGCTGCCCAATGCGAAGACCGAGATCGTGCCCGGCGCCGGTCACAGCGTGGAGATGGAAGAGCCCGAGCGCATCGCCCAGCTGATCGCCGCCTTCGCCGGCTCCTAGCGCCGATCGAGGGCTGCAGCGCAAGGGCTCACGGCGGATGCGCCCGTCGACTGAGCAACCGCGGGAGCCCGGCAGTGAAATCAACGTCCGCGCGGCGGACATCGCCGTCGGGAGTAGGAGGGGGCGTGCCCCCTGAGACCAACGGAGTTGTCACATGTTCATCGGCTATTTTACCGAGCGGCCGTATCAAGACCCTAATTCCGGTTACTTCGGCGCCACCGGCCGCGACATCACTGACCTGGGGCTCAGCAACGGCGCGTACGACCCCAAACTCGGCGCGGAACTGTACAACCGCTACCTGGACGAGAAGGTCTACGCCGAGCAGATGGGCTTCGATGGGCTGATGCTCAACGAGCACCACTCCACGCCCTTCTGCATGGGCGGCGTGATGA
>CALFMN010000157.1 GCA_937879875.1 uncultured Chloroflexota bacterium | reverse complement strand
CGAGCACGAGCAAGATCGCCTTCTCGTGCAGGAAGCCTTGCAGCGTGGCGAGCAGTGGCTGCCCGCCGGCCTCGCGCACGCCGATCGCCGCGGCGATCGTCGCCGGGACAAGTTCCGGTTCGGCCACCGGCGCAAGCGAGACAAAGGCGACGCCATCCGCAAACTCGTCCTGCAGGCCGGCCGCCACGGCGAGGGCGAGGCGCGTCTTGCCGGAGCCACCCGGACCGGTGAGCGTGAGTAGGCCAACATCGTCGCGCAGGAGCAGCGCCCGCACGGCAGCCAGGTCTTCGTCGCGGCCGAGCAGCGCCGTGCGTGGCAGGGGCAGCGGCGCCTGGCTGGCCGGCAGAACGCGCAGAGCGGTCACTTTCGCGGGCGCATCCGGATCACGCGAGCGCACCAGCATGCGGCCTCCGGCCGGGGCCATGCCAGCGATTGCGCGCAGTATACGCCTCCGCTCTATCCATGTTCGCTTACCCGCTACGCTGCACCTGGCAGCCGGCCAAGCGGGGCCGCTGTCCGACGCGACGGGGCTACACGGCGAGCGCCGGCCGCGAGCCTTCGTGCGCCAGCAGGCGGCGCTTGAGCTGCCTGCCGCCGGCGAAGCCCTTCAGCGAGCCGTCGGCGCCGATCACCCGGTGGCACGGTACCACCAGCGGCAGGGGATTTGCTGCCACCGCCTCGCCCACCTCGCGGGCCGCGCCGGGCCGCCCGGCCAGCGCCGCCACGCGGCCATACGAGCGCGTCTCGCCGAACGGAATCTCCAACAGCACGCGCCAGACCGTCTGCTGCCAGCCGTCGCCGTCCAACGTCAGCGGCAGATCGAACGCCGTGCGGCGACCCTCGGCATACTCTACAAGCTGCCGCCGCACCGACGCCGTGCGCTCGGCATCGCGCGCCACGGCGAAGCCGCCGCGCGCCAGTTCCTGCGCGATCGTGCTGCGGTAGCGCCCCTCCAGGAACTGTGTACGCAGAAGCGCGCCGTCGGCGTTGACCGCGAATGCCAGCGGCCCCGCGGGCGAGGGGGTCGTGTCGAGATAGGCGTGCGTGACGTGAGCTCGTGCGGGCAGATCGAAGCGGATCGGCCGCATGTGGTTTGCCGTAAGGCTCGATCGCTCGATCATCTGCTTCGTCCTGTCGTTACTGGATCGCGCGGCTCAGGCCGCGTCGTGGAAGATGATGCCCAGCGTGACGCGCACGCCTTCAGCGATGCGGCTGACGCCGTGGCGCACGTTCGCCCGGTAGTAGCCGCGGCTGCCCACAAGCGGGCGCTCGCGCGTCGTGAAGATCAGCCCCTCGCCCTGCTCCAGCGCGATCACCTGGCCGCGCGACTGCGCCCGCGGCCGCTGCTCCACCAGCAGGAACTCGCCCCCGCGGTAGTTCTCGCGCTGCGTCAGCATGAACACGACCTGCAAGGGGAAGGCAACGGCGCCGTAGATGTCCTGATGCAGGCAGTTGTAGCCGCCCGCCTCGTAGCGCAGTTGCAGCGGCGTCGGCTTGCTTTGCCCCGCGTCGTGGCAGCGGTCGAGGAAGGCCACAAGCTCGACCGGATAGCGCTGCTCGACGCCGAGCCGCTCCTGCCAGCGGTTGGCAGTGGGCACGAGCCGCGGGTAGATCTGCGAGCGCAGCTCCTGCACGAGCGGCGGCAGCGGGTTGGCAAAGTACTTATACTCACCGACGCCGAAGCGGTGACGCGCCATATCGATGCGGCTGCGGAAGCGATCAGCCTCGTCGTAGCGCGCGATCAGCTCCGCGCACTCGGCCGGTGTCAGCAGCGGCGGTAGCGTCGCGTAGCCCTCGGCGTCGAGCGCGGGCTCCAGCGCTGGCCAGTCGCAGCCCGCGATCCGGTCGGTGAGTGAACTGCGGTCGAGCGTGGGAGCGAGTGTCATGGCTTCCTCCAGTGCGGCGTGTGGGGTACTGCAGCGAGCGTTTGCGCCGCCCGGCCTCGTTCGTTTGCCGCTATCTCTCAAAACGGAAACCGGGGCGCGAGGTAACGCCGCCGGGCACTGTGCCGCGCCACACGAGGTGCCGCGGTCGCGTGCTCCGGCTCTGGCGCCCGGCCGGCATTGATGTGCGGCGACTGCGGGCAGGTGCACGGGTGGTCCGTCGCCAGCGGTGCCGTCATCAGTGTCCGGTATCCGCGGGAGCGGTCGCGGTTTTGATCACCCGCCCGGTGGCGGCATCGACCTGGACGTCCTGGAGCTGCCCGCCACCCTGCGGCTGCACGGCCACGTCGTAGACAATCGTGCCGCTCGCCTTAACGAGGCGGACGCCGATGACCGAACCCGGCACCCGTGCGACCGCCGCGGTCTGGGCGTCGGCGCTGGAGAGCCTGGCATGCTGTTGGAGCTTCGCCTGGTTCGCTGCGCCGCCCTCGCCTTCCGACCGGGAGCAGGCCGCAAGCCCAACAATGGACCCGACCAGCAGCAGACGCGCCGCCGCACGGAGTGCAACCGGCCTCGTGCCGCCAGCTCGGTGCTGCCGTTGCGTTGCATCCATAGTTGCTCTCCCGTTGCCCGGTGAAGACGCTTGCGCATCCCGTTTCTTTGCCGAGGTGTACCGGCTCCCCCGCCCACTGCCGGGTCCGTGCCGCACCGTACGCCTACCGCCAGCGGAGCGGTCTGGCGACGATGAGCGCGAGGGCGGCGAGCACCATGCCGACGACGAAGGGGCCCGGCACGTTCTGGTTCGTCTTGACCCACGCGCTCCACGGGCCGGCGGCGGGGCGCACGAGGATGGCGGCGATCGCGCCGGCCAGCAACGCGCCGAGGTTCACACCGAGCCGGCGCCCGCGTCCCGGTGCCTGTGCCGCGGCAGGTGCTGTCCAGTCGTCCGCGATCAACCCAGGAACCCGCCGGGTGTAGGCGAAGACATGGATGGCGATCAGCGGGAGCCAGAGCAGGGTGCTGAGGCCGTGCAGGAAGAGCAGCGGGCCGGGCTGGGTCGGACCCGTCGCCAGCAGCCCGATTCCGCTGCCGACCAACAGCAGGGTCGTGGCGACAAGCAGCGGGGCGAGCACCCGCAGCGCCAGGCGTGGTGGACCTTTGTGCACGAAGGCAGGCGATCCGGTGTAGTAGCGCAGGAAGCGGTAGCCGGTGCTGCCGAGCTTGACGGCGAGCGGACCGGCCAGGAGCATCCCGACAAAGATGTGGACCGACAGCAGCGCGTGCAGAGTCGGCACGGTCACGAGCTCGACCACGATCAGCACGAGGAGCAGCGCACCGGCCAGCGCCGTCAGCCGTTCGTTGCCGACCACGGCGGACCGCTCATCGGCGCGCCGTCCATCCCCGCGGATCTGTCCCGGAGGGCGCACTGGCTCGGTGTCGTCGCGCAAGGTCACGGCCCACCTCTCTGGGAATGCGGCCGCGGCCGGCCGCGGGTCTAGCCCTCGAAACTCAGCTGCGGGAGGCGCCGGCTGAGCCAGCCAGGCAGCCACCAATTGGCAGCACCCAGCAGCTCCATCGTCGCCGGCACCAGCATCAGCCGCACGACGGTTGCATCCGCGAAGATGGCCGTGGCCAGTCCGACGCCGAACTCCTTCTGCTGCCGCTGTCCGCCAAAGGCGAAGCTGAGAAAGACCACGACCATGATCGCGGCCGCAGCGCTGATGACCCGCGCCGTGGCCGCGAGGCCCCGCGCCACGGACGTCGCGTTGTCGCGGGTGCGCACATACTCCTCCCGCATGCAGCTGATAAGGAACACCTCGTAGTCCATCGAGAGGCCGAAGAGGACGGCGAACAGCAGCACCGGCAGGAAGGATTCAATCGGACCGGGCTTGACCTGGAAGAGGTTGGCGCCCCAGCCCCACTGGAAGATGGCGACCAGCACGCCGTAGGCGACGCCGATGGACAACAGGTTCATGACGGCGGCCTTCAGCGGTACCACCGCGGAGCGGAACACCAACAGCAGCAGCACGAAGCTGGCGCCGATGACGCCGCTCAAGATGAGCGGGAGGCGGCTGCTGATGCGGTTTCCGATATCGATGAAGACGGCGGTTGCGCCGGAAACGTAGACTCGCGCCCGGCTCCCGGCGAGTGCCGGCGGCAGGACACGGGTGCGCACCCGCGTAACCAGCGTCTGCGTCGCCGCCGCCTGGGGCGCGCTGCCCGGCGTAATCGTGAGCACGGCGGTGTCTCTGGCCGGATTCAGCACCGGCTGGCTCACCCGGGCTACGTCCGGCGTCCCTGCCACCGCCGTACCCACGCGCGTGAGGAGCGCCGAGGCGGCGTCCGGCGACAGGCCACGCACGTCCACGACGAGCGAGAGTGGACCGTTGAACGTGCGACTCGTTCCTCCGAAACCGACGTAAAGGTGACCACGTCGGGGGATGGAG
>CALFMN010000156.1 GCA_937879875.1 uncultured Chloroflexota bacterium | reverse complement strand
TACACGCGTAAGATCGTCGGCAGCGTCAGATGTGTATAAGAGACAGGAACTGCACCAGCGTCAGCGCCATGATGATGACGAACAGGATGAAGGCGATCGCCGAGCCGTAGCCCAGGCGGTGCGCCGACTGAAACTGGTTGTAGACGTTGACCATCACCGTCTGCGTGGTGCGCAGCGGCCCGCCGGCGCCGCCCACGTTCGAGTTGCTGGAGATGATGTAGATCTCGTTGAAGGCCTGAAAGGCGGCGATCGTCGAGATCACGCTGAGGAAGAAGCAGATCGGCGCGAGCTGCGGCAGCGTGATCTTCCAGAAGACCTGGCGCTCGCTGGCGCCATCGATACGCGCCGCCTCGTAGGTCTCGCCGGGAATGTTGCCCAGCCCTACGAGAAAGATCACGACCTGGAAGCCGAGCTGGTGCCAGATCGTCATGATGATGATCGCGCAGAGCGCCAGGCTCGGCCCCTGCAGCAGGCCGGGCACGCTGAGGTGCGCCGCGCTGCCCAGCAGTTGCACGATGCCGCGCGGCTCCTGCGTCCAGCGCTGGTTGCCGATGCCAAGCTTGCCGAGCAACGCGTTGGCGATGCCGGCGCGCGGGTTGAAGATCCACAGCCAGACGCTGGCCGCCGCCACCGTGCTGGTGACGTAGGGCAGGAAGTAGAGCGTGCGCAGCAGGCCGAGAAAGCGCACTTTCTGGAAAAGCAGGTAGGCGATCAGGCAGGCGAGCGCCATCGTCACCGGCACGGTGCCGAGCGCGAAATAGACGGTGGTGCCCAGCGACTGCCAGAAGGCGTGGCTATGCAGCGCCTCGTCGTAGTTGCGCAGCCAGACCATGCCCAGATCGGCGATCTTCCAGTTGCGCAAGCTGATCCAGAAGGCGTAAAAGACCGGGAAGAAGTGAAAAACGCCCGTGATCGCGAGCGCCGGTGCAAGGAACAGCAGGGCAACGGCCGTGTTGCGCAGCTTACGCCGGTCGAGGCGGCCGGGGCGCGAGCGGCGCGGCGCGGCGGAGAGCGCCACCCCGCGTATCTCGGCCGATCCGAACGAAGCCGCCATGCCCGCTCCCGCGGCGCCCGCCGGCGCGGGCAGAGCCAATGTGCGCGCAGTCTAGCATGGCCTCCGGAAGGCTTCCAGCGACCCGGCAGTACGTGCCAGGCGCAACGCCTCCGCGGCACTGAACGCGGAGAGTCGAGGGAGCCTGCCACTGCCCTCACTACCGGCGGTCACATCCGCGTGCGATGATATATCCCGCGGCACATGCCAGACGCGAGCGCCGAGGGAACGATCCGTGGCCGTTACCACCCCTACCGGACCCGACCTGCGGACCGAGCTGACCAGCCGCCTGTTCCAGGTGCTGGCCGATCCGACCCGCCTGCGCATCGTGGAATTGCTCATCGGCGGCGAGAAGAACGTCAGCGAGCTCGTGCAGCTCCTCGGCCTCCAGCAGGGGCGTGTCTCCACGCAGCTTGGCTGCTTGCGTTGGTGCGGCTTCGTTTCGACCCGGCGCGAGGGCAAGTATGTGTACTACCGCATCGACGACCCGCGCGTGCGCGAGCTGACCCGCCTCGCGCAAGCGCTGCTGGCCGACCACGCCGGCGAGGTCGCCAGCTGCTTCCGCCTCAGCAACGAGGACGCGCTGTAAGCGCCATCACTGGCGAGCGCCCCGGCGGTGCTTGACAGCCGCCCTTGCGCGCGTATCGTATACTCATACATGGATATGATTGAAATGTGCCCGGCGGCGCGCCGGGCGCTGGAGGATGCTGGCATGCGTCGCAATCGCAAGGGCGGTTGGTGGTTCTGGGCGCTGCCGGCGCTGGCGTGCATCCCCTGCCTGTTGCTGCCGGCGTTCATCGCCCTGGGCGCCGTCCTCGCGTCGCTGGCCGGCGGGGTGTTGGCTGGCACTCTCGTCGCCGGCGCCATCCTGCTCGGGGGCGGCGCCGCGAGCGTGGGCGTCTACGTGTTCCTCCGACGCCGCGCCCGCCGCCAGGCTGCCTGTTGCCCACCGAACGATGCGCTGACCTCGGCGACCCGGCGGGAGGAGCCGGTCAAGGAAGTGACCCGATGACGACAATCCAACGCGACCACTATGACCTGGTGATTCTTGGCTCCGGCTCGACGGCCTTCGCCGCGGCGCTGCGCGCGGCCGAGTTGGGCAAGAGCGTGGCGATGACCGAGTCCCGCACACTGGGCGGCACCTGCGTCAACCGCGGCTGCCTGCCCTCGAAGAACCTCATCGAGGCGGCCAGGCTTGTCCATGATGCCGCCCACCCTCGCTATCCGGGGCTCACAGCGCAGCGACTGCCCGTGAATTTCCGTGCGCTGGTCGAGCAGAAGGACCAGGTCATCCATGACTACCGCGACAAGAAGTACGAGAGCATCACTGACCAGGCGGAGAACATCGACGTCGCCTACGGGGCAGTCCGCTTTGTCTCTGACCACGCCGTCCAGGTGGGCGACCGCACACTGGCGGGCGAGAAGTTCCTGATTGCGACCGGCTCCGCACCGGTTATCCCGGACATCCCCGGGCTTGCTGAGACGCCGTACCTGACCAGCGATCTCTTGACGAGCGGCGAGGCGCTGGAGTTGACCGCGCTCCCCGCTTCGCTGGTCATCCTCGGCGGCGGCTACATCGCGCTTGAGCTGGGGCAGCTCTTTGCCCGCCTGGGAACGACGGTCACCATGCTTGAGCGCAGCCACCAGCTCCTGGCCGCTGGCTACGAGCCGGAGGTCGGGCTGGCGCTGGCCGACCTCTTGCGCGAGGAAGGGCTGACGGTCCTGACCAAGGCCGAGGTCCAGCGGACCGCGCCTGCGGAGGGCGGTGTGGCGGTGCGGGTGCAGCTCCCGGAGGGTGCGCAGGTCATGCGGGCCGAGCGCCTTCTGGTGGCGACCGGCCGACAGCCGAATACCGGGGACCTCGGCCTGGCTGTGGCCGGGGTAGCGATTGATGCGAACCACGCTGTCCGCGTCGATGACTACCTTCAGACCAGCGCGGCGCATGTCTACGCCGCCGGTGATGCCATCGGTCGCGAGGTCCGGAGCCAGCTGGCCACGCCGGTCGGCGCCCATGACGGCGGCATTGCGGCCCACAACGCCTTCGCCGGTCAGACCGGCCAGGCGCCGCGGCGGGTCGACCACCGCGTTATTCCCCGCGCGATTTTCACGGACCCGCAGGTCGGCATCGTCGGCCTGAGCGAGGATGAGGCGATTGCGGCCGGGCATCGCTGCTGGTGCAACACCATCCCCATGGCGCTCGTGCCGCGGGCCGCCGCCATCCACGATACCCGCGGCCTGATCAAGATGGTCGCCGATGCCGACACGAACGAAGTGCTCGGCGTCTCGATGGTCGGGGTCAACGCCGCGGAAGTCATCCACGAAGCGGCGATGGCGCTGCGCTTCCACGCCCGCCTCGACGACTTCATCGACCTCATCCACGTCTATCCGACCATGTCCGAAGCGCTCAAGCTGGTTGCCATCTCCCGCTACAAAGACCCGGCCAGGCTCTCCTGCTGCGCCGAGTGATGGCCTGCTGACCCCACGTACCCACCAACGCCAATCGCACCCGCGGGTGCTCACTGCGGAGATGAACCAAATGACCAGCAAACACCTTGCAATCGACGTTGCCGGCATGACCTGTGACGCCTGCGAGCGGCACGTGATCGGCGCGCTGCTCACCAGCGGAGCCCAGGACGCGACGGCTGACTTCCGCCGTGGCCTGGCCACGGCTATCGTGCCGGCCGAGGTCGATGAGGCAGCCCTCGCCGCCGCTATCCGGCAGGCTGGCTACGAGCCGGGCACCATCCGTGCGCTTGATGTCCCGACGCAGCCGCACGTCGTCGGCCGCAGCGGTGACTATGACCTGGCGATTATCGGCTCGGGCTCGGCCGCGTTTGCGGCTGCGATTACCGCGACCGGGCTCGGCGCCCGTGTGGTGATGGTCGAACACGGCACCGTCGGCGGCACCTGCGTCAACGTCGGCTGCGTGCCGTCGAAAGCCCTCTTGCGGGCCGCGGAAACGTATTACCAGGCGGGGCACCATCCCTTCGCCGGCATCGCCACGCGGGCGGCGGGTGTGGATCTGGGCCGTCTGCTTGGGGCGAAGGACGAGCTTGTTGGCCAGCTACGGCAGGACAAGTACCTTGACCTGGTCGGCGAGTACGGCTGGGAGCTGCGGCACGGCCAGGCGCGGTTCCATGATGCGCGCACGCTCGCGGTTGACGGCGAGCCACTGACGGCCGACAGCTACCTGATTGCGACCGGTGCCGCGCCGTTCATTCCGCCGATACCGGGCCTCGTCGAGGCCGGCTATCTGACCTCGACCACGGCCTTTGCCCTGACGACGCTGCCAGCCAGCATGGCGGTCATCGGCGGCAACGCCATCGGCCTTGAGGTCGGTCAGCTCTTCGCCCGGCTGGGTACCAGGGTCACCATCCTGGAGGTGCTCGACCGCATCGCGCCCTTCGAAGAGCCGGAGGTGAGCGAGCAGCTGCGCCAGGCACTCACCGACGAGGGACTGACCGTCATCACCGGGGCGCAGATTGCCCGCGTCGATGCCCCTACCGGCGACGGCCAGCGTCGCCTGGTGTATCGGGTTTCTGGTGAGGAGCGGCAGCTTGTGGTCGAGCAGGTGCTGGTTGCCACCGGCCGCCGGCCCAACACGGCTGACCTTGACCTGGCTCAGGCCGGCATTGCGACCGATGCGCGCGGCGCCGTGGTCGTCGACGCAAGCCTGCGGACGACGAATCCGCGGGTGTGGGCGGCCGGCGATGTGACCCCGTCGCCCCAATACGTCTACGTGGCCGCCTACCAGGGTAAGCTCGCAGCCGAAAATGCGATTACCCGCGGCGACACCGCCAATGACCTGAGCGCCCTGCCCGGCGTGACCTTCACCAGTCCCCAGGTCGCCTCGGTCGGTCTCACGGAAGCCCGGGCTCGCGAGCAGGGCTGCGACGTGAAGATCAGTGTCCTGCCCTTGCACGCGGTGCCGCGGGCGCTGGTCAATCGCGACACGCGCGGGCTGTTCAAGCTCGTCGCCGATGCCCAAACCGACCGGCTGCTGGGGGTGCATATCGTGGCGGAGGGCGCGGGCGACGTCATCTACGCCGGCGTGCTGGCGGTGAAGTTCAAGCTGACGGTCCAAGACCTCGTCGGGTCGTTCGCGCCCTACCTGACGATGGCCGAAGGGCTGAAGCTGGCCGCTCAGACCTTCGACAAGGACGTGGCGAAGCTCTCCTGCTGCGCGGCCTGAGCAGGCCGCGCCTTGACAGGGTGACTGCAGCTTCACCTACTAAGAAACGGATATGGATGATACGCCGAGGTGGCCGATGTCCCGTGGCACTCAGCGGCACCAGTCAGCACCATCATCGCGGCGACGGCTGCTGCTCATTGGCCTTGGCGTGCTCGGTGCGCTCGTCCTGGTCGCCATCCTTGGCCTGGGCTACGCCACCAACCGGGGCGGGCGCACCAACCATGAGGTAAGCGCGGCAGCCGCCACGGCAGCGGCAGGGCGCCTGAGCGGCCCGACGCTGGGCGTGCCCGACTTCGCCGTCACCGCGGCGCCGTTTGTGGGCGGGCAGCGCTTCGTGCTCTCGCAGCACACCGACAAACCGACGCTCGTCTATTTCATGGCCTCCTGGTGTGTGACCTGCGTGCCCGAGGCCCGCGCGATCGCCCAGCTCCAGAGCGACATCGGCCAGCAGGTCAATCTCGTCGTCCTGGATATCGACCCCAGCGACACCGAAACTGGTCTCGAACACTTCTGGAAGGCGGCCTTCAGCCCCGCCAATGTCTGGGCGCTGGACCAGGGGAGCCGGGTGTCCACGGCCTATCACGTGAACAGCCTCGATACGACGATTGTCATCGCTGGCGGCAAGGAAGCCTCGCGCACCGTGGGCTCGCGCTCCGTCAGCCAGCTCAAAGACGCCCTCGCGGCGGCTGGAGGATCGCAGTGAACCCGCTCGACCCGGCGGCGTATCAGAGCCTGGTCAGCGAGTGGCTGACGCACTTGCCGCTGGCCTACGCCTTTGGCGCGGGGATGCTCGCCTCGGTCAACCCCTGCGGCTTCCTGATGCTGCCGGCCTACGCCACCTACTACGTCAGCACCGAGGACCAGACGGTGAGCGCCGCATCAGCGGCTGGACGGAGCCTGCGGGCGGCCCAGCTCGGCCTCCTGGCGACACTGGGCTTTCTGGCGGTGTTCGGGCCGCTTGGCCTCGTGCTTGCGCTGGGTGGTCACGCTCTGGTCACGCTCTTCCCCTACGCCAGTCTGGTGATCGGCATTGTCTTGATCGGCCTGGGGCTCAGCCTCGTGCTGACCCGGCGGCGGCTGTCGCTCGGCGTGGCCGAGCGCGTGCGGCTGACGCGATCACGCAGTCCCCGCGGCGTGTTCCTCTTCGGCATCGCCTACGCGGTCGCCTCGTTGGGCTGCACGCTGCCCGTCTTCCTCATCGTCGTCGGCAGCGCCATCAGCGCCCATAGCTTCCTGAACGCCCTCGTCCAATTCCTCAACTACGCCCTCGGCATGGGACTGGTCCTGACCGTCGTCAGTCTGGGGGCGGCGCTTGCGCAAGGCGCCGTCACCAACCGGCTGCGGCGTCTCCTGCCGTACGTGGAGCAGGCCGGCGGCGTACTGTTGCTCGCCGCCGGCGCCTATCTCCTGTACGTCTGGTTCAGCCTCGGGCGCGTGCTCGCCTGAGCGTCGAGGAGGTCTTCATGGCAGCCGTGTTGCTCTATCGCCAAACCCACTGTGCGTCCTGCGGCCCGGTGGAACGCTACCTCCGCGACCACGGCGTCGCGTTCGAGGCCAGGGACATCGACACAGACCCGGCGGCGATGGCCGAGTTTCTGACGTACGGCTACCTCACGACCCCGCTGACCGTCATCGACGGCACGCCCGTGCCCGGATTTCAGCCAAAACGCCTGGCCGCCCTGCTCACCACACCGGTGAGCGACGCCCAGCGCGGCGCGTAGCGGAGGCTTCCCATGCATCGCTCCCGTCGGGTGTTGATTGCCGTGCCCTTGTTCAGTCTCGTGCTCCTGCTGCTCAGCACGCTGGCTCTCCGCGGGTTCCCAGTGCCCGTCGACCGCCTCCTCGCCGCAACCAGCGCGCCGGCGGGCCCGAGCGTGGTCGTGGCACCACCGACCGGTGCGCCGACCGACGCGTTTACGTTCTCGTTGGCCGGCTTTGCGGCGAACGAGGCCGTTTCAGTGACCTTTACCATGCCCCCGGGCTTTGACGACACGGACTTCCCCGCGCCTGACGCAATGACCACGGCGGTCGATGCCGCTGGCAGCGGCAGCTTCAGCCTGCGGCCGGTTGACCAGGGCGTGATTCTGCCCGGCACCTGGGTGGTGACCTTCACCGGCCAGACATCGGGGATGGCCCAAACGGTCAGCTTCGCGCTTGAGTGTGGCTGTTAGGAACAGCCACGACCGCTGGACACACCGATCATGTACCGCCTGACGACCCCCGCCCCGCCGCGTTTCCCACGGCTCGCGCGCCACGCAGAGCGACCATCCGTCCGCACCGCCCGGCTGCTGACGGTGCTCGTGCTCCTCGCGGCGAGTCTCATCCACCTGCGTCTCACCCCTGAACACTTCCAGGAGCAGGTACTGTACGGGCTTGTGTTCACCCTGATCGCGGTGTTCCAGCTCCTGCTTGCTCTGTTGCTCATCGCTCGACCCGGTCCGCGCGTCTACCGGCTCGGTATCTGGGGCAGTGGGCTGATCGCCCTGGTGTACCTCGCGACGCGCCTCGTGCCGGCGCCAGGGGCCGCGGCGCCGGAGGAAGTCGACGCGCTGGGCGTCGCCGCCACGCTGCTGGAACTGGCGGCGCTCATCGTGCTTGCGCTCGCCTTGCCGGAGGGTCCGCCGTCTCGCACACGCCGCGTCCGACCGGTCTGGTGGGGCGTCGGCGGCGCGCTGCTCACGCTGCCGCTCTGGCTGGTGGCGACCGGCGGCCTGCAGTGGGTGGGCAGCGGCCTGCCGCTCGGCCTGAGCTGGTATGGGCAGCGCTCGGCGATTACGCCTGCGCTGGTCGGCGCGCCGTTCCCGCACCTGTGGCTGTTCGTCCCCTGGTGGGCGCTGCTCGGCGCCATCGGGCTGGCGGCGCTCGTTGGCGGGAATCTCGCCGCGGCGACGCGCCTGGTGGAATGCGGAGGCCTCAGCTACCGCGGACGCCGGGCAGGATTGCTGACCTTGATACCGGCGGCGTTTGCGGCGCCGCTCTGCTGCGGCGCGCCCCTGGCGGAGCTGCTGGGTGTGCCGGTCCTGCTGCGCATCAAGGTCGCGCCGCTGACGACCCTGCTGTCCGTGCTGCTCCTCGCCGCCAACCTGGCGTGGCTGCTGGTGCGGGCACGCGCACGCGGGGATGCCTGAGCCCGGCGAATCGGGAGGAGCCGCGTGGGCGCTGTGTGGGTCATCGTCGGGTTCGCGATCTGCTGCGGAGTGCCCCTCGTCGTCTCCGCACTCTTCACCTTCGGCTACATGCCGTGGCGCGACCGCCGCGACAGGCAGCGACGCCATGAGTGAGGACTGCCGAGACAGTGTCACGGGATGCGTTATCAGAACACAGAGTGTCCCACCAGGTAGCCAGAGCACTGGACAGGATGCGGCTGCCGGGCAATGTGGGCACTGTGGTTGTCCGGTCCCACCAGGGTATCGGCTACGGGGTGGGGAGCTGCGGTGCTGGCGCCACGTCGTGCGCCACCCGGCCGTCTACCGACGCTCGCTCGTCACCGCGCTCGTGGTCGGCACTATCCTCACGGCGATTAACCAGGGCAACCTCATCCTCAGCCACGGGTTTGCCCGGGAAATCCTGCTGAAGATGGGCCTCACCTACTGCGTGCCCTTCTCCGTCTCGACTTCGGGGGCGCTTGGTGCAGCCCGCATACGCTTGCGCAAGCCCGAGCCGCGGTTGTAACCCCACGAGTCCGGCAATTTCATATCCTCAAAGCCGTATAGTTCTGGGGTATGAGGTGCCATCTGGCTTCTGCCCGCTAGCCTGGGGATACGAGCGATACAGAATAAGGGCGAAGGAACGAGTGGAGGGAGACGATGCCGACCGATCTCCATCGCAGCGAGGTGCAGCGCCTGGTCACGCAGGGGGCGCAACTGGTCGAAGTGCTGCCCAGCGAGGAGTACGAGGCCCAACACCTGCCGGGGGCCATCAGTATCCCGCTCAAGCAGCTCGACGGCATGACAACGGCCCGGCTCAGCCGTGACCGTCCGGTCATTACGTACTGCCACGACTACCAGTGAGACATGAGTGCCCGGGCCGCGTGGCGGCTCGAAAGCCTCGGGTTTCCCCAGGTCTACCGCTACACCGCCGGCAAGGCAGACTGGTTTGCCGCTGGTCTGCCACGGGAGGGGACGCAGGCGCATACCCCCCGCGCCGCCGGCGCCGCCCGGCGCGATACCCCAACCTGCCGGCTCACCGACACGGTCGGTGACGTGCGGGATGCCGTGCGGGCCGCCGGTTGGGAGCTGTGCATCGTCGTCAACGAAGCCCGTATCGTTCTGGGCCGCCTGCGTAAGGATGCCTTCGCCGCAGACCGCCAGACACACGTGGAGGCAGTAATGGAGGCCGGCCCGACGACCTTCCGGCCGGATGTGCCGCTCGACGAACTCACGGAACGCCTGCGCACGCGGCACGTCCAGAGCGTGGTGGTCTCGACGTCCGACGGTGAGCTGATCGGTGTCCTCTTCCGTGACGAAGCGGAGCAACGCTTGCAGCGGGAGCCCGCGACCACCACCGCGACGACATAGCGTCCCTGGAGCAACGCACCGTGGCCGCCATCGTCTGGCTTCCTCCGCCGGTCAGTTGACGGGCCGGCGGAGACATACGACAATGCGTATATGATCGCTGAACACACCGCTGCTGCGCGCATCATCCCGGCCAGGCAGCCCGACCGTAAGCTGGAGCTGACCGCCCGCTTCTTCCAAGTCCTCGCCGACCCGACCCGGCTGCGCATCGTCGAACTCTTGCTGGAGGGGGAGAAGAACGTCGGTGAGCTGGTCGCGCTGTTGGGCATCCAGCAAGGGCGTGTCTCCTCGCACCTGGCCTGTCTGCGCTGGTGTGGCTTTATTGGCACGCGGCGCGAGGGCAAGTTTATCTACTACCGCGTGACCGACGACCGGGTGCGGCAGTTGATCCAGCTCGCCCACAAGCTTCTAGCCGATAACGCCGGCGAAATCGCGAGTTGCCTGCGCCTCAGCACCGAAGCCAACTGCTAACACCGCCATGACGTGCGCAGCTTCGCCTGAGTGCACCAGCGCATTGAGCCACACGGCAGCGAATCGTCGCTACGACGAGCAGGGCCAGGAGAACGACGGCGAGGACAGGCTCGACCTGCTCAACGGTCGATGCCTTGAGAAAGATGTACCCCTGATGCCGCCTGAGCCGCATCGGCGTCGCTTCCGCTCGCTCTTTGCCTGGACTATGCTCGCGCACCTGGTGTGCTGCGGCGTCCCGCTGCTCATCCTCGGCGTGGGCGGCGCCGGATTGACGGCGGGCATCGTATGGCCGGTGGCACCATATGTAGGGCTGGGGCTTGCCCTGGCGATAGCGGGAGGTCTGGTCTGGTACCTGCACCGGCGGCGCCGGGTCTGTCCCACCTGTGCGGTCAGCACGCCCGAGCAGCAGCGCCCCGCAGCTTGAACACGCAATCACGGCCAGCAGCTCCTGGCAGACACCGCCGGCGTATTCGCCGGCTGCGAGCGCCCGCGCGCTGAGCCTGCTCTATCAAGAACCCACGCTCTCCGTCGTGCCGGTTGAAAGCCACGCAGCATGCGCAAGCATACTTATACACGGATATGATTGAGATAGCAGCGCTCGCGCCGATATGCGGGCTCAGAATGATGGTAAGGACCAATCGTGGTGAGGTCTGAGATCGAGGGAGGATGCAATGGCAGCCAACCAGGGAAGTCTTGCCCTGCTCCAGGATCCGATAGCGCAGTCGCTGCTTCGGCCCACCATTCCTGCCCGCCTGGCCTATACCTGGACAGACGGTACGCCACGGGTCGTGCCGATCTGGTTCCACTGGACCGGAGCAACCTTCGTGCTCGGCACGCCGCCCCGCGCGCCGAAGCTCAAAGCGCTGGCGCAGCACCCGCGGGTGGCCCTGACGATTGACAGCACCGAGCCTCCCTACAAAGTTCTCTCGGTCCGGGGCACGGCGTCGGTCGAGCAGCTCGATGAGGTGACGCCAGAGTATGCGGCGGCGGCGCAGCGCTACCTCGGTGCAGAGCAGGGCGCCGGCTGGGTCGAGCAAGTGCGAGGGATGGGGCTGGGCATGGCCCGCATCACTATCCACCCCACCTGGGTAGGCGTGCTCGACTTCGAAAGCCGCTTGCCCAGCGCGCTGGCAGACCACGATGGAGCGCACGAAGCGGGACGGAGCAATCGGTGATGTCGCGACGAACACGGCTCTACATCGGTGACCTGGCGCGGCGCACCGGCGTCTCTGTCAAAGCCCTGCGCCTGTACGACGAGTACCGGCTGCTCCTTGTCGCCGGCCGCAGCGAGGCAAACTACCGGCTGTTCCCGCATGAGGCCGTGGCCTGCGTCCAGTGCATTCGCGCCCTGCAGGCGGCCGGGCTGACGCTGCGCGAGATGCAGGAGATCGCCGTCGCTCAGTGCGGCGGCGCGAATCCTCGCGAGCTGGTGCCGCAGACCCTGGCCCGGGCGTTGGCGCGCCTCGACGAGCAGGCCGCGCAACTTGAGGCAAAACGAGTACGCCTGCGGCAGCTTATGGCGAGCGTCGATGCCACCATCGGCCAGCACTCCGCTTGACTCTCCCCCAAGAGGGAGGCTCGACACTCAGACCGTGCACTCATCCGTCTCATCGTTGACGGACCGGAGAACAGTGCACGGTAGGAGGTCGCGGTCATGAGGTCAATCATGAGCTTGGATGAGCAGGTACGTCACGGCGTTGCTGTGATCGGCCAGTACGACGAAGTCGAACTGGTGCCCCCGCTGGTGCGTCTGCTTGCCGGCGGCGAACCGGTGACCGTCGAGCAGCTCGCCGAGGCCAGTGGCCGGGCGGTCGACGACGTGCGCGCGGGGCTCGCCCGGCAGCCGAGCGTCGAGTGGGACGGCGACGGCAGGATTGTCGGGTTCGGGATAACCCTGCGGCCGACGCCACATCGCTTCACGTTCGCCGGCCGCACGGTCTATGGGTGGTGCGCTTCGGACATGTGGGAATTCCCGATCCTGCTCAATACCGACGGCGTGGTCGAATCGACCTGCCCGGTCACTGGCCAACCGATCCGGGTCGAGGTCACGCCGGCGTCGGTCCGGCGAGTCGATCCACCTGACGCGGTGGTGTCCGAGGTGCGCCCCGAGCAACGCGTCGCCGACGTGCGGGCCGAGATCTGCAGCCTCGGCAGTTTCTTCAGCTCGCGCGAGGCCGCCGCCGGGTGGCTGGCCGAACACCCCGAGGGGCAGCTCAACTCCGTGGAGGAAGACTTCGAGCTGCACCGGCGGGTGCTGACAGAGCTCGGCTGGGTGCGCCACTGACCTACCGACATCCGGCACCGCGGCGAGTTCCGCCGCGGTGCCGAATAGAAACCCAAACCGAGGATTCACTGGAGGTTTCCCATGACGGCTCATACACCGATCGACCGACCAATTGCGGAAGAGAGTCGCAGAGTGTGGGAGAGGATGTTCGCCCATCGCGCCTCCCTGCCGACCTTTCGGGAGCGGAAGGGGGACTTCATTTCCGCGCTCTATCAGCTACGCGCCCGAGGGCGTCCCGAGACCATCGCCGAGATCGCCGCGTTGACCGGCAGGCCGGTTGACGAGGTCGCCCGCACGCTCTCCGACCGCGTGCTGGGCGCGTTCTACGCGGTGAGCGCGGAGGGATGCGTAGGCATCACCCATGAGCGGCGGGTCCATCACGGCATCCGAGTCGAACGTCTGCGCGACGGCCTGCTCCTGGAGGAGGACGCCCTCTGCGCCCCGGGCGCCCTTGGCATCCCCTTCTACATCGGAGAGCCCGTTACGATCTCGGCGCGATGCCCGGTGAGCGGGCGGGAGATCGTCGTCAAGGCGTCTCCCAATGAACTGATCGACGTTCAGCCGCCGGAGGCCGTGGCAGCCGTTGTCGCGGAAGGAGACGTCGACGATCCGCTCGGCAGCACCTGTGCCATCGAGCCCTTCTTCGCCTCCGCCGAGGTGGCGGCTGGATGGCACGCGACGCATCCCCAGGCAGACCTGATGCCGGTTGCCGATGCGCTCTGGGGCATGCGGCAGTACGTCAGCCGGTTCCGCGACGTCCCCAGGCCGGGACGCGAAGCGTGATGCGATCTACTTCGCGAAAGGAGCTACCATGACTACCCAGACGACCGCTACCCGGACGACCGCTGGCTCGCCGCCCGCCCTGGCCGAGGTCGCACCCGATCTCATAGCCGAGTTGGACGGCTTTTCCTCCGCGCCAGACCCCTACCCCATTTATGCCCGCTGGCGAGAGAACTGGCCGGTGTCGCAGATGTTCGGCGCCGTGAACCTGCTCCGCTACGCCGACGTCGAGGCGGTAATGCGCCACCCGCGGGTCAGCGCGGACGACCGCAACGCACGGGCGCACCAGGAGCAGGTCGCGCAGCAGCGGCTGGCGCCGCAGTACCTCTCACAGATGGACGAGCGCTCCTTCCTGCATCGCGACCCGCCGGACCACACCCGCTTGCGCCGCCTGGTGACCCGGGCGTTCACACCGCAGCGGATGGAGGCGCTGCGGCCGGACATCCAGGCCTTTGTGGACGCCGCCCTCGACACGGCGGCCGGCGAGGGCTGGATCGAGCTGGTCGACGCGCTCGCCTATCCGCTGCCGATCGCCATCATCTCGCGGCTGATCGGCATTCCCGCGGAAGACCGGGAGATCGTCGAGTCGTTGCAACGCGCCCAGTTGTGCTGCACGTTCGAGCCTGCCAGCGTGTTTGCGGTGAAGGACGGCGACGGAGACGGCGAGACGAGCACCGCGCAGGTCGAGGCCAACCGCATCCAGCAGCAGCTCGGCCAGTACTTCGACGGCATGATCGAGCAGCGGCGCCAGCAGCCGGGATCGGACCTCGTGTCCGCGCTGATTGCGGCCGAGGAGCAGGGCGAACGGCTCAGCCACGACGAGATCAACGCGACGCTGCGGTTACTGTTCGTCGCCGGCTACGAGACCACGGTCAACCTGCTCGGCAATGGTGTGCTCGCGCTGCTGCGCCACCCCGACCAGCTTGCCGCGCTGCGGCAGAACGCCGCGCTGGCGGCAGCTACGGTCGATGAGGCATTGCGCTACGATGCGCCGTTCCAGTTCACCCGGCGCATCGCCCTGGCCGACCTCGACATCGGCGGTTACCGCATCGGTGCAGGTACGACTATCCTGCTGTGGCTGGCCGCCGCCGATCGGGATCCGGCCCAGTTCAGCGAGCCCGATCGCTTCAATATCACCCGCAGCGACAACCGGCACCTCGCCTTCGGCACGGGAATCCACGCCTGCCTCGGCGGCCCGTTGGCTCGCCTGCAAGGCGAGATCGTGTTCGAAACGCTGGCCCGCCGGCTGGTCGACCCGGCACTGGAGACCGACCCGCCGGCCTACCTGTGCGACGTCTTTCGCGCTCTGCAGGCGCTGCCCATCAGCTTCCACGCCGTGCGTCCCATCGATTCTCGGGCGAGTTGAGGCGATCCGGGCTGCCGGTTGTCATCTGATCGGCAGGTCGGCTACCACCTCCCCGGCCAGCGCCAGGCGTTGGCCGGGGAGCGCGCCGGGGTGACCCCACGCCGATGCCTGGCAGAGCGGCACGCGGAATCACCGGCCAACAACAAGCTTCGGGTTAGGGAGAGGCCATGACGCTGGAGTCGCTGGAGTCGAAAGAGATACCGAACCGCTGGTGGAGAGTCAAAGGCGCGGGCCTCGGCGGTGAGTTGCACGTGCTGCGGGCGATCCTGCGCGGCTTTCTCGATCACGGCCAGCCGCCGGCGCCGGCCGATCTGCGCGGCGTGGCCGACGCCGCCGGCCTGAACCTGGAGGCGGCGCTGTGCGAGCTCGTGCGGCATGACATGCTGGTGACCGATGCGGCCAGCGGGGCCATCCTCGGCGCCTACCCGTTTTCCGGCGTGCCGACGGCCCATCAGGTGGCGATTACGGGCCTGGCGACCGTCTCCGCGATGTGTGCCGTCGATGCCCTCGGCATCCCGTTCATGGTGAAGCGGACGGCCACGATTACGTCGCGCGACGCGGCCACCGGCGATCCGCTGTATATCCAGATCGAGCCATCGCCCGAGCGCGTGGCCGCGGATCCGCCTGGCATCATCGTTTTTGCGGGCAGCACCGGCAGCGAGGGCACGGCGGCCGCCTGCCGCTGCCCGTTCATCAACTTCTTCCGCTCAGCCGAGGCCGCGGCCATCTACCAGCAGGCCCATCCGGAGCTGGATGGCAAGGTTCTCTCGCTGGACGCCGCCGTGACATATGGCCGACGCGTCTTCGAAGACCCGGACGGCCTCGTCATCACGTGAGCGCGGGCCGGTGCGGACGGGTGTAGGATAGGCTTTGACGCAAGGAGCTGCGCAGTGCCGCCACGTTTCTGTGTTGGCCCGAGCATGGCGACCGACTGGGGCGAGCAGGCGCCGCTCAGCCTGTGTCTGCTCCGGCGCGTCTTTGCCTATTTCCGTCCGTACTGGCGGCGCGCCCTCATCGTGTTCGGCTGCATCGGCGCCGCGGCCGGGCTGGGGTTGGCGCCCGCACTCGTCACCAAGGGTCTGATCGACTATCTGGCGCATCCCGACGCCGGGTTGCGGCCGCTGGCGCTGCTGGTCGGCGCCGGGGTAGGGGCAACCCTGCTCGGTGGCCTGGTGGGCGTGCTGCAGGAGTACCTGACGGCGACCATCAGCCAGGGCATCATGTTCGATCTGCGCGAGCAGCTCTTCGGCCACCTGCTCGGCCAGTCGGTCGGCTTCTATACCAGCACCCGCTCCGGCGATCTGTTGTCCCGCATGAATAACGACGTAGGCGGCATCCAGGACGCCGTCGCCGAGACGGTCTTCGGCCTGGTGGCCAACGTGGCGACGGCTGTGACCACGCTCGCCCTGATGCTGATCTTAAGCTGGCAACTCACGCTGGCGGCCTTCGTGCTGATGCCGCTCATCCTCATCCCCAGCCGCTACGTCGGCCGGGCCACGTATCGGGCGCGGCGGCGCACCCAGGAGCAGCTCGGCGAGATGAGCGCCTACCTGCAGGAGGTGCTCGGCATCTCGGGCATGCTGCTGGTCAAGGCCTTTACCAAAGAACGCGCCGAGCACGCCCGCTTCCGCGTCCTCAACGCCGAGTTGCGGCGCCTCGAAGTGCGGCAAACGATGATCGGGCGCTGGTTCCAGCTGATGGGCACCGTGCTCATTATCCTGGGGCCGGGGCTCTTGCTGCTCTTCGGCGGCTATCTGGTGCTGCACGGGCAGACCAGCGTCGGCACCGTGGTCAGCGTGATCACCATCCTCGCCGGCCGGCTGGCCGGTGCGGCGGGGTCGCTCGGCAACACCTACGTCAACATCACCGGCTCACTGGCGCTCTTCCAGCGGCTCTTTGCCGTGCTCGATCTGCCGCCCGAGGTCGGCGACCGGCCGGAGGCGCGGACGGTGATGCACGCGCAGAGCGGGGTGAGCTTCGAAGACGTAACGTTCGCCTACCCCGGCACGGTGCAGCCGGCCGTCGCCGGCGTGTCCTTCCAGGTGGAACCGGGCCAGCTCGTCGCGCTCGTCGGCCCCAGCGGCGCCGGCAAGACGACGGCAACCTATCTGCTCGCCCGCTTCTACGATCCGCAGCGCGGCCGCGTCCTGCTGGACGGCGTCGACCTCCGCGACATCACGTTGGAGTCGCTGAGTCAGCAGCTCGGGATCGTCTTCCAGGACACGTTCCTGTTCCACGCCAGCGTGCGCGACAATCTGCTCTATGCCCGTCCCGACGCCACCCAGGCTGAGCTGGAAGCGGCAACGCGTGCCGCCCAGATCCACGACTTCATCGCGTCGCTGCCCGAGGGCTACGACACGCTCGTGGGGGAACGCGGCCATCGCCTGAGCGGCGGCGAGAAACAGCGCCTGGCGATCGCGCGGGTGATTCTCAAGAACCCGCGGCTGGTGATCCTCGACGAGGCGACCTCGAACCTGGATACGCTGTCGGAGCAGCTCATCCAGGCGGCATTGCGGCCGCTGTTTGCCGGGAGAACGGCGTTTGTGATTGCCCACCGGCTCTCCACGGTGCTCGCGGCCGACGTCATCCTCGTCTTCGACCGCGGCCAGGTCGTCGAGCGCGGCACGCATCACGAGCTCCTGGCGCAGGATGGGGTGTATGCCGACCTCTACCGTCGCCAGTTTCTCGGCGAGCAGGCGCCGGCCCGTCCGCTCGCCGCCGTGCCGTCGTAACCGGCAGGGCATCGTCAACCGAAATCAATAGCGAACCAGGCTGCCTTGCCGTTTGGCGATGCCGTTGCCGACACCGAAGACCAGCACGCCGAGCAGCAGCCAGGCGGCGGTCGTGGTGACGAGCCAGACCCAGCCGCCCGTGTCCCAGACGCCCATCGCGTGCCCGTCGAGCAGGGTGGTACGCAGGGCGGCAATCGCATGGGTAAGGAAGATCGGCTCGCCCATCGCGGCGATCCAGTGCGGCATCCGGTCCGTCGGCAGCAGGGCGCCGCTGACGAACATGATGAGCGCCGTGATCATCTCTTGCAGCAACTCGACGCGTTTCCAGACCAGCGTGAGCCCGGCGATGATCAGCGAGTAGCCGACGCCGCCGACAATCGCCAACGCCAGCGGGACGAGCGCCTCGGCGCGCCAGGTCAGCCGGAGCCCGACGAGCAGGCTCACGACCAGGGAGACGACGCCGACCACGAAAGCGGTTTCTACGAGTGACGCCACGACACGGCCGACGGCGATGGTCAGCCAGGCCGGCAACGGACTGAGATAGACCTGCTCCAGCGTGCCTGTTTGGATTTCACCGAGCAGCCGCCAGAACATCTTCACGCTCTGCAGGTAGATGAAGGTGAACACCACGAAGCCGAGGAACACCCAGGTAGTCTGGCGGTGATCGAACGTCCACGAGAGCCGGCCAGTCACGGCGATCTGGTTACCACGGCCGAGGGTCAAGCTGAGCAGGAGCATGAAGCTGACGAACAACGGAAGCTCGATGACGATCTGGACCCGCTCGGACCATGCGTGGCGCAGGCCCTTGACCACCTCGTTGCCGATCGCGACGAGGAAGCGGGAGGTGCTCAGGGCAGGAACGGCGGTTGCGTACGTGTATGTGGTCATTGCGGTCCGAGCCTCCCCTCGCGCAGCCCCCGGCGGATGGCGGCCTGATAGACGGCCCAGCCAACAGCCAGCATGAGGATGGCATGCAGCAGTGCCCATTGCAGGCTGTGGTCGCCCCAGGTGCCGGCCAGCGTCTCGTGTCCGAACAGGACCCTGCGGGTAGCGTCCAGGCCGAGGGTGGTGGGAACGAACCTGGCGGCGATCTCCAGCCCGCGCGGGAGGACCGAGACCGGCACCAGCCCGCCGTTGAGGAACATCACGAAGCTGCCGATGACGTGGATGATGGCACCGATCGAGGTTACGACGAGCGCCAAACCGCCGATGAGCAGGGCGAAGCCGGCGATGTCGGCCAGGATGAGCGCGAGTGGCACAAGCGCCGCCGGGCGCAGCGGCAGCTGGATGCGAAGCGCGAGCACGAGCCCGCCGCCGACGGCCGCGGCGGTCAGCAGTCCCTCCGCGAGCACCGCGCTCAGCCGGCCGACCGATAGGAGCCAGGAGGGCAGCGGGCTGAGGTGGGTCTGTTCAAGGGTGCCGGTGTTGACCTCCTCCAGCAGGCCGGCGGCCATCTTGAGCAGTGCCACGTAGACGACGATGTACGCCAGGTAGGCGAACAGCGTTACCGGCAGGAGCGCCTGCACGAGATGGCCGCCGCCAAGCACGGCCTGGAACAGGAGATAGGTCGTCGCCATGAGCGCGAGCTGGGGAACGAGCGTGACCTTGTGCGACCACAGGATCCACAGCCCTTTGGCCGTCTCGTTGCCGAGCAAGCGCGTAACCTCAGGGGCACCTCTGGCGCCGGCGGGTGCACCGCTGGTCATGGCCATCCTCAGCCCTCCTTCACCAGCCGCACGAAAACCTCTTCGAGCCCCGGCCTGACCTGACTGACCGATACCAGCCGCGCCTCGCGGCGGCGGAGATAGCCGAGCACGGAGTACAGCTCGGTGGCGTCCGTCGACGGCAAGATGATCCGCGTGGAGCCGTCCTCCGCGCGCACCTGTGCGCCGTGGGGGAGCGCGTCGTCGCCGGGCCTGAGGTGTCCGGAGAGCTGGATCTCATACCGGTCCTCCGCGTAGCGGTTGAGCAAGTCTTCGGTCGCCAGGTCGACCACGATTCGCCCCTGCTGGATGATCGCGACGCGGTCGCACAACTCCTGCGCGACCTCCAACTGATGCGTGGTCAACACCACCGTTTTGCCGTCGCGGGCGAGTCTGGCGATCCAGTCCTTCACGGTGCGCGCCGCCTCCACATCCAGGCCGATAGTGGGCTCATCCAGCAGGACCACCGGCGGGTCAGCGATGAGGGCGGCGGAGACGGCAACCTTCTGCTGCATGCCGCGGGAGAACCCGCCGACGAGCTGATCGCGGCGCTCCCACAGACCCAGTTCGCGCAGCAGATACTCCGCGCGCGGTCTGATCTCCGCACCGCGCAGGCCCTTGAGGCGGCCGAAGTACAGCAAGTTCTGCCACGCCGACAGCGACCAGTACACGTTGCGGGAGCCCTCCAGCACGGCCCCGATCTGCCGCACCGCGCGGCTGCGTTGCCGGCCGACGTCGTACCCGCCCACGCGCGCCACGCCCGAGGTTGGTGTGACCAGCCCGCAGATCAGCTTGATCACCGTCGTCTTGCCCGCTCCGTTCGGCCCGAGCAGGCCGACTACCCGTCCTGGTTCCATGGTCAGCGTCAGCGGATGGACCGCGGTCACCGCTGAGCGGCCCCGGCCGTACGTCTTGCTCAGACCGCACAGCTCGATCACGCTGGCCGCGGTCGCAGGCGGCAAATCGCGCGCTGGCCGGGGGATGGCAGGCTGTGTGCTCATCATGTCTCCCTGTTTCTCCCTCGACGCGGGGCTACTGCGCAGAGCCGCACTGGTGGCATCCAGGTCTCGGCCGGGCACGTACTCACGCCTGCCGATTACTTACGGCGTAAGTATACGCCGTATATCCACGGTATGCCTGCCTCGCGAGGCTGTCAAGAGCGTATGCTTATGGAGTAAGCTTGGATCATGAGCGTAGAGATGAAACCCGGGTCCGCTCCGACACGCCAGGCGCTGAACCGCTCACGCGTGCTCGAGGCGGCCCTCGCATATGCCGATACGCACGGGCTCGACGCGCTGAGCATGCACAAACTGGGCGAGGAGCTCGGCGTGAAGGGGATGTCGCTGTACAACCACGTACGGGGCAAGGACGACCTCCTCGACGGCCTCGTGGAGCGCCTGTGGTCAGAGGTCGACGCGACCCCCGCAACCGCCAGCGACTGGCGTGATGCCACTCGCACGTTCGCCGCCTCGCTGCGCGACCTCGTCCACCGTCATCCCCACGTCGCCCCGCTGCTGACGAGCCGTCCGCTGATGCCTGAGAGTGCACTGCGGATCTGCGAAACCTACCTTCGCGTCATGCGCGACGGCGGAGTGCCCGAGGACTGCGCCGTTGCGCTGCTGCGAACGGTGTTCGCCTACGGGTTCGGGTACGCCCTCGCCGAGGTGTCATGTTTCCCGGCCGGGCCGGCCGGGGCCGATGAGGATGATCTGCAGCGGTTCCGCCGGGTGAGCGCGCTGGTACCAACCGACGTGCCCGACCACCTCATGCGCGTGGCGCTCCGGGTATGCGGCGACTGCGACATGTCGGCCCAGTTTGCCCTCGGCATTAACCTGATGATCCGTGGACTGGACGCCTACCTGAGCGACACCACCGGCTGACGTTCCCATTTCTCAGCGCGGCCGTCAGCCTGATTGCGGACGAGGCCTTCTCCCGCATGCGCGCCGAAGCGACGCTCCGCGTCTGGGCTCAGGCGGCCGACCTGGCCGTGCTCACCTGTGACACGACGGACCACGAGGCAGGACGGCGCTATCTCGACCGCGAGCAGCGCAACCCGCGGAAGCGAGCGAACGTATTGGCGAAGACGAGCGGGCAGATGGCGGACGGAACCTATCCGTGGCGGGTATTCGACGCGTTCGACCTGGGCATGCCCGCGCTGCGGGTTGACACCACGCGGGGATACGCCCCTGTGCTTGAAGCGATCGTGGCATTCTGCCGCGCCGGCCGGCGCTGCTGCACTCAATCGGCGCAGGGAAAAGGTGGCCACCCTGGCGGATGAGTGGGCGATTCGTGACGGTGAAGAGCTGCTCATCCGCGCGAACGGGCAAGTGTGGGCGGTGTCGTGGCATCCGCCTCCGGCTCCTCCCGCTGGCACCCCCCATGGCTCCGCGGGTGTCTGCGTGACCGCCGATGGCCAGGTCGTCGTAATCAGCGGCGACGGCGAACGGTGGGATCTGCCCGCCGGTCGACCGGAGACCGGTGAGACGTGGGAGCAAACCCTGCGGCGCGAGATGCTGGAGGAGACGTGTGGCGTAGTCCGCCATGCTCGACTGCTCGGTTTCTCTCGCGGAGCCTGCAGAGAGGGCCACGAGCAAGGGCTGGT
Source organism: uncultured Chloroflexota bacterium (assembly GCA_937879875.1). Taxonomy (GTDB): domain Bacteria; phylum Chloroflexota; class Dehalococcoidia; order CAUJGQ01; family CAUJGQ01; genus CALFMN01. Next base: position 15,895 of record CALFMN010000156.1, on the reverse strand, counting down.
CCTTGTTCGTGCGCTATGGCGAGCGGACATCGAGCTTCGCCCATGGAAACCGGAATTCGAAGTGCCACACCGCCGGCTCGTTACGCCAAATGCCCTTCGTACCCTGGCGATTGGTGGTGAGTTCGCACCGATCATTCGGCGGGCACTCAAGGAAGCTGGAGTGCTCTAACGCGGCTTCGCGGCCGGTTACGCGCCCGTGCGCTGCGGTATGCTCTACGCAGCACCGCAGCCACCTGCACGGAGCATTGCGCCCGATGACCCAGCCACAAGACGAAAACCGCGACATTGACCTGCTGCTCGCCTCGCTGCGGGCGGATATGGTGGACACACACGCCTTCCTGCAGGCGCTCGCCGTGCGGCTGGACGGCGCCCTGCCCGGCCAGGTCGAGGTCGAGCGCCACGGCGGCATGTTTTCCCGCGACAAGCCGGTGAAGCGCATCGCGCTGGACCTCGGTGAGCGGCGCTACGGCATCGCCGACGAGGGCCACGGCCGCCTGCGGGCCGAGCGTACCAACGTCGTGCGCAACATCGCGCTCAAGACCGAGCAGCTCAGCGTCGATGAGTGGCTGCAGAGCCTGGCGGGCGATCTGGCCGGCATGGCGCAGCGCAGCGGGCGCGGGCGCGAGGCGCTGGAGCGGTTGCTGCTCGGCCGCCCGCCGGACGCCTGATACCGCGGGCTCGCGGCGAGACTGGAGTACATACGCGCATGGCAGAAGCGAACGACGACGAACGGCCGGAAGACGCGGCCGCCTCGCAGGAGAGCGCACAAGAACTGGCCGCGGGACAGTTGCCGATGGCGGCACGCGGCCGTCTGCGGCAGGAGACGGGCGGGCGGCGCTTCTTTGCCACAGATCTCTCCGTCGCCGAGCTGCTGCTGGTCGAGGCCGAAGGTTACGAGCCGCTGGGCGTGGTGATGGGCAGCAGCGTCTATCATGTCGGCTGGCAGACCTACGGCTGGAACTGGTACGGCGGCGCGGCACAGGAGTTGGAAACCGTTACGCAGGCGCACATGCACGCCCGCGAGCTGGCCATGGGCCGCATGGAGCAGGAGGCGGCGGCGCTCGGCGCCCACGGCGTCGTCGGCGTGCGGCTGACGGCGGAAGGCTACGAGGGCGAAAGCGGCCTGCTCGACTTCAAGGCGATCGGCACGGCGGTGCGGCTGCGCGGCGCGCCACCACCGCAACGGCCCTTCGTCAGCGATCTCTCCGGCGACGACTTCTGGGCGCTGCTGCAGGCGGGCTACCTGCCGCTCGGTCTGGCGATGGGCTTTTGCGCCTACTACAACTTTCCGTATCGCTTCCCGTACGTCGGAGGCACCCTCTACCGCTACGGCAACATGGAGCTGCCCGAGTGGACGCGCACGATCTACGACGCGCGCCGTCTGGCGATGCAGCGGTTGGCGACCGACGTGCAGCGCGCCGGCGCGATGGGCGTGGCCGGCGTCAAGATCGACGTGCAGAAGCACCTGCACGAACGCGAGAGCAACAACACGAACTATCTTGCCCTGGTGGTGGACTTCTTCGCGATGGGCACGGCGATCGCGCCGGCGCGGCAGGCGTTCGCCGCGGGCCGGCCGCGCCCCGTGCTCGACATGATCGGCCTGACACGCCGTTCGGCCACGGAGGCCGAAGAGCTGCAGACGCAATGACGGCAACCTTATTGGCGAACGCCGCCAGAAATCCGCCGTGGAGGAGCGCATGACCAGCAGCAACGAACCCGGCATGCCCCAGATTCCGGACGCCGCCCGCCAGCGGCTGGAGGCGGCGCGCGGCGCGCAGGGCCGCCGCTTCTTCACCAGCGACCTGTCGGTCAACGAGTTCCTGCTGGTCAAAGAGGCGGGCTTCGACCCGGTTGGGCTGGTGATGGGCAGCTCGATCTATCACATCGGCTACCAGTTCGGCCGCTGGTCGACGAACATGGAGCTAGAGAAGCTGACCCAGGCGATGTACGAGGCGCGCGAGCTGGCGATGGCGCGTATGGAAGAAGAGGCCGACGCGCTCGGCGCCGACGGCGTGATCGGCGTGCGGCTGGACGTGACGCGCCACGCCTGGGGAGAGCATCTGGCCGAGTTCATGGCGATCGGCACGGCCGTCGTCGCGCAAAACGGCCAGAGCCACCGCACCGCGCAGGGCAAGCCGTTCACTTCCGACCTCTCCGGCCAGGACTTCTGGACTCTGCTGCGCGCCGGCTACCGGCCGCTCGCGCTGGTGATGGGCAACTGCGTTTATCACGTCGCGCACCAGGGCGTGATGCAATCGATCAAGCAGATGGGCCAGAACCAGGAGATGACGAACTACACGCAGGGGCTCTACGACGCGCGCGAGCTGGCGATGGAGCGCATGCAGGCCGAGGCGCTGGACGTGCAGGCGGAGGGCATCGTCGGCACGCAGATCGTGGAGAACAACCACGGCTGGGGCAGCCACGTGATCGAGTTCTTCGCCGTCGGCACCGCCGTCACCGCGACTTCAGCCGACCACCAGATCCAGACGCCGCAGATGGTGCTGAGTGTGAACACGTAGCGGGAGCGAGTCAGGGCTATGGTCACCAAAGCGGATCTGCATCGTTTGATTGACGAACTGCCTGAGCCCGCGCTACCGGCCGCTGAGCGACTGCTTGTTGCGCTCGAAGCGCAGGGGCCAGCGTTCCTCCACGACGCTACTGTCGTGCACGTTGACGACGTGCTGACCGGACCCGTGCACCTGCGCGCCGCGGCCACGAACGGGCGTATGCAGCCGACGAAGCGCGGCGTCTCGCCGGCGGCCATGCGGAAGGTGCGACGAAGTAGGTTCACGACCGATCAGCCATCACCGGAGCCGATGACGGTCGACGAAGTGGGCGAGCGCCATACGAACCGGTGGATCCTGATGGAAGTGCACGAATCCGATGCGCGAGGCGCTGCACGGAGCGGGATCGTGCTCGCCGTTGGCAGAAGGCGAGCTGACATTCAGGAAGCTCTATTCAAGGCACTCCGAGAGCCGAACATGCAGAGCCAGGGCTACTACACCTTCCGTGCCCACCGCCCGATCCCACCCGGTCCCGAAGGATTGGCCATGATCGAAAGAAACCAACTTCGGAGCGCCAGGCGTGACATCCGCCGGAGATAGCCTCGCGATTCGACTGGAGGACGACCCGAATGGCTTCCTGCTCGTGCCCTGCACCGTCGCCATTGCTCTGACGACCGACGCTCTTGTCTACAAATTCCGCCTCGTGCTCAACACGGGCCGGCCACTTTCGGTGCTCAGCCTGGAGCTACGCGACTCGCTCGCCGCCTTCGGCGTGCTCGACGAGATTGCGCCGGGCCTCTATCGGCTGCGCGGAATGCTTTTGGACGGCCAACAGGGGCCGCCGCTGATCGTCCGGGCAAGCCGCGGTCCGCGTCTGCTCGGCTTCGAGGGGATGCTGGGCCTGCAATTTCTCAACGGCTTCCGCCAGATACACTTCGACCGCGACACGCGCTTGCTTACCCTTACCTCCTGACAATGCTCTTCGGGGCGCATCGCATTGGCATTCAGACGCCGCAGATAGCGCTCAGAGCGAACGAGTAGGTGCCGGATGCACTGGGCCGCAACCGCGCTCGTCGCTGCGATATTGGCGCTGTTTGCTGCCTGCGGAAACAGGCAGCTCGCCGTACCAGCCACTATCCCGGCTGTCGCGACTGTGTCGCCGAGCGCGTACCTGATGCTCGACGGCGAGATCGGCGTTATCTTCGGCGACCCGGTGGTGCGGCCTATGTCCACACCGGGGCCGTCGGTCACCGTGTTCAACTTCACGACCGATGATGGCGGCAACGCCTACCCTGGGCGGCGACCAGAGCCTCCTCTTTCGGCCTGGCACGTCGCGGCCGCCTCACGTGCGCGTGAGCGGCTACTGGCAACAGCCTGCCCGCGCCGGGCATTGCCGGACCTTCACCGTCGTCTCGGTGCAGATCCTCTCGACGCCGTTCCCGCCATCGCCCGGAAGCGTCCGCTGCCTGTAACGGACAGCCCTCATGAAGCGCACAAGGTCGTGCCGGATAGCCAGCCGGACACGCTGCGCGTAGAGTCAATTCGGGCTGCGAGCGACCCGGCATCGCAAACGCCGAGCCTGCCAACGCCGGGCGACGGCGGCTGAGCGGGTTGGAGGCGCATTCGCCATGTTCGTCGCGGGCAGCGGTATAGACGGGCTGGCACCGGCGCGGCAGGCCGGGCTGGAGCCGCTGGGCCTTGTCTACGGCGTGGTGAACCGCGTCTCGGCCTCAGGCGGTGTCAACGTGATCGGCGAACAGAAACGCACCGCGCAGGCCCACCTCGAAGCGTTGCATCTGGCGCTGCAGCGCATGAACGAGCAGGCGCAAAAGCTGGGCGCGAACGGCATCGTCGGCGTCGCGATCGAGGCGAGCGCGCAGGCGGCTCAAGGCTCGGAGTTCATGCAGCTAATCGAATGCCGCGCGAGCGGCGCGGCCGTGCGCGAGCGCGAGGTATTCGCGGAGACGCCGCTCTGGGCCGCCACGCTCTCAGCACAGGAGCTGTGGACGCTGCGGCAGGCAGGGTACTGGCCGAAAGGCATCGTCGCCGGCTACGGCTCCGTGTTTGCGAACGGGGACCGCTGGTTGGCGAGACGTATGATGGCCGGGCAGTCCAGCCGGGTTGGGCCTGGCAACATCGAGTTGACCTGGATGGCCGAGGCGCTGCAGCAGGCGCGCCGCCTGGCCGTTGCGGGCATCGAAGCAGACGCGAAGCAGGCCGGCGCCGCGGGCATCGTCGGCCTGACGCTGGACAAACGCGTGCATCTCGCTGGGCCAAATGTCCTGCGCGTCGATCTGCAGGCCGTCGGCACGGCGATCGCGCCGCTGCGCCGCGCGCCGGAGCGGCAGGCGCCGCCGATCGTCATGAATATGGCCGAGCCGCGCCGGGCCGACGTTCCGATGGCAGAGCTGCAGCACAAGGCGCCGTACCACCGGCGGCAAGCGCGGCCGCTCGCCGATTCGTTCACCGCGGAGCAGCGGGACGGCGAACGATCTCAATAGCCCGCTGATTCCCGAGGACGAACGCGAGCGGCTGGCGCGCATGCATTCCGAAGCGAGCAAGCAGAAAGCCGGCGCGCGCGTCGGCTTTCTGCTTGCTATTCAGTTTGTGAGTGGCCGGTCACGCCTACCAGCGGCTGCCGCGGTCGCTGTAGCCGCCGCGGCTCCCGCTCGATGCGCCCTGCTGAGTGCGGAAGCAGTCGGAGCAGTAAACCGGCTTGTCTCCGCGCGGCTGGAACGGCACCTTCGCCTCCTGGCCGCAGCTCGAGCAGGTGGCCGAGAACATCTCGCGCTGCCCGCCGTAGCCGCCGCCACCACCGCTGTAGCTGGAGTCGCCGCGCTCGCTGCGGCGCCGTGCGCGGCAGTCCGGACAGCGTCCCGGCTCGTTGGTGAAACCCTTCTGGGCGTGGAACTCCTGTTCCCCGACCGTGAAGGTGAAGTTGGTGCCGCAGTCGCGGCAGGTGAGGGTCTTGTCAACGAAGTTCATTCGATGACCTCCAGGTTGTACTGGCAAGCTTCGGTCATCGAACACGGAACAGGGGGGAACCCGGTGCCGAGGGTCGTTGAGGAAGAATTGCTGTTACCACTATAGCACACATTCGCGCGAAATGCAGCCCCGCAACGCCGCGCTCAAGAAACCCGCGCCGCTGGCTACCGTCCCGGCGCCGCCGCTGCTGCCTCAGGCGAGTCGCCATAGCGTCGCTCGCCTGCAGAATCACCACGGCCGGCGCATTCCGCGGCGGTGCGGACCGGAAGGCGAACGGTGCCATCGCCGGCCCCGGCCGGCTCGCCGTGCGGGCGCGGACAGCAAATCTGATCGCATGGCCCGTGTGCTATGCCCGCGTCCGGGCGGAGCGCCGTTGCAGGTACTCGGTCGCATAGACGCTGCGATACTCGTCCCGCAGCGCCTTGGGGTAGGTACACTGAGAGTCCCACTCCAGGTCGTTCAAGGCCGCGCCACCCCAACCGCGGACGGTCTGTTCGTTCTGCTGGCTCGACCGCGGGCTGCTGGTATCCACGCTGTGCCGCGCTTCATCGGTGCGAGCCGCCCCCCGTGCATGGGCGAAGAGCGCCGCGGGTTCGAGCAGCGTCGAGTTCGGTGGCATAAGTCCCCCTGGTCCCCGCGCAGCAGTGCAGCGCCTGGCGTATACGCTCGTCCAGCCGCCGTCGAGCATGGATGCCCGCAACAGCATACAACCCTGGAAGGCCGCGAGCCGATCACGTTTCTGCGTCCCGCAGCCGGTAGCTCTCATCCTCTCCGAACCGCTTGTCGCGCACGTAGCGGCCCGGCGAGGTGCTGCCTTGCTTGATCTGGGCGCAGGCGTATTCAGCATCACAGCCATTGCAGAGGACGTAGCGCCCGTGCTGCACGGAGCCGCTGGCGAGGCGCGCGCCGTCACAGGCGTCGCAATAGATCCGCGCCTCTGGACAGAACCCTGGTCGGAGATCGGCGTCGGCGATCAGGGATGTGCCTCCTTCGTACCGGCGTACCGGCGGGAGCGCTGGCTTGTGCGGCCGCGCACCGGGCAGAGCTATGGCCCGTCGCGGCTCGGCCGGCACAATCGCCGCTGCGGATGTCGAGGGCCGGCCGCACGGCTTACGCTCGGCCTTACCAGATCGTCGTGCGCTGCAACGGCCTGGACGCCGCTTACCCCGGTCACTGCAGCGACTTTCCGGCATGCCAGGTTCTGCGAGCGGGCACCGGGGCTGCTGTTGACTCGTCTGCGGCGGGTGCCTCGCGCCAGCCGCAGATCAGGCAATACCAGCGCTGTTCATCGGGAGCGGCTTCTCGGTAGACGGCGCCGGCGGCACAGCGCGGGCAGGCGCTCGGTCTGCCGATCATGGACCCACCGCGGGCTCTGCCGGCATGCCGCCGGGCTGCGCGGCGGCGCCGTGGGCGGACCGGCTGACGGCGTAGAGGTGCCTGAGGATGTCGCGGTAGGCCCGAAACAGGCTGGTCTGGCAATATGGGATGCCACGCTCGGCGCAGAAAGCCTCCACCAGTGGCTGTGCCGCGTGCAGGCGATTGCGTGGCAGCGTCGGGAACAGGTGGTGTTCAATCTGGTAGTTGAGGCCGCCGAACACGTAGTCCACGATCGGGCTGGACCGCACGTTGCGCGACCCCAGCACCTGTTCGAGCAGGAAGTCGACCTCGCCGTCGTCCTCGGTCATGGCCATGCCCTTATGGTTCGGCGCGAAGACCAACCCCATGTACAGACCGAAGCTCATCTGCTGGACGGCGATGAAGCCGAGTCCGGGACCGAGGCCAAAATGCTGGATGACGATCAGGCTCCAGACGCCGGCATGGACCAGGATCAGCGCCAGCTCCAGGAGCCAGTGCCGCCCGCGGCGGAGTAGCAGGTATTGAATGCTCGAGACCCGCAGCACGATCCCTTCGGTGAGGAGCAGGACCACGAACAGAACGTGCTGATAGCGCACCACCATGCGCTGGGCGCGGTTCATGGCGCGGGCACGCCCTGAGGTGAAGGCCAGCACCGGCAAATCGATGTCCGGATCGAAGCCGGGGCGGTTGGGGTGGCCGTGGTGCCGGTTATGTTTGGTCTGCCACCACGTCGCGCTGACGCCGACCAGCAGGTTCCCCAGCAGCATGCTCAGCGCGGTATACAGCCAGCCGGAGCGCACCACCTGGCGATGCCCCACGTCGTGCCCGAGAAAGGCGAGCTGAGCGAACACCGCCGCGAGGAACGCCGCACCGAACACCAACCACCACGGGTTCCGGCTCGCGAGCAGGAGCAGGAGAGCGATCGCGGTGAGGCCGACAGTGGCCGCAATTTTCACGGTGTAATAGCGTGGCTGCGGCTCAAGCAGCCCGGCATCACGAACGCGGCGTTTCAGCTCCGCGTACTGCCCAACCGCGAGCGACGGCGCCGCACCGGGCGTCGGCGGGCGGCTCGGGGGCAGGATAGACGGCATGCATAGCTCCTTGCGCCAAGCCGCGCGCTGGCGCGGTCATGCCGCGCGACGCTCGCCGGGGTGATGAAACGCTGATCACGGCGGGGGCAGCGGCTGTGGTCGGCGCGCGCTCACTCTCGCCGCCAGCGGAAGCGCCGCTGGCGGTCGTCGAGGCGGTAGCCGGCGCCGGCGATCGCGCCAACGAGTTGGTCCTCGGTGATCTGCGCCGCCTGATACTCCACGTAGGCCAGGGCGGTGTAGGGGCTGACATAGGCGCGCACCACACCCTGCAGGCGGCGCAGCGCCGCCTCCAACGTGCGGGCATGGATCGTGCTGCTGTCGAGGCCAAGCACGGGCAGCGCCACGGGAGTCGCGCCGACATCGTCGTCCACTCGGGATCCTTCCGCCCGTCGTCGCGTCTGCCCATGCGCATGTGCGCATGCATGGATGAATGAAGGCGGCACACGCCGGCGACGTTGGCCCAGCAGCGGGTGTTACTCAGTAAGTCTACACGTCTTTCCCGGCAAATGCCAGGCATCCGCCTTGAAGTTGCCGGCACTGTCCCGGAAGATGGAGGTCAGGCTGCAGAGGGAGCGGGAAATGCCCGAGGTCACGCTCGAACAGGCGGCGATCGTCCTCGGCGTGAGTGTCGATACCGTGCGCCGCCGTGTCCGGCTTGGCCAGTTGCAGGCGCACCGCGACGGGGCCGGCCGTCGCCTGGTCACCGTGCCCGCGGCGCCGGCCCGCCCGGAGGATGTGGAACGGCTGCTTCAGCGCGAGCGAGAGCAGGTCGAAGCGCTGCAGCGCGACAACGCCCACCTGACGGAGCTTGTGGCGGAGCTGCGGCGCCAGCGGCAGCAGTTGGAGGCGCAGAACGCGGCGCTGCAGAGGCAACTGCACACGGCAAGCGAAGCTCAGCGGGATCTGCACCATCTGCTGGGCAACGCGCAGGAACAGGTCGCCCAGCTACTTCGGACGCGGGAGCCCGGCAACAAGTAACGCTGCGGCTGGACCTCCAACGGCGCCGGGTGTGTCGCTGTCGGCACCGCCATCACGCCGATCTCGCCCGGCCGGCAGATCCAGACGCCGCATAGAACACTGAGCGGGGACCGGCTGTGCCCGCCTGCACACAGCAGTATCCCGCGAGACAGGCGGACGCGGACGCTTCGCAGCGATGCGGTTGAGACGGCACTTACGCGGACGTTTCCGACCGATCGCGGCGCGCAGCAGGAGCCAAACGGGCGAGCGACTGCCACTGCGCCGGGCTCGCCCAGCCTTGCTGTCCGGGAAAGAAGACGATATCGCAGGGCGGGCAGTACCAGAGCTGGCGCCACGCTTCTGTTCGAAGCATGGCGCCGACCCAGGCGATGACGGCGGCAACGATTCCGGCCGTGACACCCGCGCCGAGCATGACCAACAGCGGCGGAGCAAACAGCGAGCCGCTGAGGAGATAGATTGCGCCGCCGACAAACAGAAACGCGCCAGCGGCGGCCGCTGCCGGCCGCCGTGGTTTGGCCAATTGCTTCCGCTGCCTGGCCGTGGCAGCAAAGGCCGCCGCACCGTCGCTCAACCGCATGGCCGAGTCGCCGGTGCAGCGCGGGCAGATTGGCAATGATTCCATATCGGCCGGTTCTCCCGCGGCTCTGCATTCTTCGCCATTCATCTCCTGGTATCGTCATAGTCCGGCCGGCCCATCATGCCCGTGCGCGGTTCCGGCGCCGTACGATGCGGTTTCTTTCCGCCTCAGCGGCTTCGGCGGTGTCCGGAGGGTCCGGTGAACGGGACTCGTCCGTCGAGGCCCATAAACAGCGTGACCGCCCGCGCAAGCGCAGCGAACATCCCTGCACCGCTTCCTGCTTGCCACGATTTCGCAACCCATGTAGCGTGACGCGTGATGCGTAGCGCGCGGCGGCAGGCCGGCGGCGGGGGATGGCGATGCGGGGAGTGCGGTTTGGGCTCACGGCGGGCGCGGCGCTCGTGCTGCTGTCGGCGGGCGCGGCGCGGATGACGCTGCACGCGGCGCCGCGGCAGGCGGCCACGGCGCTCTCGCCCGAAGAGGCCGTAATCGCGATCAAGCCGCTGCAGCTCGCCGCGAGCGACGTGCCGCCTGGCTATGCGCTCGGTGCGATCACCGTCGATACGCCCGTCTCCGACGCCCTGCGCCAGAGCGTGGCCGGGGCCGATCCGTATGCCGCGCTCGGCAGCCTCACGGCCGAAGGCACACAGGCCTGCTCCGTGCAGGGCGTCATGCCGCCCGCCGCCGCGCCGCTGACCGACGCGCAGCTCACGATCTGCGTGATGGCCGACCAGCCCTCAGCGCAGAACGTCGTGGCCGGCACGGCCCGTGCGATCGATCCGGCCGGCGGCACGCTCACGCAAGAAACGGCGCCGCCCGATCTGACGCTGGGCGACGGCCAGGCGAACGTCTGGCGGCTGGTGCAGACGGACAGCAACGGCCGGACCAGCACCGCGTTCGATCTGCGCTGGTCGCGCGGGCAGGTCGCCTTCGAGCTGCGCGCCCAGGCACGGGCGGGCAAAGAAGATCAGAGCGGCACGAACGACCTCGGCCGCAGCATCGACGGCGGCGAAGCGATGCGGCCGCCGGTAGCGCTCGGCGCGCCGACCGTCGTGGCCCCGGTGACGGAGCAGCAGCGTCTCTACGCCACGCTTAACAGCCAGACGGCGATCGTGCCCGCCTCCGCGGCGCCCAGCCGCCTCTATACCAACACGATCCAGCTACCGGCAGAGGCCGTGCTGACTTCGAACAACCCGACCGCGACGCTGCATTTGCTCGACGAAACCTTCCGCCGCGCGGTCTACGCCAACGAGGTTTTCCGCACGCCCGACCGCCAGTTGCTGTATGGCCAGCGCGTGACGGTCGACGCCGACGCCCCCGGCGCAGGGGCCGAGCTGATGAACCCGAGTTCGGACGGCTTTTTCTTCCACGGCGAAGCGGACGATTCGCCCACACCGAACGGCACGCAGGCCGACACCGAGCTGACGCCGCCGCTGCAACTGGGCGATGGCACGCGGGCCTTCAAGACGCTGATCTCCTACCCGGACCCGCGCAACAACTTCGTGACCTTCACGCTGCGCTGGACGCACGGCCCGGCGGTGCTGCAGGCCCGCATCGGCGCCGCCGCGAGCAAGAACCAGCAGCTTTCCGACCTCGTGCCCTGGGCGCAGCAGGTGGAACAGACCTATCAGGCGAGCGCCCTGCCGGATGTCAGCCGCCTGCTCTCTGCCCCGGCGTCGGTTGCCCGCTTCGGCCGGCCGCTCGCGCCGATCGCCTGGCCGCCGGCGGCAGCGTTGCCGGCCGTGGCCGAGGCGCCGCGCTCCCGCCTGTGGCGCGCGGCCCGCACGTGGAGAAGAATCACCTGAAGCCGCGCGGCCAGTCAGAGCAGCGCCATGCCCAGATCCATCCCGAGCAGCACTTTGCCCACGGTCTCCAGGGAACTCTGCTGCACGGCGACGTGCTGCGTCAGCGCGTGCACGTCGCGGAAGCAGCGCTCCAACGCACTGGTTTCGTAGATACTGGTCGCGCCGCCGGCGTTGTACATCAGATCGACCGCCTGTGCCGACTGTGTCACGGCCGTCGTGGCCGCCAGGCGCACCAGGGCGCGATCATACTCGTCGAGCGGCTCGCCCGCGCAGGTCTTGGTCCACGCCTGCTCCGCGGTGTCGTAAAGGAAGGCGCCGGCCGAGCGCAGTAACGCTTCGGCGCGGGCCACGTCGGCCTGCACCGCGGCGCGCTCGCGCAAGAGGCTTATCTGTCCCGTGGGCGTCTTCGCCTGCGCGAGTTCCACGAGCGTGTCGATCGCGTGCCGCGCGATGCCAAGACCTACCGGCGCGACCTCGGCGGCAAGGAACGAGATCAGCGGGAACTGGTAGAGCGCTTCGGGCCGTTGCGCCCGGCCGGTGAAGGACGGCATGCAGCGCTGATCCGGCACGAAGGCGTCGGCGATCGCGAAGTCGGCGCTGCCGGTGCCCCGCAGGCCGGAGACATGCCAGGAGTCGAGGATTTGGTAATCCGCGGTGGGGATCAGCGCCATGATCGCCTCTGGCATGCCGAGCGGCCCCATACGCGGAGTCTCGCCGTCGAAGACGAGGCAGCCGCAGCCCATGATCTGCGTGTGGCGGATACCGCTGCCGAAAGGGAAACGCCCGGAGACGCGATAGCCGCCGTCGACGCGCACCGCCCTGCCGCGCGGCACGATGGAACCGCCGGAGATCAGGTCGGGGTAGGTGCGGTAGAGTTCGCGGACGGTCCGCTCGGGAAAGTAGGCCAGGAGATAGCCCGTGGTGGCGCCGATCATGAAGGTCCAGCCGGTCGAGCCGTCGGCCCGCGACAGCTCCTCGATCAGGCGCAGGAAGGCAGGCAGCTCCAGCTCGGGGCCGCCGAGGGCCGCCGGCTTGGTCGCGTCCCACAGACCAGCACCGCGCAGTGCCTCGACGAGTGCCGACGCCATCGCCCTTTCGCGCTCGCTCTCCTCCGCCAGTTCGCGGACGCGCGGCGCCAGTTCCCGCGCCGCCTGCAGCAGATCTGCCGCCGTGGTCGTCATGGTCGAGCTCCTTAATCGTCTCCGGCTCCTCCGCGGTCGATGGCACTGTCTCCCAATCGTGCCCGATCACTCTCACGAATCAACGCACGGATAACGCGTTTTGGCCTGGAGTGCTCTTACAGACGGTACGGTTGCAGACCAACACCGGGATGACGCCGCAGCCAGCGAGTGTTGCGCGCACACACGCCGGTGAGCTTCCTCGACTTCGGCCCCGCCCGCGCTCGCAGCCTGACGCACATCCTCGGCGGCGCTCTCACAGGTGAGACGAGATAGCCCCGCGTTTTGTGACAGAACGAGCAATCGAATATTCCCTAAGCCCTGAACCCTATCCCCTGCCCGAGGCCCAGGCGATGCGCTCGTCCAAACGGCGCTGCAGGAAGAGCGTGAGCGGGCGGAAGCCGCGGTCCAGCCAGAAGCGGGCGCCGGGCAGGTTGGCGCTAAGGTAGTTGAGCTGGCACCATTCAGCGCCGCGCCCTCGCGCCCGCGCCAGCGTTGCGCCCAGCAGCGCCGAGCCGAGGCCGCGGCCGCGCTCCTCGGACGCGGTCCAGGCGTCGAAGATGAAGACGCAGCGCTCGGGCGTAATCATGCCTTCCGGCGCCGGGCCGAAGCTGAAGCCGCCGACGAGCCGGCCGTCGCGCTCGGCCAGCAGCGCCGCGCACTCCGGATCGGCCAGCAGCTCCGCCAGCTCGCGGCGCAGATCCGGCAGCGTCTCCGGCAGATAGGGCGAAAACATCGGACTTGCCGCCTGATGCCGGTTCACGGCGTCGGTGAAGCGCAGCACCACGTCGAGGTCGCCGGCCGTGGCCGTGCGCAGGCTGACGCCAGCCGTCAGTGATGCGCCGGGCACCGGCCGCGTGTCGCGCAGGGCGTGGACGGCGAGCTGACCGAAGCCCAGCGAGAACCAGGCGTCGAGCGCGGCCTGGTCGCCCACGCGAACGCCGACATGGTGCGCGAACGAACCGGCCGCGATCCAGCGTTGGGCCAGCGCTGCGTAGAGCGCGCGATAACTTTCCGCGGCGTTTGCCGGGTCAGCGGCGTGGCTGCTGATCCAACCGGCGCGCGGCGGGTCGTTCAGGGCGCGGTGGCTGAGCGGGTTCGGCAGCTCGATCGCGCCGATCAGATAACCCGCCAGCCTGCCCTCGTGCAGCGCCGCCACGCCCTCGGCCCGCGGCGCGGCCAGTGCCCGCTCGATCGCGGACCGCGCATCGGCCGCGTCTTCCAGCCGCGCGGGCAGCGCCGGCTCGCGCTCGCGCTTCGCCTTGCCGCGCCGCGCGAGCAACGCGGCGGCCGGTTCAATGTGCTCATCAGAGAACCGCACGACTTGCATGCGAGACAGGGTAGCACCGTGCGCCTGTATCACGACGGTGCGCGGCTCTCAGGCGGGCGTCATGCGGGCCTCAACCTCGCCGAGCGTCTGCACCCAGTCTGTCCGCACGGGCCGGTCGCCGAGACCGCGGATCAGGCAGCGCCGCACACGGGACAGCAGCACGTGGCCGCTGGGCCGCTGCCCGTGCATCAGCGCCGCCTTCACGCCCGAACCGGCGCCGAGGTGCAGGTGCGGCTCGGCGATCTGGCCGCGCGCCTGCGGGTGCCAATGCCACGCGAAGGTCTCTCGGCCGCGCGCCGCTTCATGCGCGTACGTCTACGCGGTTGTCCTGACATCCCGGCCAGGCGTCACCGCCTCAGGACGCTCGCACTGGTCGTCGCTACGGGCGAGGAGCTGCATGCCGAGCGTGCTGCGTCGCGGGACGGCCACGGCGCCGAGCGTCAGTGCCTGCTGCGCGACGCCGGCATGCTCGCCCGACGGGCTGACGACAAGGCGTGCCCGGCTGACGCCGGCCCCGGCGCGCGGCCACGGCTCGCGCAAGTCGTGCACGGCGGCGGCGGGCGTTCTGGCGGACCAACGGCATCAGTGCAGCGACGTTCAGCACACGCGGGTGATCCGGCCGGTCGTGGCTGGCCGTGATCGCGCCGGCATCCCACGGCTCCAGAAACGCTGTGCCGGTCAGCGTGAGAGACCGCTGTGCAGCCGCATCGAGCAGCGCCCAGCCCGCGTCGCGGGTGCGTTCATCGGGGGGCTGGCGCCGGGTTCGTTGCTGCTTCGCAACCATGCCGTGCCGCCGCGCGCGTTCATTCGCGCACGCTCGCACGACGGGCCGGCGTCGGCGGGTGTTCAGCGGTAGCGCTCCGGCAGGTATTCGGTGACCTCGGCGACCGAGTCGCAGGGGATGCGCGCCATCTCTGCGTGCTTGCGGATGTCTTCGACGCTGGCGGCTTCGTAATAGCACGTGAGGTGCGAGGCGGCCGGGTCGTAGTACGAGCGCACCCAGGCGAGACCGGAAAAGATTGGCGCGCAACTTACCGCGCGGAAGGCCGCCGCGTCGATCTCGTCAGGTGTCACGCCGTCGAGCTGCCGTTCGATGCGGTAGAGTGGCATGGCACTCACTCCTCGGCCATGCGGCCGTGTGGGTAATTCTGGCGCGCATCATACCACTCCGATGCGCAGATCTCGTCTGCTGCCGCGTTGTTGTTCGGTGAAGTGAGTAGTGCGCGACGTGGGCGCTCAGTCCGGATCGTCGAGCGGCTTGAGCAACTTTTCCACGTCGCTTGAGCGGATACGCAGGGTGCGCAGGCCGGCCACCCGCCGCGCCGGCAACGTGCCCGCGCGAATCCAGGCGCGCACGGTCTGGACATGCACTTTCAGGTACTCGGCAACCTCTTCCGGCGTCAGCAGCCGTTCCAGCGGTTCCACGGCGGGCGCGCCCTGGAGGTAGCGGTCGATCTGTTCGGGGGTTACGCCAAGCTCGCCGAAGACACGCGCCGGCAAGCCCTCGCCGCAGCGCATGAACGCCAGCAGATAGTGCCGTTCGTCGATGCGTCTGCGGCCGCTGCGCCGCACCTCCTGCATCAGCCGGTGCGAGAAGCGGCTGTAGTCTTCGGAGGCCGCCATCGGCGTACCCGGTAGGGCGCAGCGTTCGACGAGGTCTTCGACCAGGCTCACGTCGATGGTGATCGGCCCAAGCGTGAAGTAGCCAAAGCGCGAGAGCCGCCGCAGATAGGCGAGAAAGACAACGTCCAGCGTGGTCTCGCAGCCAAGCCGCAGGGCGATCGCGTGCGCATCCGGGTTCAATTGCTCGACGAAACTCTGGTCGGTTTCGTGCTCCGCCATCACACCCATATCCTCGCTCTCCCCGTTGTGTCCACGCAACGCCAGCCGCCAGCACGGCGATGTGTGCTGTTGACAGCTCGATTCGTTCTGCGCATAAATGCGCTTAGCGTTGTATAGCGTAGTGTATGGACGCTACGTCTACAGCGGCAAGTAAGGAGCACACCATCGTGACCACGCTCGAAGCCCCGGGTTCTGTCCTCAGCCAGGAGCTGCTCGACGGCTGCGCCGCCCGCGCCGCCGGCTACGACA
>CALFMN010000155.1 GCA_937879875.1 uncultured Chloroflexota bacterium | reverse complement strand
CGCATTCGGTTGCAGCATCTCTATCCCACAATCCCGGCGTGACTGCCTACTAGGGGAAAGGGGCGATCCCGCGTGGAGCGATCCGGGCGGCGTCGGGTTACCCGAGACAGTCGCAGAATGCCGAACGCCGCGGCAGGGTTGGCCGCACCGGCTCCGGACCTTCCTCCCCACGATCGCCCCTCTCCCAGGATTGGGAGAGGGGAGGGGGTGAGGGCGTGGGCCGGGCCTTCACGGCTGGCGCAGATCCACAACGAAGAACGGCTCGTTCTCGGACCGTGCGAGGGCCAGCCAGAAGCCCTCCGGATCGGCCGCCGCGCTCACGACGGTTGCCCGCAGCGGAGCTGCGCCGCCGGTGGCGCGGATCGCGTTCGTCGCCAGCAATCCCTGCTCCAGCTCCGTTGCCTGTTCAGCCGTATCGACGACGAACACCGTCAGCGTGCCGGCCGACGCCTGCGGGTCCACCTGCGCCACGGCGCGCAGTACCAGTGGCGGACCGGCGGCAGGGGCGTTCGCGGCCACGCTCGCGCTGGGCTGGCCGGCGGACGCGGCGTCCGCTGCCGGCTGCACGGCGGGCACTGCCGTGGCCGCCAGTTGGGCCGCCAGTGGCTGTGCGGCTTTCCGATTCGTATCCTGCGCAGGGTTGCCGGCGAACGCGTGCCAGGCGACCAGCGCCACGACGACGGCGAGCGCCAGCGTGATGCACGAGGTCAGCGCCGCGTAGCGCGACGAACGCGCCTCGTCTTCCGGCGCGACGAGAATATCGTGCGGGATGCTGTGGCCTGTCATGTTGCACGCTCCTGTGCCTCTTGCCAGATAAACGCGCGCCTCAGCGACAATCGCGTGCTGGAGCCCGGGGCGCAGCGCAACCCGGCGGCGTCTGCCAACGGTGTGGGCGCGGCCGGCCGCTGCTCCAGGTGGTCGGCGCACGGCGGCGCATGGCTATCGCGCTGGCCGACGATGGGCCGGCGTTATGTGCGTCCCTGCGATGCCGGACGCCGCGCATGTGGCTGGCGACGTACATGCGCGCCCAGCCACACCAGGACCAGGCGCGGTGCTGAGACCAGCCGGCGGCGGCGCACGGCGGGCACTCCCTGCTCGGGCGCGGCCGCGGGCCGGTGCTGCGCGGCGAACTGCTGCGCCTCGGCGTCGATCTTGAGCACGGTGGGATGCGTGATCATGGCGGGCTCCTTCCGTGGCTGCCGGCCAGTGCGCGGGTACGCATGCCGGCGTTGTGCCCATAGCGTGCCGTACGCGGCGCAGGCCGCCATCGCGGAAGCCCCACATTTCTTGCGGGAGCGCAGAATCAGGTGAGGATGTGGGAAACCCCGTAGCTGCTACGGGTTGTGCGGTTCGGCAAACCCGTGGGCGTGGGCATAGCGCGTGGCCTCGGCGCGGTTGCGGGCGCCGATCTTGCCGTAGAGATTGGTCACGTGCCGTTCGACCGTGCCCTCGCTGATCACGAGTTCGACCGCAATCTCGCGCGTGCTCTTGCCAGCGGCAATCAGCCGCAGTACCTCAGCCTCGCGGGCGGTCAGGCCATCGGGGTAGACCGATCTTGGAACAGCAGCATTGTCCGAAGACAGCTCATCGGCCAACGAGGCCACCACCGCGGCGGTCTCGGTGATGGTCATCGCCATACCCTCACACCAGGCGTCCGGTTCTGTCTCCGCGAGCACCGCTCGGATTGATCGCATCCGCAGTTCGCACAGGTGCTGATACCAGGGTCTCGGCACACCCCCTGCTCGCCAGATGACGTCAGCCGCGCCGCCCAGCCGCGCCGCTGCCGCCGGCCGTCCAAGGCGCTGCAGCAGGATCGCCAGCCCCTCAAGGCAGATCGCAGCGGCCTCGCTCTGCCCGATGCGCAGATTGGAGTAGAGCGCCTCCAGCAACCTCGTGAACGATAACGCGGGTGCGCCATGCTCGACCGTCGCCATTGCACGAACGATCTCGCCGTTCGCCTCCTGGATCGTATCGCCGTAGCGGCGTGCCAGGTCGCGGTCCTCGCGAAAGAGCGCCTCGGCGCGATCCTCGTCGCCCTGTGCAACCGCGATCCAGCCGAGGAAGTGAAGGTCGCCTCCAACGAAAAAGGGATCGTCGATCGGCCGCTGCCGCCGCGCTTCCTGAAGGAACCGCTCTGCCGCTGCGTAGTCGTGTTCGCTCAGCGCCAGCAGGCCAAGCATGAAGAGTCTGCCGGCGATACCGCGCGGATCTGCGGCTTGTCGGGAGAGAGCGAGCGCCGCTTCCGTGTGAAGCCGTGCGGCGGCGATGTCCCCGGCGCTCATCGCGCGAGACCTCTGGTGGCCACGCACCTTTGCGCGCAATGGAATGTCGCCGAGTTCAGAGGCAATGACTGCACTTTCCTGCAAGAGACCGTCGCCTGTTGCGGCATCCGCGTGATACGCCCCCCAGAGGCACAGCGCCTCGGCCAGTGTGCGGCGGTCGCCGAGGGATCGAGCGATCACGGCGCTCTCGGTCAGGTGGCGCATGGCGCGCAGGCGCGCCACGGGATCGCCGCCGTGCGCCTGATAGTCGCAGGCAAGCTCGCCTGCAGCGAGCAGTGCCCGCGCTCGCGCGGCCGGGTATTCTTGAGTGCCCGGCATAGCAAGGAGTCGTTCGAGCCAGCGCCAGCCCTCGACGTCGTTGCGGCTCACGGCCCAGTAGTGAATGAGTGCCGCCGCGAGGAGCATGCCAGCTTCGGTTGCTCCGCGTTCGGCCGTCCACGCCAGCGCCGCGCGAATGTTATGGCGCTCGGCGTCCACCTGTACCAGCCAGTCGTGGTCGCCGCGCTCGATCCGTGGTGAGGCCATCTCCGCGAGCGCTGTCAGGTGGCGAAGGAGACGGCCGCACAGCTCCTCGACCTCATCGCTCGCCGCAAGCTGCGCCAGCGCGAACTCGCGGATCGTCTCCAGCATCAGGAAGCGGGGCTGGCCGGCTGCGCCTTCGCGTTCGATCACGAGGTTGTTCTCGATGAGCGCGGTCAGCGCGTCGAGGATCGCGGCGGCCGCAAGCGTTGGCATGTCGGTCGAGGCTGTATCTTCTGCGAGCTCTGCGGCTCGCGGCTGGCGCCGCGACGGGCGCACGCCATGCGCCCCTACAATCGTCGGCGCGACGGGCGATTCGGAATCCGTCTCGGCTGGGTCAGGGTCGTCGGCGCAGACGGCTTCGGCGGCTGCGAGCGTGCAGCCGCCGGCGAACACGGCGAGGCGGCGGAACAGCGTCTGTTCGACCGGAGCGAGCAGCGCGTGGCTCCAGGCGATCGTGTCGCGCAGCGTGCGCTGGCGGACGGGTAGGTCACGCGGACCGCCCGAAAGCACGCCGATGCCCTGTCCAAGCCGGGCAAGCAAGGCTGCCGCCGGCAGCACGCGCGTGCGGGCGGCGGCAAGCTCGAGCGCCAGCGGCAGGCCGTCGAGCCGGCGGCAGATCGCGACCACAGCGGCGGCGTTCGCCTCGCTCAAGGCGAAGTCCGGCCGCACCGCCTGTGCCCGCGTGCAGAAGAGTGCCACCGCGGGCGAGCCCAGCAGCACGGCGGGCGCGGGCGCAGCCTTCGTCTCCGGCAGCGCCAGCGGCGGCACGGGCAGCTCGTGCTCGCCCGACAGGCGCAGCGCCGCACGGCTCGTTGCCAGCACCGTGAGCAGCGGGCAGCGAACGATCAGCTCCGAGACGAGCGGCGCCGCATCGAGCAGGTGCTCGAAATTGTCGAGCAGGAGCAGCAGCGGCTTTTCGCGCAGATAGGCCGCGAGCGTCTCGCTCAGCGGCGTCCCCGGCGCTTCCCGTACGCCGAGTGCGGCGGCGATCGCCGCGGGCACGAAGCCGGGATCGGCGACGGCGGCCAGCGGCACAAACCAGACGCCCGCAGGAAACTCTTCGAGCAGCGCCTCGGCAACGGCCAGACCCACGCGCGTCTTGCCGCTGCCGCCCGCGCCGGTGAGCGTGAGCAGGCGCAGCCCCGGCCGGCGCAACAGCGCGCTGGCTTCAGCCAGCTCGCGCTCGCGGCCAAGCAGCGGCGTGGCGGGCGCGGGCAGGTTGTGCGGCGTTGGCTTAGCCGGCCGCAGCGGAATCGGGGCATTGCGGGCGACATCGGCCTGCGCCATAGCTCGGCTCTCCGCGGGCCAGCACCGGTTACGGACGATTCATTCTGCTCGGCATGATGCGCCCTGTCGAGATCGCCCGCCACGACTATGAACACTGGGGCCGGGGCATTTTGGTGCAGCCGGTGCGGCTATCCGTGCGGCAGCGTGCATGTCGAGCGTTCCATAACCGGAACGGAGTAACCCGGCATCGTCGCGAATCGCTTTACACGGGATCGCCCCTTCTCTCCCATACGGCCCTCAGTCCACCGCGGTTTCGATCGCTTTTGTGTATGGGAGAGAAGGGAAGGGGGTTATGAGGGCCGCCCTACCCGGCCCGCACGTAGGCGTGCAGCGTGCGGCCCTCGGGGTCTTTGAAGGCGAAGGTGCGGCCGAAGCCTTCGTCGTGCGGCTCGGTCACCGTCTCGACGCCGCGCCGCTTCCATTCCGCGTAGGCCGCGTCCGCGTCTTCGACCTGCAAATACAGCTCGATCTCGCGCGGCGTGTTGTGTTGTTGAGCCGCCATGATCGCCCAGAGCGTGCCCTCGCGCGTCGTGAACTGGCTGAAGACGCCCTCCATCTCGTCTTCGGTGCCCAGTCCGAGCTGCTCGGTGAAGAAACGCCGCGTCGCGCCCATGTCTTTCGTCGTCAGGATCGCGTAGGTCAAGCCCTTGATCACGGTGAACCCTCCCTGCGTTCGCTCGCGGCCGGTCTTCCGCCGGCCACAACCACACGCTACGAGAGGGCTCCTGACAGCGTTGTGGCAGGAGCGCGCCGCTGCTCAGAAAAAATGTTCTGATGCCCGGCAGTGGCGTACCGCGCCAGCAACGCGCGCGCCTCGCCCGCCAGCCGCTCGCGCAGTGCCAGCGGCTCCAGCACCTCGACAGATGCGCCCCACTGCAACAGCCAGCCCAGCAGCTCGCGCTCGTCGCGCAGGGCATAGACGAAGACGGGCTCGCCGGCCGCGTCACGCTCTTCGCGCAGGAAGAGATACGGCTGGCGTTCGTGCGCCCAGCGGGCCACGGCAGGATCGAAGCGTACGCGGGCTTCAGGGAAGCGGGTGAGCGCACTGCCCGGCTCCGGGCCGACGGCGGCGTGGCGCTCGCCGCGCACGAAGCGCTCCTCCAGCACCTCCAGCCGGTCGATGCGGTCCAGGCGGAAGAAACGCGGCGCCCGCCGCAGCCGGCACCAGCCGGCCATGTGCCAGGCGCCGCCCACGTAGACTAGGCTCACCGGCTCGACGTCGCGCGTCTCGGGCGCGGCGCGCAGATAGGCGTGATAGAGCAGCCGCACCACGCGCCGCTCGCGGATGGCGCGGCGCAACAGCGCCTGCGAAGGCCGCGCCGCCCGCTCGCCGAAGCCGGGGAAACGCAACTCCTGCAGCCAGCGGGCGGCGTCAGCCCGCTTTTCCTGCGGCAGCACGCCGGCCAGCTTCTTCAGCGCCGTTGCGGCCTCGACGCGCAGCTCCGGGTCGAGCCGCGCTCGCAGAAACTCACCGCCGAGCAGCAGCAGCGCCGCTTCGGTGGCCGTGAAGCTGAGCGGCGGCAGAAAGTAGCCTTCGAGCAGCCGGTAACCCTTGCCCGGCGTGGCGACCACGGGCACGCCCGCTTCGCAGAGCGCCTCCACGTCGCGGTAGACGGTGCGCACGCTGACCTCGAACACACGGGCGAGATCCTCGGCTCGACGCTCGCCGTGCGCCTGGAACTCGAGCAGAATGCCCATCAGCCGGTCGGTGCGGTTCATGCCTGTCCGGGCCTATGCGGCGGCCGCAAGGCCGAGCAGTTGCCGCGTGAGCTGGATGTGGCCGAGATGCAGGGCCGCGTGCTCGACCCCGTGCAGCAGGCACTCGCGCGCGGTCATCTGGCCCGGCGGCAGCGTGCCGCGGTAGGCGTTGGGCGGGCCGTCCACGACCTTGTCCAGCGCCGCGTCGGGCAGCGTATCGAAGGCGTCGTGCACATCCGCGATCCAGCGCCGGCAGCGGGCCGCGAGATCGTCGAACGTGCCGCTGGCGCTGAACTCGGCGGCGCGGTCGCGCGACACGGTACGGCCGGCGCCGAGCGCCAGCGTCCAGAACTCGGCGGCGCCGTAGAGGTGCGTGGCGAGCGCGAACAGGCTGTTCGTTTCCGGCAGGTCGAGCTTGCGGTTCAGCGTTTCGCCGGGAATGTCCTTCAGCGCCGTGAGCGCGTCCTGCCCGATGCGCTCGAAGACCATCGCGAACTGCGCCGCTGCTCCCGCCATCCCGCACCTCGCTCGCGTTGTTTGCTTGCAGGCGGTCAGCACGCCGTACGGCCCGCCGGCTGTCTGCTGTCTCATAGTAGACGAGCCGGCGGGCCGCAGCACAGGCGTTCGGGCTGCCTAACCCCGCTTTCGCTAAAGCGAAATCTCCCTTCCCGGCTCGGGAAGGGTCACGGTTCGAGGATCTCACGCGGATGGGAGACCGGCCCTCCGCACGTCCCGCAAGGACACCCAACCTCGCCGCCGTCGCACGACGATGGGAGCGCTCCAGAAGTCCCTTCCCGGCTCGGGAAGGGACAGGTCGCGTCAGCGACCAGGGATAGGTGCCCCGCGCAGCCGCGAGTGCAAAAAGACTCTGGGCTATTGCCCGCTCTGCGTATTCTGCGTCATCACATCCGTCGGCAGCAGAACGGCCGCGCCCTGGCTGTCGTCGATCGCGTAGGTCACGAAGCTGATGCGCGAGGGGCAGCAGAGCGGAGCGCTGTCGGTGTAGCGCGAGAACTGCGCCGAGATGCGGCCGGGCGCCTCCAGCCGCACGATCGTCGCGGCGCCGTCGAAGCGCGAGTTCATCGCGTCGGGCGCGATCGTGCCGGCGAAGTCGCCGTTCACGAAGACGAAGAACTGGTAGCCGAAGGGCCGGCACATGCCGTCGTACCCGGAAAGACCGCTGATCAGCGTCACGCCCCAGCCGCCCTGATAGGCGCCGAACAGCGTCCAGCCGGCGTCGCTCACGGCCTGGTCCTGGGCGGTTTCGACGGGCCGCGCGTCCTGTCCGCACATCGGGTTGTTGAAGTCGCCCGCCGGCGCCGCAGGCACGGCCGCGCCGGCGACGTTCCAGTTCACCAGCGGCTGATCCATCCACGAGCCGTCGGCGTGCGCAGGCCGGGCGCGCAGCGCCAGCGCCGCGGTCAGCAGTGCGGCGAGCAGCAGAAGTCGCTTCATCGATCGCTCCAGGCGAGGCGGGATGACGGGTGATGCCTCGTATGCCGTGCAATTCTTACACGAGCAACGGTGAGGCGATAGGCGCCCGCCGCTGCAAAACGCTGGCAAGGGGACAGAACTGCGAGCCGGCGCATGGAAGGACGTTTGGAGCAAATCGGCCGCGGGGCCGGAACCTGTGCGGAATGGTCATCTTTCGTTGGGAATTCGTACGGTTACGTCCCCGTCAGCGGCGATCGCCGACTCGGAACCGCGAATGGCCAATGGCAGCGGCGGCAGGGAGTCTCTCCGATCGAGATCGTCCACGGTCCAGTTCGAGACCGCCGTGATCGCCTTGCGCAGGGCGTTGCGGATCTTCAGCCGCTTCGATTTTCCGAGCGCATGGCCGGATTGATCGTCAGGTGGCAGCACGGCGGCGAATGTGCCGAATCCAGCGCTATGCCATCGCCGTTCCCCCAGCGACGGAGCATCGAGCCAGGCCGATCCGACCAGAGTAAGCTCGGCCTCGCTGTTTGCTCCCTGCGCTGCGCCCGGCCCCAACGATACCGTGAGCGAGCGGCTAAGAGCCGGATGGCCGGATGGCCAGCGCGCCTGTATTTCCGGCATATCCCATCGCTCGCGGGTCACTCGAAGCGCGCGCTCGTCCACACCAGCCGGAATCTCATGCCGCAGCATCTGCTCAAGATCGTCAAGCAGAGCTTGCCAGGCAGCGCCGTTCGTTTGCCATGCCAGCGCGCCGTGTGCCATGTTCGCCTCTACCGGACCAGCTAGCGTAGCCGCGTTATCGCATAGACGAAAGCTGTTTGCGTGGTCGCCGCCTCCAGCGCTCCGCCCGGCTGGCCGTAAGCCGGGCTTACCAGACGCAGTCGCTGGTGATCAAAGTCTGGAAGCTCATCCTCTGGAATTGGGCCGATACGGTGCGCGGGCGTGTATGAGAGCGCAAGGTACCGCTGTGCATCGGCGCCGGTGTCGAATCGTTGGGAGTGTACCATTTGCACGACTGGTGCGGCGCCGGCCCGATGGATTGCGTGGTGGAGATCAGATTGGCTTCGAAGTCGTCGGTGTAGCGATAGAAGCCGAGCTGCGGCATGCGGGTGCGCCTCACGGTCGGCAGGTTCAGAGCCACGGTAGGGCAGCCCTGAAGCAGGCACAAGGTGCAGGCGCGACAACGCGCGCCGGGCACTCTGCGGTTGTAGTGCCAGGCCGCAGCGTGATACGCATGGGCACGAGGGACTGGCGTTCGCGCCGGGCCGCAGCAGGAGGACCGCATGTGCGCAACCGCCGCCACGCCGCACCAGCAGGAGATCGCCGAGTTGGTTGATGCCGAGATGGAGCGTTGGGAGGTGCCCGGCCTGGCGCTCGGCGTGCTGCACGATGGTCGCAGTGAGGCGTGGGGCTTCGGCGTGACCAGCATTGAGACGCGCCAGCCCGTAACCGCCGATACGCTGTTTCAGATCGGCTCGATCAGCAAGCTGTTCACCGCGACGCTGGCGATGCAG
This sequence comes from uncultured Chloroflexota bacterium, assembly GCA_937879875.1. Lineage (GTDB taxonomy): Bacteria > Chloroflexota > Dehalococcoidia > CAUJGQ01 > CAUJGQ01 > CALFMN01. The sequence goes on along the minus strand of CALFMN010000155.1, from coordinate 9,943 downwards.
CTCGTGGAGGCTGAGAAGCTCGACCTGGATGCGCCGGTATCGGCGTATCTGCCGGAGCTGCGGCTGGCGGACGCCGCGGCGCAGGGCAGCGTCTCGCTGCGGCATCTGCTGACGCACACCGCCGGCTTCTACGGCGACCGCTTCGACGACTTCGGCCTGGGCGACGATGCGCTGGCGAAGGCCGTGGCCACCTTCGACCAGTTGCGTCAATACACCGCGCCGGGCGAGCTATGGAGCTACTGCAACACCGGCTTTCAGCTCGCCGGGCGTCTGGTCGAGCAGCTCAGCGGCCAGACGTTCGAGACGGCGGCGCGCGAGCGGCTGTTCGCGCCGCTGGGGCTGGAGCGTTGCACCTACTTCGCGCACGAGGCGATCATCTATCCCGCGGCCATCGGCCATGTAAAGCCGTCTGGGCAGGAGAACCAGATCGCGCGTCCCTATCCGATTCCGCGTACGATGAACGCTGCCGGCGGCATCATCGGCACGGTGGGCGATCTGCTGCGCTTCGCCGCGTTTCACATGGGACTGTTGGGCCAGGGCGAAGCGAACGGCGTGCTGCGGCCCGCCACCGTGCAGGCGATGCAGCAGCCGCAGGTGGAGGCGGCGCTGGCGGCGCACTGGGGCCTCGGCTGGCAGATGGACGCGATCGACGGCGTGGCCGTGATCGGCCACGGCGGCGCCACCAACGGCTTTCAGGCGCGACTGGCGTTCGTCCCCGAGCGCGGCTTCGCCCTGGCGATCCTCACCAACAGCGGGCAGGGCTCAGCGGCGTACCGGCCGCTGGAAGAGGCGCTGCTGGAGCGGTACCTCGGCCTGCACAAGCAGGAGCCGCCCGCGATCACGCTGCCGGCAGAAGTGCTCGCCCGCTACGCCGGCGCCTACGCGCGTCCGCTCTCGCGCTTCATGCTGACGCCCGAGAACGGCGGCCTGCGCGTCGAGATGATGGCCCGCAATCCGTTCTCAGGCGCGGAGACGGCGCTGCCGGCCTACCACGCTGAGCCGATCGGCGAGCGCAAGTTCCGCATCACGGGCGGTGCGCTGGCCGGCTCAACCTTCGATTTCATCCTGCGTCCGGATGGCGCTGTGCGCTTCCTGCGCTTCGGCGGGCGCGTGACCGACCCGGCCCCCTATCCCCCGGCTCCTTTCCCCCAATAATAGGGGAAAGGGGAGTTAAGGTGCGTGTGAACTCGGCTTCGCCTCAAGGGACGGATGTGCCATCGGCGATCGACGAGTACCTGGAGCTGCTGGAGCGGCGCCGCGCCGTGCTGCTCGCCACGCTCGACGGCCTGCCGAAGCAGGTGCTGGACTGGACACCGCTCTCAGCCGAGACCAGCTCGATCGCGATGCTGACGCGGCACTGCACCGACGCGCTGCGCTGGTGGCTGGTGCAAGAGTTGAGCGGCCGGCCGATCGATTACGACCGCGCCCGCGACTTCGCCGCGGAGGGTGAAGACGCCGCCACGCTGGCGCGTGTCGTGAATGCGGCGTTCGACGACTGCGCCGCGGTGCTGCGCGAGCTGGACCCGGCGCTGCTGGATCGAGTTTGGCCGGTAAGCATCGCGCACCCGCGCCGGGGGCAAGTGCAGTCGGGCCATTTCCGCGTCTACTATCCGCTGCTGCACCTCGCCGAGCACATCGGCCACATGCAGCTCACGCGGCAGCTTTGGGAGGCGGAAGGCTCTGTTCTTGCCGCCGACGCGTGAGCCAGATGCCGTTCGGCGTCGTCGCGGATTATGCCGGAAGCTGCCAGGCCGATGGTCCGGCCGCAGTTGCTACTTGCTCATCGCGTTGCCCATCGCGCCGCCGTCGAAGCCGGGCGGGATCTCGCCGGTCTGGGCGTAGTAGTAGACCGCGGCCTGCACGATCTGCGTGAGCGTGCCGACGATCAGGCTGAGCACCGCCAGGTAGACGGCGGCGATGCCGAGGCAGGCGAGCGCCTGTATATGATCGGGTGAAAAGAGGCCGCGCAGGCCGAGCACGATCGCCGGCAGCGAGAACAGCAGCGCAATCAGGCCGAGGCCGACGTTGCTGCTCACCTCTTCGCCCCACACCTTGTGCACGAGGCCGACGCTGCGGCCGAGCACGCTGAACGGGTCGCCGCCCTCCGCTACGATCACGGGCACAATCAGGAAGGTCGCGATCTCCCACGCGGCGCCGAACAGCAGCGCTGCCAGCAGGCCGCCGAAGCGCAGCCGCCGCCCGACGGTGCGAAAGCACACCGACAGTGGCCGAGATCGCGGCCAGCACGATGATGGTGAAGATGTTGTCTACCGCGACCCACAGGCCGTGCTCGAAGCCGAGCTTGCCCCCGTTCAGCCGCTCCAGCACGATCGCGACGAGCGCCGTGTTGAGGAAGAGCGTGATGAACGACGTGGTCATGTAGAGGATGAACATGCGCATGATCGGGAAGCCCGTATAGGGCTGAGCCGGATTGCTGATCGCGGTGTACACGGGCGCGAGGATGATCAGCGTGGCGACGATCGTGCAGACCGTGCTGAGCAGGGTGAACAGCAGCAGGCGCTTGTCCGACCAGAGGATGCGGGCGCTCGTCTGCGTGAGCAGCCAGCCACGATAGAACCGATCCACGAACGTCCCCACCTTCCAGGCGCCGTCCCGCCGCGCGAGCAACCCACCCGGCATCAGCATCGGCGCAGGAAAGCAAGGGCTGCAGAGTCGCTACGGTTACGATCTGGCTCGCAGTGCGGCCGTATACGCTGGGCCGTACGGGGCGAAAACGGCGCCGCGGCTGCCGGCGCCCTGCTCAGCCCGCCCGCGCCTCGGTCAGATCTGCATCGAGCAGGGCGAGCAGGCGCCGGACGTACGCGGGATCGACGGGCGCGGGCGCGGCGCGGTTGAAGGCGTGGCCCAGCTCAGCCAGGAAATCGACGCAGAAGACGGCCGTGTAGAGCCCCAGCATCTTCAGTACTTCGCCGTCCGGCGCACGCTCGGCGAGCCAGGCGTCGACATACTCCAAATCGCAGTCCAGCTCCAGCAGCGCCATCCGCGTTAAGGCGATCACGAACAAGCCGTCGCCGAAGCAGACCGAGTCCACGTCGACGATGCCCGAGAGCCGCCCTCCCCAGACGATCACGTTCCCCGTCGTGGTGTCGTGCAGGAAACCGCGTGGCTCCACGCGGGCGAACTGCGCTCCCTCACGGTCGATCGCCGCCTGCACACGCTCCACGGTGTCCGGGTTCACCAACCCCGCGCGCCGCATCCGGCTGCGGCTGCGCTCCAGGCTGGCGTCGAGCACGGCTTTCCACGAGCGCTTGAGCGCCGGATCTTCGTACGAGAGCGCATAGCCGTAGCCGGCGGCCGGCGGCAGCGAGCCGGCGATGCGCTGAGCCGCGGCGATCTCCCGCGCCAGCCGCTCTTTCTCCTCGCGGGAGAGCGCGGCATACACCTCGCCCAGATCCGTGCCCGGCAGCCGCTCCAGCACCAGCGCGGGCAAGCCGTCCGCCGCGCCTGTCATGTCGGCGTACAGCAGCTCGGCCAGCGGCACACCCAGCGGCTTCAGCCGGCCATACCAGTAGACGGCGCCGGCGAACTCGCCCGACTGCTCCGGCCGCGTCAGCCGCACGACGATCTGCCGGCCATCGTCGAGCAGCACGTCGTAGACAAAGTGCGACAACCCGGTGGCGAAGCGCTCGATCTGCGCGGCGCGCCGCCCCGTCGCCCGCCAGGCCACGCACGCCGCGTCTTGCTCGGTCGGAACACGTGGCCACGGCTCGGGTGGTTGGCGCATCGCGGTCGCCTCAGCGTGTCATGATCAGGCCGTGGTCGTTGAACCCACCGACGCCGCCAATAGACGCGATGGTATCCTGCAACGAGCAGCAGCGCGCCGCCGGCAGTGCGGCCCTCGCTGCATGATGCAGCAAAGGAGCCCCGCAATCATGATCGTTGCCACCACCTTCGATGTCGCGGGCTACGAGGTCACAGAGACGCTGGGCGAGGTCTTCGGCATTACGGTGCGCAGCCGCGGCCTGTTCGGCAATATCGGCGCCGGCCTGAAGTCGCTCGTCGGCGGCGAGATCAAGCAGTACACCTCGCTGCTCGAACAAGCGCGCGAGCACGCCGTGCAGCGCCTGATCGAACGCGCCACGGCCGCCGGTGCCGATGCCGTGGTGATGATGCGCTTCGACTCGTCGGAGATCGGCAACACCATGTCCGAGATCGTCGCCTACGGCACCGCCGTCAAGCTGCGCCGCGTCGGCTGAGTCGCGCCGGCATAGACCGCTCCGGGGCGGTAGCGCCGGGGTGCACGGCCTACAATCGGCAATGCGCCGCTGTCTCCCCACGGGCCTCCCACCGAAAGGCAGTTCGATGGCACCGCTTGCACACACCAGCTACGGTCAGTTGCAGGGCACGGACGAGCAGGACGTCTCCGTCTTCCGCGGCATTCCCTTCGCCCAACCGCCGGTCGGCCCGCTGCGCTTCCGCCCGCCGCAACGCTCCGCCGGCTGGAGCGGCGTGCGCGAGGCCACGCGCTTCGGCCCCGGCTCGTTCCAGGCGAATCGGCCGCTGGCGCCGCTGCTCGGCATCGTCATCCCCGAGCAGAGCGAAGACTGCCTCTACCTCAATGTCTGGACGCCCGCCGCGGGCGACGGCGGCCGCCGGCCGGTGCTGGTCTGGGTGCACGGCGGCGCCTGGGTGATCGGCGCCGGCTCCGAGATCACCTACGACGGCGCCGCGCTCGCTCGCCGCGGCGATGTCGTCGTGGTTACACTCAACTACCGGCTTGGGGCCTTCGGCTTCCTGCGCGGCAAAGACCTGCCCGGAGGCAGTCTCGACAGCAGCGGCAACGAGGCACTGCTCGACGTCGTCGCGGCGCTGGAGTGGGTGCGCGACGAGATCGCCGCGTTCGGCGGCGATCCTGGCAACGTCACCGTGATGGGCGAATCGGCCGGATCGGTCAACAACGCCTGCCTGCTGACGATGCCGCGGGCGCGCGGGCTCTTCCACAAAGCCGTGCTGGAGAGCGGCTCGCTGAACCTGACCACCACGCCCGAACGCGCCACTGCCGCGACGCGGCAGATGCTCGAAGAGCTGAACATCGCGCCCGAAGCGGCCGGCAAACTGCGCGACCTGCCTGCCGAGGAGCTGCTGGTGGCGCAGAACCGCGTGGCCGCGCGGTCGGCCGCGCTCTCGTTCGCGCCGGTCGCCGACGGCGAGCTGATTCCCGCCCGCCCGTTCGAGGCGATCGCCGGCGGGGCATCGCGCGGCATCCCGCTGCTGCTGGGCACGAACCGGGAGGAGATGAAGCTCTACCGCTTCCTTGACCCCGTGATCGAATCGCTGGACGAGGCGGGTCTGCTGCGCCGCTGCGAGGCCGTCTTCCCTGGAACTGCGGCGGATGGCACGCCCAACGCCACTCGCGCCGTTGAGGTCTACCGCAAGGCGCGGGCGGCGCGCGGCGAGGAGACGGCTCCTGCCGAACTCTGGTTGGCCGTCGCCACCGACCAGGTCTTCCGCGCCGGGGCGCTGAAGCTTGCGACGCTGCACGCAGCGCACACGCCGCAAACCTACGTCTACCGCTTCGACTGGCAGGCAGCGGCGCCGGGCGGCCCGCGGGGCGCGATCCACGCGCTGGAGCTGCCCTTCGTCTTCGGCACGTTGGAGCAGTCGGAGATCGGCCGTCTCGCCGGGCGCACACCGGCGGCGCAGGCGCTTTCGGAGCGGATGCAGGGCGCCTGGCTCGCCTTCGCCCGCACGGGCAGCCCGCGCAGCGAGAGCCTGCCCGAGTGGCAGCCCTACGCGCCGCCGCGCCGCGCCACCATGCTGCTCGGCGAGCATCCACAACTCGTCGATGCGCCGCAGGAACCGGAACGCGCGTTCTGGGAAGCGTTCGTCTGAGGCTGGACCGGGCGGGGAGCGGCCCTCATAACCCCCTTCCCCTTCTCTCCCATAGACCAGCGGTGGTAGATCTGCGGCGTGCGACGAGCGGTATGGGAGAGAAGGGGCGATCGTGGGGTGCTGGTGCGAAAGGTGTCGAGTTACCCTGGTTCCCGTAGGGCGCACGGCGTGCGCCTGTCGCGCTCGCAGGCGCGAGCAATGGCGCCGGCGAACCCGACGCCCTTCGGATCGCTCGACGCCGGATCGCCCCTCTCTCCCATACACACGAGGTCTTGAGACCGCGAGAGGATTGGGGGCTGTATGGGAGGAGAGGGGAAGGGGGAGTGAGGGCCAGCGCGCGGCGCACCGGCCGCGCTCATTCCACCAGCCGCAGCAGCAGCGCCCGCAGCTCGGGCGCATGGCGCAGCGCCGCGCGCAGCAGCTCGATCTCCGGCTCGGAGAGCACGAGCGGCGCCCGCTGATACATGCCGCGGTGGTTGTAGTAGCAGAAGCGCACGCTCTCGCGCCCCGCGGCCTCGCCCTCGGTGTAGCGCAGCAGTTGCAGCGCCGGCACGTGGTATTCGCCCTCGACCCGCGCCTCCTCCGCGACCACGCCGCTGCCCCACGGATAGCTGAACGTCCGCTGCTTCGCATCCTTCGCCATACAACACCTCGCAACCGGCGCGATTCGAACTCATACCAGCACGCGCGATCGTCGCCCCACGGCCGCAGCATACGGCCCGCGGCGAAAATCGGCGCTCCGCCCGCATCTCTGTCACGGAAGCCTGCCGCCGCCCGATCCTCAGGCAGAGCGCCTCGCGGCGCCGTGATACGCTGAAACGGCGATGAACTGGGAAGAGATCGTCCGCACGATCGGCTACGCCGGGCTCTTCGCGATCCTGTTCGCGGAGACGGGGCTGCTCGTCGGTTTCTTCCTGCCCGGTGATACGCTGCTGATCACCGCCGGGCTGCTGGCCGCGCGCGGCCACCTGCATATCGCCGGCGTGCTGGGCGCGATGATCGCCGGCGCCGTGCTGGGCGATGCGGTCGGCTATCTGATCGGCCGCCAGGCCGGCAAGCGGCTCTACGGGCGCGACGATTCCTTCTGGTTCCGGCGCGACCATTTAGAAAAGGCGCAGCGCTTCTACGCTCGCCACGGCGGCAAGACGATCGTGGCGGCGCGCTTCGTCACCGGGTTGCGCACCTTCGCACCCGTAGTTGCCGGCGCCGCCGAGATGGGCTATCCGCGCTTCGCCGTATTCAACGTCGCCGGCGCTGTCGGCTGGATCTGCAGCATCACGATGCTCGGCTACCTCTTCGGCAACGCCGTCAGCCGCTACGACCACTACATCGTTATCGGCGCGGTCGCGCTGATTCCCTTCCCGCTGCTCATCGCCCTTTCGCAGGCTCTCCGCCTGCGCCGCGCCCGCGCCCGCTTCAATGCCCGGCGCCTCGCGCCCGAGCCGCGGCCCGTCGAAGCAGACGAGTAGGCAGCACACCGAGGCCTCCTGCTGCTCGCTGCTACCGCGCGATCGGCACCACCCAGCGGATGGCGCGGAACTCCTGCTGATCGTTGACCACGGAGCCGGTGCCTGAGCCGGTGTAGGGCCAGACCGCAAGGCGATCGTCGCTGGCAAACGTCGCCGTGCGCAGATAGAAGGTGAGAGGGCCGCTGGCGGGCGCCGTCGCGGTCACGCTCAGTGTGCACTGGCCGTTGGCAGGCCAGGCGCCGCTTACGTCCGCCTCGGCGATCCACTGCGTACTGCTGGTCTTGCCAACGCCGGCGCGCGTGCCGTTGCCCTGCGTGCTGACGCTGCTGCCCGGCGGGAAGGCGTTCGCCCGTGCGTCCATCTCGCACGCACCGAGCTGAGCCGTGAGCTTCGTCGCTTCCGGCGAGCTGACGGTAATGCTGCCCTGATTGCCCGCCGCACCGAAGTTCTGCGCCGTGACCTGGAAGACAAACGTGGCGCCCGCCGCGGGCGGGGCGGCCGGCGCCTGTACAGCGGTGATCTTAAGCGCCGGCCGCCCCGCGCCCGCGTTCGGGTTCGGCGGCATGGAGAGGTCTGGCGCCGGCAGCGCGGCGGCGCGCGTGGGCGTGGGTGTAGCCGTGGGCCGCGGCGTGGCCGTCGCTGCCGGCGTGCCGGTCACGGCGGGCGTCGCCGTTGCTGCCACGAGGTGGAACGGTGCGCTGGCGAGCACGACCGCCTCGTCCAGACTCTGACCCTGCATCACCCAGGCATAGTAGTCGCCGGGCTGAAAGCGCGGCAAAAGCGAGCGCACCTCGAAGCACCTGTTGTCGATTTGCACCAGCTTCAGGGGCTGGGAGCGGCCGACGAGCGCATGGTCGGCGTCGTTGGCCGGCGGCTGGTTGCGGTTGGTCACGAAGACCAGCGGCGGGGCGGTGCTCGTGCCCGGCGTCAGCGAAAAGCAAACGTCCACGAAGTCGCCCGCGGCGAAGGTTCCCGAATGCTCGCGCCTGAGCGAGTCGTAGACCTGCAGGTTCGTGACCGTAGCGGCGCCGGCAAGCGCAGGCGTGCCGCTGGCGCCGGCCGCGGCCGTGGCCGCCGGCGTGGGAGTGATGCTCCCCGCAACGCTGGTCGCGGTCGCCGGCTTGTTGCTGCCGCCGCCGCGCGCGATGACCGCTGCCAGCGCCGCGCCGCCCAGCGTCAGCGCCACGATCGCCGCGCCGATCGCCAGCAGCGCGGTGCGTTTGCGACGGCCGGAACGCGTGGGCAGCGCCGGCGTGAAGCTCGACGGCGTGTCCGAGCGCGGATAGGCCGGCACGTACTGCGGCGTGAACGCAGGCGTCGGCTGCGGCGTCGCCGAGGCAGGCGTAGAAGGGACGACGATCGGCCCCGTGTCTTCTGCTGCCGTGGGCGCCATCAGCAGCGTCGCCTCGTCGTCCTGCGGCCGCGCCGGCATGACAGACGTTGGGGTGATGCTGCCCAGCGCGGCCTGCAACAACCCGGCGAATGCGCCGGGCGACGCGGGCCGTCCGGCCGGACTCTTGGCCAGGGCGGCGTCGATCGCGGTGTAGACACCCTCCGGCAGGCCGGGGCGTGCATCGCGCAGCGGCGGCGGCGGCTCGTAGACCTGTGCGTGCAGGACAGAGGCGGTGTCGCCCACGAACGGCGGCTTGCCGGACAGCAGCTCGTAGGCCAGCACGCCCAGTGCATAGACATCAGCGGCCGGGCCGACTTCAACGCCGCGCACCTGCTCCGGCGCCATGTAGCGCGGCGTGCCGATGCTGTCGCCGGCCTGCGTGTACGACGAGCCACCCTGCGACCGGGCGATGCCGAAGTCCATCAGCACCACGTACCCGCCGGGCTCGATCATCACGTTGGCGGGCTTGATGTCGCGGTGCACCAGCCCCGCGGCGTGCAACGCATCGACGGCGCCGCAGAGGCTGCTCAGAACCTCGACAGCGCGGGCCGGCTCGAAGCGCCCGCTGGCAGTGAGCGCCGCGGCCAGCGTGTCGCCGGCGATCAGCTCCATCGCGAAGAAGGGCCGGCCGTCGGCCTCGCCCACGTCGTAGACGGTGACGATGTTGGGGTGATGCAGCCCGGCGATGGCCCGCGCCTCGCCAAGAAAGCGCTGGCGAATCACCTGGTCGGCGGCGAGATGCGGCAGCAGCGCCTTCAGCGCGACCTCGCGCCCCAGCGCGGGATCGAGGGCGCGATACACGGTCGCGAAGCCGCCGCCGCCCAAAATGCCGAGCAGCTCGTAGCGGCCGAATGTCTGCGGCGAGGTCATATCCAGTCCTGTGAGCGGTGCGCGGCCGGTCCTCCCGCGCGCGAGATCCGCGATGCGGCTCTATGTATAGTACGCGCCCGCCCGAGGGAGGGTTGTCTGGAACCCACGCCGTCCGCTCGGTTGCCGTTCGTTCCTCTTGCTCTCGTCAAAGTCGGGAGCGAGCGGCAACTCCCATTCGCTCATGCAGGATGGCGGCGAGTTATCCGAAGCGCCCTGAGTCGCGGCTGCACGTCATGTGTCATGAGGGGCGCACACCTGCGCCCCTACAGGTCGGCGATATCGCCCCGCCTTCAGCCGCAATCGTCCCGGTGTGAGATCTCCCCTTCCCCTATTATTGGGGGAAGGGGAGATCTCACAC
>CALFMN010000154.1 GCA_937879875.1 uncultured Chloroflexota bacterium | reverse complement strand
GGGGAAGGGGAGATCTCTATGCGGAGGATTGAGACTGAAGGCGTGGCCGCCTCGCAGACCTGTAGGGGCGCATGGCGTGCGCCCGCGAGTGGCCTCCGCACTCCGCGTCCGTCTCCACCGAGTCCGATCCCAAGCCCCCCTCCCTCTCTCCAGGATTGGGAGAGGGAGGGGTCGGGGGAGGGTGAGGGCCGACCAGCCGGCAACAGATCAGGAGCCAGCAATGGACCTTTCACTCAGCGAAAGCCAGCAGATGCTCAAGCAGGTCGCGCACAGCTTCATGGAGCGCGAGGCGCCGAAAGACACCATCACGATGCTGCAAGGCTCCGAGACGGGCTTTGGGCCGGATGTCTGGGAGCGAGCGGCCGCGCTCGGCTGGCTTGGCTTGCTGATCCCCGCCGAATATGGCGGCGCCGGCGGCTCGTTCACCGACGCGGCCGTGCTCTACGAAGAGCTGGGGCGCGGTCCGCTGCCCGGTCCGTTCTTCAGTTCCGCCGTGCTCGGCGCCCTCACCGTTCTCGAAGCCGGCAGCGAGGCGCAGAGGCAGGCGATTCTGCCTGCCGTCGCGGAAGGCCGGCAGGTGCTGACCGTGGCGATCACTGAGCCGAATAGCTCTTGGGGTCCGCGCGGGGTGCAGCTTGTGGCTGAGCACCGCGATGGCGTCTATGTGCTGAACGGGACCAAGCTCTTCGTCGCCGATGCCGTCGCGGCCACGCACATCATCGTGGTGGTGCGCAGCGGTTCTGGGGAACGCAACATCAGCCTGCTGCTCGTGGATGCGAGCGCTGCCGGCGTCTCAACGCGGGTGCTGCCGGGGTTTCTCGGCTGGCAGTGCGAGGTGACGTTCCGCGACGTACGCGTGCCCGCGTCGGCGCTGCTCGGAGGCGAAGAGAATGGCGGCTGGGAGGCGCTGGAACGGGCGATGGAGAAGGCGCTGCCCGTGCTCTGCGCCTATGCGGTCGGCGGATCGCAGGCAGTTTTCGACATGTCCGTGGCCTACAGTCAGACGCGCATCCAGTTCGGCGTGCCGATTGGCCGCTTCCAGCGCGTCCAGGACCACATCATCCGCCTTGTGAATCACCTTGACTCCGCCCGCTGGACAACCTACCACGCGCTCTGGAAGCTGGACACGGGCCGTCCCGCTGCGGCGGACGTGCACATGGCGAAGGCGGTGGCCAGCGAGGCGTATTTCGAGGCGTGCAACGCGGCGCACGAAGTCCACGCCGGTGTCGGTTCGGCGCGCGAGTACGGCCTCGTCGCGCATACACAGATGTCGCGCACGTTGTTCCACTTTCTCGGCGACCCGAAATGGCACAAACGCCAGATGGCGGATGCGCTGCAATGGTAGGAACCGGCGCCCTGGTCCGGCAGGGGCGCACTCACATGGCTGTGGAGCAGCCATTTCCAACCAACTGCGCCCTTCGCGGCGCCAGCCGTGACCCGCAGTCGGCCGCAAAAGCGCGCGGCATAGAGCTGGGCACAACGTCGTCGAAATGCACGACGCAAGGAGAGACCAATGTTCAAGGGCGTAGATCATGTGGTGATCGCGGTGAAAGACCTTGAGGCCGCGATCAAGCAGTATGAGACGGTCTTCGGCATCGCGGCCACGGACCGGGGTGAGCCGCCCGGCGCCGGCTTCAAAAACGCCTACTTCCGCTTCGGTCCGTCTTATGTCGAGCTGGTCTCACCCACCAACGAGCAAGGCCCCGTCGGCCGGCGCGTGGCGGCGAGCGGCGACGGCGTCTACCTGCTGGCGCTGGCCGTGGACGATCTGCCGGCGACGCTGAGCGACCTCCGTGCCAAAGGCGTGCGCCTGCTCGGCGATCCGGGTCCGGACAAGCCGGTGAGCGGCCAGGTGTTCATGCACCCCGGTTCGGCAAACGGCGTGCTCACCCAGCTCGTGCAGCGCTGAGCCGGCCACGGGCGCAGACACGAGTCGAAACAGGAGGTGCTTAATGGCGACAGGCGAGCGAACCGCCGTCTTTGACACGATCCGCAGCAAGCGCGACACGCGCGCCTACGCGGGACGGGCGCTTCCTGAGGACACGTTGCATCGCATCCTGCAGGCCGGGCGCATGGCCGGCAGCGCCAAGCACGCGGAGCCGTGCCGCTTCATCGTGCTGCGCGACCGCGACCGACGCGAAGCGGTCGCTGCCTGCGGCAACTACACCGCGCAACTGCCGAGCGCGGCCGTCGCCATCGCGATCGTGACGGTGCCGCCGAGCGGGCAATGGGATCCCGACCGTGCGATGTCGTTTGATGGGGGCCGCGCGGCGCAGAACATGATGCTCGCCGCCTGGGCGGAAGGGGTAGGCTCCTGCCCGGTGACGATGCACCGGCACGAGGACGCGGCCCGCGTGCTCGGTCTGCCGGAAGGCTATCGCTGCACCTGGGTGCTGGCCTTTGGCTATCCGGCCGACGACGCGCCCCCGCGCGAGCACCGGCAAAAGCTGCCGCTGGGAGAGTATGTACACGAGGGGCGCTGGTGAGCCGGGCGGTCGCAGAGTGCCGGCCGCCGGCGAGCATCTCAGAATGAAGAACTGGAGAGAAGGCAATGTCGTACGAGGGCATGATCGCCGAAACCGTGACGATCCAGGGACACAACGGCGAGACCATCGACGCCTACTACGCCCGGCCGCTCGGCGCCGGGCCGTTTCCCAGCGTGGTGCTGATTCATCACGCGCCCGGCTGGGACGAGTGGTGCAAAGAGGCCACGCGTAAGCTCGCCTACCACGGTTACGCGGCGATCGATCCGAACCTCTACCATCGCGCCGGGTCCGGCAGCCCGGACGACGTGGCCGCGAAAGTCCGCGCCGCCGGTGGTGTGCCCGACGACCAGGTGATGGGCGACGTCGCCGGCGCGATGGCGTTTCTGCGCGCCCAGCCGTACGCCAACGGCAAGGTTGGCATGATCGGCTTCTGCTCGGGCGGACGCCACACCTATCTCGCCGCCTGCCGGCTGCCCGGCGTCGACGCGGCGGTCGATTGCTGGGGCGGCAACGTCGTGGTGGACGACCCGAACGCGCTGAACGCGCTGCGTCCCGTCGCGCCGATCGACCTGACCGAGAACATGACCGCGCCGCTGCTGGGCATCTTCGGCAACGACGACGCCAATCCGAACCCGGATCAGGTCAACCGCACGGAAGCGGTGCTGAAGCGCCTCGGCAAGAACTACGAGTTCCATCGCTACGACGGCGCCGGCCACGGCTTCTTCGCCGTCGACCGGGCGGGCTACCGCTCGGAGCAGGCGACGGACGCCTGGCGCAAGGTCTTCGCCTTCTACGAGCGCTATCTCGGTGCGCCGGCGCCGGTCGCCGCGGCGGCGCGCTAGGAGGGCGCGATGTGCACCTACATCACCGAGAAGGCGCTGCTCGTCGGCAGTGCCAAGGGTGCGAACGGTTGGATGCGCGTCGATCAAGCCAACGTGTACTTCGACCATCCCTACCACGCGCAGCTCGACCACGCGCTCAACATCGATTTCGTGCCCGCGGCCGGCGCCCCCGGTGAGCGCGTCGCCGTGGAGCTGAGCGCCGAGTCGGCGCGCGGCCTCGTGCAGGCGATCCTGGCGGCGCTGGCCAGCGGGGAGGCGGCGCACGCGACGGAGCGGCCCTCATAACCCCGACCCTCTTCTCTCCCATACACAGGGGCTTTGAGACCACGGGACGATTGCGGCCTGTATGGGAGAGAAGGGGCGATCGCTGGGAGGAATCGCGGGGCGATGGCATGTCAGCAACGCCCCATTGGGCGCGTGGCACGCGCCCGGAGTCGCCGGTAACCCGACGCCGATCGGCGCGCTACAAACAGGATCGCCCCTTCTCTCCCATACGCTCGTAGAACGCAGCGGATCTCCCCTCCCTTGTGTATGGGAGAGAAGGGGAAGGGGGTTATGAGGGCCAGTTAGAGGAGACCGGCATGACGCACCATTCACGCGGCGACCTCGGCGGCAACCGCGACGCCTTCAGCCTGCCCGCCATGCTCGGCGGCACCATCGAAGCGCGGCCGGACCTGCTCACGCTGCGCTGGCTCGGCACCGCCAACTTCGAGGTCAACGCCGGCGGCCGCGTCTTCCTGCTCGACTGCCACTACGATCGCGGTCCGCGCATGCGGCCGATCGGCTTCGGCCCGCAAGACGTGCAGCGCGCCAGCGAGATCTTCATCGGCCATCCGCACTACGATCACATCTCCGATGCCGCCGCCGTGGCGCAGCGCACCGGCGCGACCGTGTTCGGCCACCCGATCGCCTCTGAGGTCGTCGTGCGCGAGGGGTTGAACCCGAAGCAGACGCAGGGCTATCGCGGCCTCGGCGACGGTGACGTGATCGAGTTCGGCGAATACCGCGTGCGCATTCTGCATGGCTTCCACCTGATGGCCGACGAAGACCTGCCCGATCCGCGGCCGAACGTACAGGCGCTGCTCAAGGTGCGCGAGCAGTGGGAGGACGACCTGGGTCCGCTGACCCCGGACGAGCAGGCGCACTACGACGCGGTGCGCTCGCGCGGCAGCATGGATAAGGCCGTGCTCGAAGAAGCGACCATGTGCATGATCTTCGAGTTCGGTGACTTCCGTTTGGTCTACCGTGACAGCGCTGGCCCGATCAGCGCCGAGGAGCGAGCCTGCTTCGACAAGATCGGCGGCGTCGACGCGGCGATCGTCGGCTTCATCGGCCGGCCGCTGGTGCGCCGCCAGCTCGACGAGCGCACCCTGCCGCTGGTCGAGCTGTACCGGCCAAAAGTGCTGCTCGCCGCGCACCACGACGACCTGTACCCGATGTGGCTGGATATGGCGACCGAACCGCTGAAAATGGCGGTTTCGCACCTGCTGCCAGAGACGACGACCGTAGCTCCCGTCTATTTGGAGCCGGTGCGCATCCATATGCCCAGCGGCCGCGTGCTTGCGCCCGGCGAAGACTAACTGCGGCGCCACGCCAAATCGATCCGCAGCAACGGACTGATCCGCGTTGACAAACTGTCCTGTGTTGCCGTACAATTGTCGCATGAGCAGCGGGCAGTCCAACGTCGAAGCGCGGTTCAGGCAGGCCTACTGGCAGGCCGTGCGCGACCTCGACGTGGTACGTCTGCGGCAGTGGGAGCAGTGGCACGTCACCCTGCCGCAACTGCGGGTGCTCTATCAGGTGCGGCGTACTCCCGGCATCACGACAGGCGAGCTGGCCCGCGCGATCGGCGTCACCGTCTCCACCACCAGCGGCCTTGTCGGCAAGCTGGCCGACCGCGGGCTGATCGAGCGCACCTCGGCCCCGGGCGACCGGCGCCAGATTCCCTTGCAGCTAACGACGCAGGGCGAGGCGCTGGTAGGTGAGCTGCGCGGCCCGGCCGTCGCCTTCCTCGACGAGGTCATGCAACAGCTTGGCGGCGCGATCGCCGAGGTCACCGTCGCACTCGAACGGCTGGCGAACGCTTCCACCGCGGCCCGCTCAGCGCTGCCGCTCGTGTCCGACGCCGAGCCGCCGGAGGCGCAGCCATGAGCGTGGGCGGGGAACGCCCGCCGCTCGGCGCCACCTGGGCTTCACTGCGCATTCGCAACTACCGCCTCTACTTTTTCGGCCAGCTCATCTCCCAGGTCGGCACCTGGATGCAGTCCACGGCGCTCGCCTGGTTCGTGCTCAGCCGCACGCACTCGGCGCTGGCGCTCGGCGCGGTGTCTACATTTCAGTTCCTGCCGGTCTTGCTGCTCTCGCTGTTCGGCGGCGTGGTCGCCGACCGGTTGCAGCGGCAGCGTTTGCTGATCGGCACGCAGACGACCATGGCCGTCCAGGCCGTCGTGCTCGCCGTGCTGACTTCGGCGCATCTCGTCAACCTGCCGGTCATCTATCTGCTCGCCGCGGTCCAGGGCACGGCGAATGCGCTCGACATGCCGGCCCGCCAGGCCTTCGTGATGGAGATGGTTGGGCCGAAGGACGTGCCCAACGCGGTCGCGCTCAACTCGTCGCAATTGCAGATGACACGGCTGGTTGGCCCTGCCCTCGGTGGACTCACCGTGGCGACGCTGGGTACGGCACTGTGCTTCTACCTCAACGCGGTCAGCTTCATCGCCGTGCTGGCGGGCCTGCTGATGATGGAGCCAGACCGCTTTTATAAGGTCGAACGGCCGAAGCGCGCGGCGATGATCAAGCAGGTGGGTGAAGGGCTGCATTACGCCGTCACGACGCCCGATATCTGTCTCGCCGTGATCACGATGGCCGTGATCGGCACCTTCGGCTACAACTTCCAGGTGTTTACGCCGCTGATCGCACAGTTCGTACTACATACCAGCGCCGTAGGCTACGGTCTGCTGACCTCGTGCATGGCGGCCGGCTCGGTCGTCGCGGCGCTGGCCGTGGCCTGGCTCGGCCGGGCGACGCGGCGCGTGCTGCTGATCGGCGCGGCCTGCTTCAGCGTGATCCTCTTCGCCATCGGCCTGTCGAGCAGTTGGCTGGCTCTCGCGCCGCTGTTCGTGCTGCTGGGCGTGAGCAGCAGCATCTTCACGGCCACGAACAGCGCCCGCCTGCAACTGATCACGCCCGCACCGTTGCGCGGTCGCGTGATGAGCATTCAGACGCTGCTCTTCGCCGGCAGCACGCCGATCGGCAGTTTCATCATCGGCAGCATGGCGCAGCGCACCGGCGTGCAGCCGACGGTCGCCACGATGGGCGGCATCTGCATCGCCGGCATCGCGGCGTCGCTGCTCTACCTGCGCCGCACGCGCAGCCGCCTGATTCCGGCAGGCGACGAGTTGACCGGGCACAGCACACTTCCCCGGGAACGGGAACTCGTGCCCGCGGCCGCGACACGCTAGCCCGGATTCTGCATCAGGGTTGGAGCAGGTCGGGACCTGTGGACCGCCACACCGTCCAACGGCTGGCGGGAGGCGCTGGCTGCCCTGTACATGCGCGAGCGCGGCTGTGCGGGGCGGCCGGTCACGCATCCTGCTCAATGTGGACGGTACGGACGGCCCGGTGCATGGCCACACAGAGGCCGAGCATAGCCAACGCCGCGGTCGTGGGCAAGAGAGGCGGTGTCGGGCGCGGATGGGTCGTGAGACGGATTGAACCGGTCTGGCCCACTGCAGGCGGTCATTGGTCGACCGCAGTGTCCACCGGAGTCAAGGATGATTTTGGTGAGGCGTGGAACAGGGCGCTATGAGGGCCACGCCCCTGCCTGTCAGGTTTTTCCTGACAGGCGATGCGCCGCCGGCCGGACTGTTCCCCTGCCCGGGGTAACCTACGCTGCGAGTGGACCGGCGGGCGCAGTAGCCCGGTCGCCCGCCGCGGACATCGGCGTCGGGGGTGTGGCACGGAGGTCGGGGTTCGGTCCTCCGCGCACCGAAGCATCACCGCAGCCACGCGAGAGGAGCGCAGGGGTGGCGCTCCTCTCGCATTTTCTGGAGCGGAAGAGCCTGGCCGCCGTCAGCGTGACGCACCGAGATTGAACCGCCCGTCGCGGCGCCAGCCGTGACCTTCACCAGGGCGGGTCACAGCCTGGGCCGGCGTCAGGCGAGCGCCCGTTCCACCGCCGCCACCGCCGCTTCCACGTCCGTTTCGCTGCACCAGAGGTGCGTGCCGATGCGGATGCGCCCGTCGCTGCCGTTCACCCAGATGCCGTCTTCGGCCAGCTTCGCCGCCAGCGCTTCAGGCTCCGCGTGCCAGAAGCAGGTGTTACCCGCTCGGTGCGCGGCGTCAAGCGGTGTCGCCACGTCCAGCCCCAGCTCGCGCAGGGCGCGGTTCAGCACGCCGCTGAGCGCACGGTCATGCTCGGCGATGCGCTCGATGCCCAGCTCGCGCAGATAGCGCAGCGCGTTCTCCAGCACGAAGATGCCGGCGTAGCTGGGATTGCCGATCTCGAAGCGTGTCGCGTCCTCGCTGCGGATGTAGCCCTTCGGATTCTCGCGATCCGGCACGGCTGCGGTCGTCTTCCAGCCCAGGATCGCGGGCTCAACGTCGGGAACACGCTCGCGGTTCCAGCCGAGCAGCGCCACGCCGTGCCAGCCGAGCAGCCACTTGTAGCAGGCGGTGAGCACGAAGTCGCAAAGTGCTCCCGGCACGGGCACCGCGCCGGCGGCGTGCGTGGCATCGAGCACGAACCAGGCGCCCCGCGCGTGTGCCAGCTCGGACAGCGCTTCGAGGTTGTGATGCAGGCCGGTGAGGAAGCTCACCTGGCTTGCCGCTACGGCGCGGGTGCGGCCGTCGATCGCGGCGCGAAAGGCGCTTTCCGCCGGCTCCCAGTCGCGCTGGCGCACCAGCCTCACCTCGACGCCCTGCCGCTCCAGATGCAGCCAGGGATACAGCACAGCGCCGAACTCGCGGTCTTCGAGCACCACGTTGTCGCCGGGTTGTACCGGCAGCGCATGCGAAAGCGCGTTCATGCCGTCCGAGACCGAGGGCACAAAGGCGATCGCCTCGGCGCCGGACAGACCGAACAACGCGGCAGCCAGTTCGCGCACCGATTGAACCGTCTGCTTACGCACCGTTTGGCCGGCCGGTCCTGTGCCTTTGCAGGCCAGGTAGCGTTCCAGCACCGCGCGGTGTGAGCGCAGCGACGGCGCCTCCCCGCCGGGCGCCAGATGAATCAGGCCGTCGGGCAGCTCGAAGTCCGATCGCGGTGCAAGGCTAGCCATCGCTCCTCCCCATCCGCGCGAGCATGAACCAGAGATAGAAGGCAGCGTAGCCCCGGTACGGCCGCCAGCGCTCCGAAAACGCCGCGACCTCGGCGACGCTCGCCTTGCGGCCGAGGCCGTAGAGCGAACCGCAGGCCACCATCAGGCCGCCGTCGCTCACCGGGCAGGCGTCGGCCACGCGCAGGCCGCGCAGCAGCGTGTAACGCGCCGTCCACGGTCCCACGCCGTGCAGCGCGACGAGTTCCTGCTCGGCTTCGGCCAGCGGCAGGCAGCCGAGTGTGTCGAGCTTGAGCGAGCCGCCGGCGACGAGCCCCGCGACATGCACGATCGTCGCCGCCTTGCGCCGGCCGAGCCCGAGCGCGGCCAGCTCGTCCGGGTTTTCCGCGGCGAGCCGCTCCGCCGTCGGAAAGGCCCAGTAAGCTTCACCGTTGATCAGCGCGGTCGTGCCGCAGCGCCGCACCAGCGCGGCCTTCAGGCGAAAGGCAACGTGCAGACTGATCTGCTGGCCCAGCACCGCCCAGGCGAACGCTTCGAAGGGCGACGGCGTGCTGATCAGGCGCAAGCCGGGGAAGCGCCGCACCAGCCCGGCCAGCGGCGCATCGCCGGCGACAGCGGCGCGGAAACCTGCCAGATCGTCGTCCAGACCGAGCGTGCGGGTCAACGTCCGGGCCGCCGCCTCGATCTCGGTCTCGGTCGGCGCGGCGCCGCCATCGGCTCCGCGCAGAAGAAGCGTGAGACTGCCATCCGCGCAGGGCCGGACTTCTGCGAGCGCCGGCCCGTGCGTGAGCACGAGCAACCGCCGGTACACGCCGTCTTCGGCGCGATCGACCAACTCGCCGGCGCGGCGGGTAAAGTAGGTGAGCGCGTGGTCGAATGCGTACGGCCGGCCAGGCAGCAAGCGCAGCGAGCGCGGAGCGGCGGCGGTGTCCATGCTGCCCACTGTAGCCGAGAGCGGCGTCGGTGCGCGACTGCGCCGCAGCACCGCCGGGGCACCTAACCCTGACTTCCCTGGCGGGAAGTCTGTCCCTTCCCGAGGCGGGAAGGGACTTCTGGAGCGCTCCATACTCTGTGCGACGGCGGGGCGGCGGTGTCCTTGTGGGAAGCGCAGACGGATTGTCTCCCAATCTTTGTCTGTCCTCGAACCCACCCTTCCTGTGTCGGGAAGGGACAGACCTGGCTTCAGCCAGGTCAGGGTTAGGTGCCCCGCGTGTCCTGAGTCGTCTGAGCCGGAGCGAACGATGCTTTCCCCTGAACAGACCGCCTTCCTGCTGGCGCATCGCGTAGCGCACTTCGCCACGGCCGACGGCGCGAGCAAACCGCACGTCGTGCCCGTCTGCTTCGCGCTCTACGGCGGCGCTATCTACACGCCGCTCGATCGCAAGCCGAAACGCGTGCCGGTCGAGCGCCTGCGCCGCGTCCGTGACCTCGCAGCAAATCCCGCCGTCTGTCTCACGGTTGACGACTACGACGAGGACTGGCGCCGGCTGCGCTGGCTGCAGATACGCGGAACGGCGCAGATTGTGCTGCCGGGCGGCGAGCAGCTCGCGGCGATCGTGGCCTTGCGCGCACGCTATCCGCAATATCGTGAGATGGCGCTGGAAGAGCTGCCCGTCATCCGCATTCAGCCGGAGCGCGTGGTAGACTGGCGCTGGCCGGTGCAAGAAGATTGACACGCCGGCCAGCTCTGGCCACGGAGCGCTGCATGATCCGGCTGCAAATCGCGGGTGCCGGCCAGTCTCGGGAGGAGATGCTTGACCGGGATGAGGTGACGCTGGGGCGCGCGCCGGACAACGATGTCGTGCTGGCGGATGCGGGCGTTTCGCTGCGCCACGCCCGCCTCTGGCGCCACGGCGACGCCATCTACGTCGAAGACCTGTGGGGAACCTACGGCACGCGCGTCAACGGCAACCTGCTGATGAACGCCTGGGCCGAGGTGAAGCCGGGCGACCTCGTCGGCATCGGCCCCTTCCAGCTCCATGCCTTATTGCACGTCGGGCTCGTTGGACAGCAGGGCGCCACGGCTGCACCAGCACCCGCGCAGCCGCGGCCGATGCTGATCGTGGAGACGCCGGACGGCCGTTTCACCTATCCGATCGAGCATGACCAGGTCTCGATCGGCCGCGCCGAGTCGAACGACCTCACCGTCCGCGTGGGTACGGTTTCCTCGCACCATGCCGTCGTGCGCCGCCTGGGCGACCGTTTCGAGATCGTCGACCTCAACAGCCGCAACGGCACGCAGATGGACGGCCGGCGCATCGAGGAGGAGTTGCTCAAAGACGGAACCCGCTTTCAGCTCGCAGACTCCGTAACTGTCATCTTTCGCTTCGTGGAAAGCTCGCATCTGAGCACCGAGGTGCCGGTCAGCCAGCAGCCGCAGGCGACGCAGCTCGTCGAAACCGCGGCCGTGCGGCCCGAAGAGCTGCGCGAGCCGGTGGCGCAGATCGCGGCCGCGCCGCCGGCGCCGGGAGAAGCGGATGCGGGCGCGTCGTTCTTCCGGCCCGTGCCCCCTCTCGGCAGTCCGAACGCGCGTCCAGCCGTCGTGGCCCGGCCGGACGCGGCGCCTGGGCCGCGGCGTGGGGTCGGACCGCTGGGCGGTGCGGGGCCGCTCGGCGGGGGGAACCGGCAGGCGCCGCGACCGCCGCGGATCGTCGAGGTTGCTCAGATCGCGCCGGCGCCACCGCCGATCCCGGCCGAGCCGGAGCCGGCCTCCATCCTGCTCGAAGCGCTCAACCTGCGGCGCGAAGTCGACAACGGCAAGGTGATCCTCAACAACGTCTCGCTGGTCGTGCGGCCGCAGGAGTTCGTGGCCGTGGTCGGCGTCTCGGGTGCAGGCAAATCGACGCTGCTCGGCGCGCTCAGCGGCTTCCGGCCGGCGACCTCCGGCCAGGTGCTGCTGAACGGCATGTCGCTCTACGAGCACTTCGAGGCGCTGCGCGCGAAGATCGGCTACGTGCCGCAGGACGATATCATCCACCGCGAGCTGCCGGTCGAACGAGCGCTGGAGTACGCGGCCGAGTTGCGCCTGCCTGCCGAGTTGCCGCCGGCCGCGAAGACCGCGCGTGTGAGCGAGGTACTGGCCGAGCTGGGCCTCGAACAGCAGCGCCAGACGGTGGTGGCGAGCCTGAGCGGCGGCCAGCGCAAGCGCGTCAGCATCGGCGTGGAGTTGCTGACCAGCCCGCCGCTCTTCTTCCTGGACGAGCCGACCTCGGGCCTCGATCCGGGCACGGAAACGCGCATGATGGCGCTGCTGCGCCAGCTCGCCGACCAGGGCCGCACGGTGCTCCTGATCACGCACGCCACGCGCAACGTCTCGATGTGCGATCGTGTACTGTTTCTGGCGCGCGGCGGCCGTGTCGCCTTCTACGGCGCACCGAAAGTTGCCCTCGACTACTTCGGCGTGCGCGAGTTCGAAGACATCTACGACCTGATCGAGAACCAGCGCACGCCGGAGGAGTGGGAGGTGTCGTTCGCCGCCTCGCCGCTTTACCAGAGCGAGATTGCCGAGCGTATCGAACACCTGCCGGGGGCGGCGCTCGTTGCGCCGGCGCCGAAAGTGTGGGCAGTCTACGTACCGGGCCAGGCGCGCCAGCCGTCGGAGTCGCTGCGCCAGTTCAAGATCCTGACGCGGCGCTACGCGGAGATCGTGCTGCGCGACCGCAAGAACCTGGCGATTCTGCTCTTGCAGGCGCCGATCATCGCCGTGTTGCTCTGGGCGCTGTTCACCAATGGGAATCTGTTCAAGGCGCCGCCCAATCCAGTAATCGTCATAGACGGCGCGCAGGGGCCGATCGCGCTCGATCCCGTCGGGGTGAAGCAAGCCGAGTTGCAATTCAAACGGAATCCCGGTCTTCGCCAGGGCGCGGGCGGGCAATCGGGTCAAAGCAACGTCCCTACCTTCATCGTCTTCACAGGAACGGGTTGCTCCGATCGGGGCAATCCCTTTAACGAACCAGGCTGCCATCAGGACCAGGGCAACGGCAACGGCAACGCCTCCGAAGCCGCGCGCATGGCCTTCATCCTCGCCGCGACCGCCGTTTGGCTGGGCACGCTGAACGCGATCCGCGAGATCTCGAAGGAAGACGCCATCTACCGCCGCGAGCGGCTGGTGAACCTGCGCGTCTTCCCTTATATCGCCTCGAAGTTCGCCGTGTTATTGGTTCTCGTCGCCATCCAGGCGACGCTGCTCTTCGGCGTCGCGCTGATCCGTGTCCCGGTACCGGCGGGCGGCGTGCCCGGCGTCTGGCTCGCCCTGGTGCTGGGCGGGGCTGCCTCGGTCGCGGTCGCGCTCGCCGTCTCCGCCGCCGTCTCCAACCCCGACCGTGCCGTGTTCGCCGCGCCACTGATCATGCTGCCGCAGATCTTCTTCGCCGGGCTGCTCGTGCCCGTGTCGAAGCTCGGTCCGGCCCAGCCGTTGGCGGCGCTCACAACCGCACGCTGGACCTTCGAGGCGGCTGGGCGCGCCGCCGGGATCATCAATGCGACCGCGCTGCCGCCCGTATTCCTGTACCGGGACGGACTCGACGGCAGCGCTGTCAGCCGCTGGCTGATCCTGCTGGGTTTCGTCGTGGCGTTCGGCGTGCTCGCCGCGGCGCTGCAACGCACCAAAGACCGGCGGTGAACCGCCAGTTTCCCACGATCAGACGATGAGCCGGTGCCGTCACAGGCACGCATTCAGTGGTTGGATGAGAAGCGGCGATCATGCTGCGCTTTCGCATCGAGGGTGGTTCGGCATCGCGCGAACAGACGGTCTCCCGTGAGGAGGCGTCCCTGGGCCGTGCACCCGGCAACGACATCGTGCTGCCGGACGAGAGCGTTTCGCGGCAGCACGCCCGCGTGGTGCAACGCAACGGCGCGCTCTATCTCGAAGACCTCGGCGGGACCAATGGCACACAGCTCAACGGCCGCCTGCTGCGATCCGAAGCCGCACAGATTCGGCCTGGCGAGGAGTTCGTCGTCGGCGCCTACCGCATCGCGGCGTACGAGCTCGGTCAGCCGCTGGGCGGCACAGTGGCAGCCGCCGGCGGCTTCGCGCCTTCCCCGCCGCCCGCGGCCGTCAATCTGCGTCAAACTGCTGCCGCCGGAGCGCCGGGCGCGACGACGCCCGCGAATCTCGCGGCTGCCCGGCCGGAGTTGCTGATCGAGGCCGACGGGCGCAGCTTCAGCTTCATCATGCAGCGCGACGAGGCGACGCTGGGACGCGGCCCTGGCAACGACATCTCCCTTGCGGCCCCCACGCTCTCCGCCAGCCACGCGATGGTTTGCCGCCAGGACGACGGCTGGACGGTGATCGACCTGCGCAGCCGCAACGGCACCTTCGTCAACGGCCGGCAGATCGAGTCGGCCCCGCTGCACGACGGCGACCGCGTCGCGCTCGGCACCGACGTGGCGCTGACCTTCCGCCTGAAACCGGCGGCGCTGGCTGTCTCGTCGGGCGGGCGGCCGCGCACGCAGGGGCTGGTCCCGCATGGTCCCGGCGCCGTCCACCTGACGATCGGCCGCTCGCCGCAGAATCAGCTGGTGCTTGATTCGCCGCAGATCTCACGGCAGCATGCGGTGCTTGAGCGGCCGGCGGAGGGCGCGCCCTGGTCGATTACGGACCTGGGCAGCATGAACCGCACGTATGTCAACGGCGACGCCGTCGCACAGCGGCAACTCGCCGAAGGCGACGTCGTACGCATCGGCCCCTTTCGGCTGACGGTGCGGCACGGCGAGATCGAGCACTTCGACGAGACCGCCGGCATGTTGCTGGAAGCCTTCGGCCTGACCAAACAGGTCGGCAAAGGCAAGACGATCCTGCAACCGATCACGCTGGTGGTGCAGCCGCATGAGTTCGTCGGCATCGTCGGCGTGTCGGGCGCGGGCAAGTCGACACTGCTGGGCGCGCTCAGCGGCCTGCGCCCGGCGACAAAGGGCCAGGTGCTGCTGAACGGCTTCTCGCTGTACGAGCACTTCGACGCGCTGCGTCAGCAGATCGGCTACGTGCCGCAGGACGATATCATCCACAAGGAGCTGAGCGTGCAGCGGGCGCTGAACTACGCCGCAGAGCTGCGCATGCCGGCGGACACCAGCCCGGCTGAACGCAACGCGCGGGTGTCCGAGGTGATCGGCGAGCTGGGGCTGGAGGCGCAGAAGAGCACGGTCGTAGCGAGCCTGAGCGGCGGCCAGCGCAAGCGCGTCAGCATCGGCGTGGAGCTGCTGACCAAGCCGCCGCTCTTCTTCCTGGACGAGCCAACGTCCGGCCTCGATCCGGCGACCGAGACGCGCATGATGGCGCTCTTGCGCCAGCTCGCCGACCAGGGCCGCACGATCCTGCTGATTACGCACGCCACGGTGAACATCGCGCAGTGCGACCGCGTGGTCTTCCTGGCACGCGGCGGGCGGCTCGCCTTCTTCGGCGCACCGGACATGGCGCTGCAATACTTCGGCGTCGGCCGCTTCGACGAGATCTACGACCTGATCGAGAACACGCGCTCGCCCGAGGAGTGGGAGCAGCGCTTCCACGCCTCGCCGCTGTACCAGTCGGAGATCGGCAGCCGCATCGTCAACACGCCGGGCGCCGCCGCCGCCACGCCGGTGCAGTCGCGGCCGGTCACGGCCGGGCCGGGCCAGCACGGCACGCGCAACGAGGCCTGGCGCCAGTTCTCGATCCTCACGCGGCGCTACGGCGAGATCGTGTTGCGCGACCGCAAGAATCTGGCCATCCTGCTGCTGCAGGCGCCGATTATCGCCGTCCTGCTCTGGGCGCTGTTTCCGCAGGCCAACCTCTTTCAGCGGCCTCCGGGCTACACCGTCGGTCGGCTCGGCGCGCAGCCCGCGGCGTTCACCGGCAACTGCGATCCTCGCAATCCCACGCCGTCGAGTACATGCGCCGTCGATAGCGGCGACGGCAACTGGAAGGCGAATAAGGCGATTCAGCTCGCATTCATCCTTGCGGCTACCGCGGTTTGGCTGGGCACGTTGAACGCCGTGCGCGAGATTTCGAAGGAAGACGCGATCTACCGGCGCGAGCGGTTGGTCAACCTGCGCGTCTTTCCCTACATCGCGTCCAAGTTCGCCGTGTTGCTGGCGCTGGTGGTCGTGCAGGCGACCTTGCTCTTCAGCGTTGTCGCCATCAAGGTCGATATGCCCGGCGGCGGCGCTGATGTCGGCATGTGGCTCTGCCTGGTGCTCGGCGGCTCCGCCGCCGTGGCGCTGGCGCTGGCTGTCTCGGCGGCCGTTTCGAACCCCGACCGCGCGGTGTTTGCGGCGCCGCTGATCATGCTGCCGCAGGTCTTCTTCGCCGGGATCTTCGTGCCGGTGAGTCAGCTCGGCGTCGCGAAGCCGCTGGCGGCGCTGATCGCCAGCCGCTGGACGTTCGAGGCGCTCGCACGGATCTCGAATGTCGTCTCGACGGCCACCACGCTGCGCAGCAAGTTTCAGTTTCGGGACGCCGCCGACGGCACGGCGATCACGCGCCTGCTGATCCTGCTCTGTTTCGTCGCCGCGTTCGGTGCGCTGGCCGTCGGCCTCCAGCGGCTGAAGGACCGGCGATGAGGGCTGACCGTCGATCGCGGCAATGGGGCGAACGCTGGCCGCTGGGCGGGGCACCTAACCCTGCCCTGGCTGAAGCCAGGTCTGTCCCTTCCCGAAACTGGAAGGGACTTTTGGAGCGTTCCCGCCGACGGCGGACGGCGGCGGAGCCGGGGTGTCCTTGTGGGACGCGCGGCGGGCTCTCACCCATCCTCGGACCAACCCTTCCCGTGTCGGGAAGGGAGACGTGCCTTCAGGCGCGGCGGGGTTAGGTGCCCTGCGCCGCCGACGTTGCCAGATGACCTTCAGAATCGTGACGACTATCATGGACGGACCATGCTCGAACTGCTGATCGAACGCGACGGAGACGCCCGCCAGGAGGCGTCCGACAAGGACGACATCACCGTCGGCCGCTCCACCGACAACGATTTGGTGCTGGCCGATGCGAGCGTCTCGCGCCATCACGCCCGCATCGTGCGCCGGGCCGCGTCGATCTTCGTCGAAGACTTGGGCGGCGCCAACGGCACGACGCTGAACGGACGCGTGCTGCGCAGCGAAACGGCCGAGGTCGGCCCCAGCGATCGTATCGGCATCGGCTCGTTTCAGCTCACGCTGAAGGCGCCGGCCATGGCCGCACGCCCGGCAACCGCGACGAACACCGACTTCCGGCCCGTGCTCTACGTCCACACGCCCAACCGTCGCTTCAGCGTGCGCATGCAGCGCGATGAGGTGACGATCGGCCGCGGCAACACTAACGACATTCCCATCGATCTGCCGACCGTCTCGGTGCATCACGCGGTGGTGCGCCGGCGGGGCGAGCGCTGGGAGGTCGTCGATCTGCACAGCCGCAACGGCACCTCGATCAACGGCCAGCCGGTCGAAGAAGCGCTGCTCAACGACGGTGAAACGTTCCAGCTCTCCGGCGCTGTGACCATCACCTTCGCCCTGCGCGCCGATGATCCGCAGACGCTCGTCGCGGCGCCGGGCGGCACGACCGATCCGGACGCGGTGACCCAGGCACTTCGTCGAGAGAGCGGCGCCGAGCCGCAGCCGGCGCCCGCTTCTGCCAGCATGCTCGGCACTACTGCCGCGATCGAGCCGGCTCGCGGGGGCAGCGCGCCGCCGCTCGCACCGGGACCGCTTCCGCCCGGCAGCGATACACGGCCGCGCGTGGTACCGCACGAGCCCGGCGCGGCGCGGATTACCGTCGGCCGCGTTGCCAGCAACGACCTCGTGCTGCCGTCGCCGCAGGTGTCGCGCGAGCACGCCGTCGTCGTCCGCGCCGCCGCCGATGCGCCCTGGGTGATCAGCGACCTCAAGAGCACCAACCGCACCTACGTCAACGGCGAGGCGATCGCCGAGCGCCAGTTGCGCGAAGGCGACGTGATTCGCATCGGGCCGTACCGCCTGACGGTGCGCCAGGGTGAGATCGAGCACTTCGACGAGACGACGGGCATCCTGCTGGAGGCGCTCAACCTGCGCAAGCTCGTCGGCAAGGGCACGGCGATCCTGCAGGACATCACGCTCGTCGTCCAGCCGCACGAGTTCGTGGCCGTGGTCGGCGTCTCGGGCGCGGGCAAGTCGACACTGCTGGGCGCGCTCAGCGGCCTGCGGCCCGCGACCAGCGGGCAGGTCTTGCTGAACGGCTTCTCGCTCTACGACCATTTCGACTCGTTGCGCGCACAGATCGGCTATGTGCCGCAGGACGACATCATCCACAAGGAGTTGAGCGTCGAGCGAGCGCTGGACTACGCCGCGCAGCTGCGCATGCCGGAAGACGTGACGCCCGCCGAGCGCGCCGCCCGTCTGGACGAGGTGATCGAGGAGCTGGGCTTGCAGCGCCAGCGCCAGACGATCGTGGCCAGCCTGAGCGGCGGCCAGCGCAAACGCGTCAGCATCGGCGTGGAGCTGCTGACCAGCCCGCCGCTCTTCTTCCTGGACGAGCCGACCTCGGGCCTGGATCCGGGCACGGAAACGCGCATGATGGCGCTGCTGCGCCAGCTCGCCGACCAGGGCCGCACGGTGCTCTTGATCACCCACGCCACGCGCAACGTCTCGCTCTGCGACAAGGCGCTCTTTCTGGCGCGTGGCGGCCGCATCGCCTACTTCGGTCCGCCGCGGGCCGCGCTCGATTACTTCGGAGTGGCCGAGTTCGAGGATATCTACGACCTGATCGAGAACACGCGATCGCCGGAGGAGTGGGAACAGTCGTTCCAGGCGTCGCCCTTCTATCAGTACGAGATCCAGGCGCGGCTGGAGCATCCGCAGGGCGCCGCCGCCGCCCTGGCGCCGCAGCAGCCGCGCCGCGAAACGGCCGGTCCGGGCAAGCACCGGCCGCAGCCCGTGGCCTGGCGCCAGCTCCAGATCCTGACGCGGCGCTACGCCAATATCGTGCTGAACGATCGCAAGAACCTGCTGATCCTGCTCCTGCAGGCGCCGATCTTCGCGCTCTTCCTCTGGTTGCTGTTCAAGCCCGCGGTCTTCACACGTCCGAGCGGCGTGCTCGTGTTCGCCAAGGACAATGGCGTCCTGCGGCCCGTGACGCCTGATCCGAGGACCGGCGCGATCAGCGGTGTCGATTCACATGCGACGCTGCTCGCCGTGACCGGGCCGGACTGCAGCCCGACACGCATCGCCGCGCTCGGCCTCAGCGGCGACTGCGATCTGGCAAGCGGTAACGGCAATACGAACGCCGGCAAAGCCACACAGCTCGCACTGATTTTGGCCGCGATGATCGTCTGGCTCGGCACGCTCAACGCGATCCGCGAGATCTCGAAGGAGGACGCCATCTACCGGCGCGAGCGCGTAGTCAATCTGCGCGTCTTTCCGTACGTCGCTTCGAAGTTCGCGGTATTGTTCGCGCTGATCGTCGTACAGTCGACGCTGCTGATCGGCATCACGGCGCTGCGCATTCATTTTCCGGGCGGGGCAAGCGGGCTGACCGGCGCCTGGTTGTCGCTGGCCCTGGGCGGGGCGGCGTCGGTCGCGCTCGCCCTCGCGGTTTCGGCCGGGGTTTCGAATCCCGACCGCGCCGTGTTCGCCGCGCCGCTGATCATGCTGCCGCAGATCCTCTTCAGCGGCCTCCTGCAGCCGGTGAAGGATCTTGGCCCGGCGCAGCCGCTGGCCGCGCTGGTGACGACGCGCTGGACATATGAGGCGCTGGGGCGCGTGCTGGGCGTGGTGAAGCTGGCGATTATCCCGGAGCAGTTCCCGCAGACCGCCGCCATCGACGGCGCGGCGATCAGCCGCTGGGTGATTTTGATCGGCTTCGTCGTCGCGTTCGGGGCGCTGGCGACTGGGCTGCAACTGCTGAAGGACCGACGCTAAGCCGGCCCGCCGTGCCGCTTCCGGCTTCTCGCGCGGATGGGAGAGCCGGCGAAGAGGGCTATGAGGGCCGCGCCCGCAACTGCTCGTGGACGCGCGCCGCCAGCATGCCGGCGGGCATCGGCCGGCCGACGAAGAAGCCCTGCGCCGCGTCGCAGCCCAGTGCCAGCAGCGCGTCCCAGGTCTCCTGATTCTCCACGCCTTCGGCCACCACGACCAGCCCGGCGCCGTGCACCAGCTCGATCACGGAACGCACGACGGCGAGCGCGGAGTGGTCGAAGACCATGCGTCCGACGAGAGCCCGGTCGATCTTGATCTCGTCCACGCCGAGCTGCGCCAGGTGCGGCTGCGTGAACTGGCTGGAGCCGAAGCCCTCGACGGAGAGGCGCACGCCCGCCGCATCGAGCTGCTCCAGCAT
Source organism: uncultured Chloroflexota bacterium (assembly GCA_937879875.1). Taxonomy (GTDB): domain Bacteria; phylum Chloroflexota; class Dehalococcoidia; order CAUJGQ01; family CAUJGQ01; genus CALFMN01. The sequence continues at coordinate 49,576 of CALFMN010000154.1, read as the reverse complement.
CGCCACGGCGCGGCGCAGGTCTTCCGCTACACCACCGTCGGTGATGCCGAACGTCAGCCAGCCCGGATCGACTTCCAGGTGCGAGAGCAGCGTCGTGAGCGTGTCGGAGAGCAGCGAGTTGTAGCCGAGCCGGGGCGACAGGTTGACGGTGACGCCCAGTTCCAGCCCCTCCAGCCGCCAGGCGCGGCACTGGCGCAGCGCCGTAGCCAACACCCAGCGGGTCAGTGGCGCGATCAGCCCCGCCTGCTCGGCGAGGGGAATGAACTGGTCGGGCATCAGCAGGCCGCGCTCCGGGTGCTGCCAGCGCGCCAGCGCCTCCGCCCGGATGATGCGGCCGGAGGGCATCTCCACGACGGGCTGATAGTGCAGCAGCAGCCAGCGCTGGGCCAGAGCGCGGCGCAACTCGGAAAGCAGCGCCAGCCGGTTCGGGTCTTCCAGTTCTTCGGGCTCGCCGTAGCGAGCGGTGTCGCTGCCGCTGCGCTTGGCGGCGTACATCGCCAGATCGGCGTGACGCACCAGCGTCTCCGCATCGGCGCCGTGGTCGGGGAACAGCGCGATGCCCGTGCTCACGTGCATCGTGATGTGGCGGCCGTCGATCACGAACGGCTGCTCGAAGGCGCGCACGATTTTTTGCGCTACAACTTCGGCATCAGCGCTGCGCGCCCCCGGCAGCACGACGGCGAATTCGTCGCCGCCCAGCCGCGCCAGCGTATCCGAGTCGCGCAGGGCGCTTTGCAGGCGCGGCGCGGCCTGCTGCAAGAGCTGGTCGCCGGCGTGATGGCCGAAGCGGTCGTTGACTTCCTTGAACTGGTCGAGATCAAGGAAGAGCAGGGCCAGCGGCGAGCGCTGCCGGTAGGCCAGGCGGATGGCGTGCTGCAAGCGATCCTGCAGCAGCGTGCGATTCGGCAGGCCGGTGAGCGCGTCATGCAGCACCTGGTGCTGCAACAGTTCCTCAACCTGCTTGCGGGTGGTGATATCGCGCGCGGTGACGATGATGCCGTCCACGTTGGCGTCGTCCAGCGAGTTGCGCAGGATCGCCTCGATATACACCCAGGCGCCGTCGCCGGTCTGCTGGCGATACTCGACCGTACGCTGGTGCCCGACGGTTGCCGAAACCTCGTCCAGGGCGCTGTGCAGGCGCTCCGCGTCCTCGCGGTGGATCGTCTCGAAGACGCTGCTGCCGAGCAGGCGCTCCGCGGGCCGGCCGATGCTGCGCTCGGCGGCGGGGCTCAAGAAGGTGATCGTGCCGATCGGGTCGAGCACGAGGATGATGTCGGAACTGTAGTCCACCAGGGCGCGGAAGCGCGCTTCGCTGGCGCGCACCTGCTCCTCTGCCGCACGGCGCGAGAGCAGATGCCCGGCCTGCGCGGCGAGCAGGCTGAGCATGCGGGTATCTTCGGCGGAGAAAGCGGCGCCCGGTGCGTAGCGGCGCACGATCACGACGCCGAGCTTTTGCGTGCCGGCCTCGAGTGGCGCGGCGAGTGTGGCGCGCAGGCCCGTGCGACCCACGGCGTCATCGCCATCGAAAACATCCACCATCAGCGGCGCGCCGAGCTGCCAGACGGTGCCGGTAATGCCCTGTCCGGGCTGCACACTTTCCGGTGGGAGCGGCGTGGCGTCGCCGCCATGGGCCACGGCGCGCAACAGCCCTTCGACCGGTTCCCATAAATAGACCGATGCGCTTTCAGCCTCGCTGATGCGCAGCGCCGCGTCGACGATGCGTTCGCCGAGTTCTGGTGTGGAGTGCACCAACGCTGCGTCCAGCGCCAGCTCGTGCAGTGCAAGGAGCCGTACGGCCTGGTGCATCGCCGGCACAAAGGGCTCTTGCTGCGGGGGCTCGGAGGCCAAGAACTCCTCCGTCGCATCTGCTTCGCTGGCCGTTGTCGTCATGGGCGTCGGGCCTCATTATCACATAACCACATCGTAACCGGGCGTTTGCGCAAGCCGACCGCGCCGCGGTCCGCGCTGCAAGAGTACCGCAACATCTCGCCTCAAGTATCGTTCCGGCGCGGTGGATCTTTAGCGCGCATACGGTCGCTGCCGCCTCCGCGCAGTAGGTTGACCGGGTTTGCCGCAGTATGGCTCGCGCCACGATAGTAGATTCTCCCTGTGGCGCTGTTCGCATACCCGCGCCGGTCGATCCAAGCCTGGCCGGCGTAGCGGGCACCTAACCCTGACGCCGCAAGCGGCGTCTGTCCCTTCCCGAGGCGGGAAAGGGACTTCTGGAGCGCTCCATACTCAGTGCGACGGCGGCGGGGTTGTGGTGCCCCTGTGGGATATGCGGCGGTCTGACCTCCAACCCGATAGTGTGTCCTGGAACCAACCCTTCCCGTGTCGGGCCAGAGCGCAGCGCAACCGTCGGAGACTTCCGATGACCGCAGCGCAACCGTCGGAGACTTCCAACAACAGCTTTCGCTGAAGCGAAAGCGGGGGTAGGTGCCCCAGCGCGTCTCCACCGCTCCGGTCTCCACCGGCGCACCAGGCAGAACACCGGCAATCCGAAACACTCGAGCAACGATCGCGAAATCCGCTGGAAATGCACGGAGTTGCGGTAAGGCTCAGCCAGAAGATCGTTATGGTGGAAGCGAATCAGCACGGGTGCTTCCACCGTGCAGAAACATAGATTTCACATTGGGGACACACTGGTGAAACTGCTGACCGTGAAGATGGGGTCACTGTAGCCAGTGATGATGAGCAGCGATCGGTGCGTCCGTGAAGCTGCGGCGTAGGCTGCGCTTCATTTTCGCGGTGTGTTGCATCGCAGCAACGGAGAAACGATGCGGATTCAACAGACAACATTGGTGAAACTGCGCAGCGCAGCGCTGATCGGTGCGACGATGGCGCTGGGCATCTCCTGGTCATTTGCCCTGCTTCACATTAAAACCGCCGTCTACCCGCTGCTCTGGGCGGCGGCGATGCCGCTGCTCGCGTTTTATTACCTCTCTGGCCCCCCACGCACGGCGTGGAAGCATTTGCCCGCCGCCGCGCTCAGCATCTACGCGGTCGTACTCTGGCGCGTCTCCAGCGGCTACGGCGCGCTTGGCGGCATCGCCACGGCACTGGGTATTGCCGGCAGTCTGGCCGCGTTCTGGCTGGCCGCGCGGCTCGGCACCCGCCCGACGCCGCAACGTACAGCGGCCGCGCCGATCAGCTTCGCGCCACCGGCGCGAACCGGCAGCGGCGTGGCGAGGCGGCGGCGGCTGCGCACCGCGGGCGGGCGGCATTAGGCCGTCTGTTCCCTGTTCACGATTAGCCCGAGTAGCGAGTAGAAGGAGGAGCATATGGCGGCAAATCCCCCGGCGGCGTCCGAAGAGGGACCGCGACCAACCCTCGGTCTGACCGGCCTGACCGTGAACGCGATGGCGCTGATCGCGCCCGGCGCCTTCCTCTGGACCACGTTCCAGGCGCAGGCGACGCTGGCGAACGGATCGAGCAGCACGGCCTCCGATATGTGGTTTGCGCTGATCGCCTCGATCGCGATCGCGTTTCTCACCGCGCTCTGCTACTCCGAACTGGCGAACCTTTACCCGCGGGCCGGCGCCGGCTCGTCATACTACTTCGCCGAGGCTGCCTTCCTGGACAAGGAGAAGGCGCACCATCAGCGGTGGGCACGCGCGGCCAAGATGACGGCTGGCTGGATCTCGCACCTCTACTACTGGGTTTACCCCGGCATTCTCGTCGCCTTCATCGCCACGCTGATCGTCTACGTCGTGGGCCTCTACAGTTCGACGGCTGTTGATATCAACATCCAGATGTTGATCGCAGTGGTTTCCGCCGCACTGATCGGCTTCATCGCCTTCCGCGGCATCAACGGCTCGACGATGACGGCGCTGGCGATCAACGTGATCCAGCTCGTCACACTGCTCGCTGTATCGGTGCTGGCGATCGTTTTCCGCGCCGCGCATGGCAGCATTCAATACGAGCATAGCAGCGTGATCGACGTGCTCACGCCGCACCATTTCACCAATGTCGTTTATCAGGGCACGATCGCGATCTTGCTCTTAGTCGGCTTCGAGTCCGTGACCGCACTGGGCGCCGAGGCGAAGAACCCGAAGCGCCACATCCGCCAGGCGATCCTGCTCTCACTGACGATCCAGGGCGTTTTCGCCTACCTGTTCGAGTACTTCGCCGCGAACTACTTTATCGGCAAGCAGATTTCGGCGCCGGATACCTCGGCGGGGGCGGCGAAGGGCGCCGTGGTCGCCGGTTATGCGGCCGCGGCACAGTCCGGCTCGCCGCTGGGCGACTTTGTGAAGTACATGGGCGACCACTGGTTCAGCAATCTCGGTGTTGCCCTCGCGACGATCGTGGCAGTCACGGTCGTGCTGGCGCTGGTGGGGAGCATTCTCTCCGCCATGAACACCGGCGTGCGCATCACCTATGTGATGGGCCGCGACAAGGAGATGCCAGGCCTGCTCGGCTTCCTGCACGGCAGGTACGCCACGCCGCACTGGGGTGTGGTGTCGATGGTGGTGGTGTCGGCTCTGTTCGGCGCGTACGGTGTGCGCAGCGCGGACAACCTCGTGCAGATCACGCTCGCCTCAAACGTGGGCACGTTCATCCTCTACGGCTTCACCTGCCTGGTGACACTGGTGGCATTCTGGAGTCATGGCGACCGCGACTTCCTGCGGCACAAGGTCGTACCGTTTGCCGGAGCGTTCCTGAACATCTTCATGATGCTCGCCGTCTTCTACATCGCCTTCTCCTCCGGCGGCAGCACCGCGGATGACGGGCAAAAGGCGCTGCTGATCGTCGGCGTGTGGGTCGTGCTCGGCGTGCTGTGGTTCGTCGTGAACTCGGCGCGGCAGGGCCGCTCGATGCTCAGTGCCCCGGTCCAGACGGGCGCGTAGGCTTTCGGCCCTCAAACCTCTCCTGTCTCCTTCTCCCAATCCTGGGAGAAGGAGACGATCGGGCATTGGGCGTTCCGACCAGCACACGGTTAACCCGACGCCGCCCGAGTCGTACTCCGCACGGTCGCCCCTCTCCCAGGATTGGGAGAGGGGTCGGGGGTGAGGGCCGACGGTCACGGATCGATCAGCACGCCCGGGTTGAGCACGCCGTTCGGGTCTAGCGCCTTCTTCGCCGCGCGCAATGCAATGGCGAACGGGTCGGGGCGCTCCTGGTCGTACCAGGGGCGGTGCTGGCGGCCCACGGCGTGGTGGTGCGTGATCGTGCCGCCCGCCTTGATGATCGCGTCCGAGGCGGCCGCCTTCAGCGCCAGCCAGTCCCTGTGCGTCAGGCCGGGGCGGTAGAGGCCGGCAAACGTGTAGTAGGGCGCCGGGCCGTCGGTGTAGACGTGCGTGAAGCGGCAGTTGAGCGCGCCGCCGCCGCAGATCTCGTTCAGCGCCCGCTGTGCCGCCTCGCGCACGGCTGCGTCGAAGGCGGGCCAGCGGTCCCAGGTGATCGCGGTCTCAAACGTGCCGCTGACCAGCCCGATGCCCGCCGGCATGATCTCGGCGCCGCTGCCCGGAATGAACGCGTCGCGCCAGGCGCCCACCGCGCCGCCACGGCCGGTCGGCTGGCCTGAGCCGGAGATCAGCACGTCGTCCTCGATTTGGCCGCCGGCATCGCGCGCGATCGCCACAGCCTGGCGAATCGGCCAGTCCTGCGGCACCTCGGCCGACTCGAAGCCGATGATCAAGAGCGCGTGCTGCCCGTCCATCCCGGCCGCGTCCTGCGCCAGCTTCGGGTCAAGCACGCGCAGGTTCGCCGGCCAGAGCTTGGTCTGCACGATGCGTCGCGCCGCCTCGTAGCTGGCTTCCCAGCTCGCAAACGTAACACCCGCCGTGGCGCGGAAGCGCGGCCGCGCCTGAATGCGCATCCAGGCCTCGCTGATGATGCCCAGAATGCCCTCGCTGCCGCAGACGAGGCGGTTGGGGTCCGGTCCCGCGCCGCCGCCGGGCAACCGCCGCGCCTCCCACCAGCCGGCCGGAGTCAGCATGCGCGCCGACTCGACGAACTCATCGATGTGCGTCTGATTCGTGGCGTAGTGGCCGCCGGAGCGTGTGGCGATCCAGCCGCCGAGCGTGGACATGGTGAAGCTCTGGGGAAAGTGGCGCAGTGTGAAGCCGTGCGGGCGCAACTGGCCTTCGAGCGCTGGGCCGTAGACGCCGGCCTGAATGCGCGCCGCGCGCGAGGCCGCGTCGATCTCCAACACGCGGTCGAACTGGTCCATGTCGATCGTCACGACGGCGTCGCAGCCCTCCGGGGGCGTCACGCCGTCGACCACCGACGAGCCACCGCCGTAGGGAATCGCCACGTAGCTCTGCGCAGAGCACCAGTCGAGCACGGCCTCAAGTTCCTGCTCGTCGCGCGGGTGGGCGACGATGTCGGGCGGGTTCTTGAACACGCCGCGGATCTCTTCGAGGCGATCGCCCTTGCTGTGCAGCGCCCGTTCGTAGGTATCGGTGAAGCAGAACGGCGCCAGCGCATCGGGCGGCGTAATCCGCGGCGCCCGTAGCTGCAGCGCGCTGAGCGGCGGGATCGGCGGCAGCTCGACGTTCGTGCCGAGCCGTTCGGAGAGGCGCCGCTGCTGTTCGGCGCGCTGCGCGGGCGAGGGCTCGTCCGACTCCAGCCCGTTCATCCAGATGCTGCGGCGCGCGTGCGCAACGTACGGTGCGGCGGTCATGATCGCCTCCTCGAAGAATGTCCGTTGAAGCGGCGCGGTCGGCGCTCTGGTGGCCTATGGTACTCCCGTTTCCGCCCGCCGGTCATGCGGCGCCTATCCCTGACTTCGCAAGCGAAGTCTGTCCCTTCCCCACAGGGGAAGGGCTTTCTGAGTACTACCGATCTCCCCGAACTAACCCTTTCCTTGTAGGAAAGGGACAGACGGCGCAGCCGTCAGGGATAGGTGCGGCGGGCGCTATACTTCCGTACGCGCAGGAGGACGCAATGACGAACAACCAGACCAGAGAAGCACTCATCGCTGCGCTCGAAACTACCGTGCAGGAGACGCTCGCCTAGTTCGAGGGACCGGGACGGCAATCGACGGCGCGAGTCGAGCGTTGGGGCGCCTGGGACGTGCTGGCGCACTTTCCCTACTGGCACGATGCGACGGCCTGGGGCATCGCCTCGGCGGCGCACAGCGGCCTGCCCTGGCTGATCTCCGGCACGGCCGACGAGATCAACGACGCGGCGCTGCGGACCCGTGCCGCGAGAGCGCGGCGGAGATCGCGGCCCAGCTGCGGCAGGCCACGTCACGGCTGCCGCGCGTCGCGCACGCGGCGCCGGATCTCGATGCGGTCGTTTTCCGCTTCACCGACGGCCGTGAGCTGAGCGCCGGCCAGCGGCTGGAGATGATCGCCCGCCACTGGCGCAGCCATCTCCAGCAACTACAAGAGGCGAGCGGATAGGCAGGCCGGCAGCCCGGCCGTCAATCCACTCTATCGCGGCCGCGCCGCGGCCTTCGCCGCGAAGGCAGAGGAGAACCTCCCCAGCGCGGCTGCAGAGCTAGAGGATGGACGCTGCAACGCCTGCGCGAATCGTTGCTACTATGCTTGCTTTCAAGCAGCGATCGTGGCGCCGATCAGCGCGAGTATCGGGCCGAGAGGACGTGAGTTTGAGTTGATCCACGCCGCCTTGCGGCCAGATGCGTACGTGCCTACCATGTGCACCGTCCGACCACTACGGGCAGGAGGCGTATCGTGACGACGAAGACATGGACGCTGCGAACTGTGCTGGAAGAGGGCCGGCGGCTGCGCAACTGGGGCCGCTGGGGCGCCGATGACGAGATCGGCACGCTGAACTTCATCACGCCGCAGAAAATCACAGATGCCGCCGCACTGGTCAAGCAAGGCAAAATCATCGCCTGCGCCCTGCCCTACGACGCCGACGGCCCGCAGCGCGGCGGCCGGCGCTTCAACCCCATCCACCTGATGCTCGCCAGCGGCGCCGACGCCGCGGCCGGCGCCCAGGATCAGATCCCCGGTCTGCGCTACGCCGACGACGTGATCACCATGCCGCTGCAGTGCGGCACGCAGTGGGACGGCCTCGCGCACATCTTCGTCGAGGGCAAGACCTACAACGGCCGCGACATGGCGCTGGTTCATTCCGGCGGCGCGACCGTGAACGGCATCGAGAAGCTGGCCGGCAAAGTCGCCACGCGCGGCGTGCTGCTCGATCTGCCGCGCTTCAAAGGCGTGGATTGGCTGGAGCCGGGCACGCCGGTCAGCAGCGCGGATCTGCTCGGCTGCGCGCACCACGCGGGCGTCACGCTCGGCAGCGGCGATGCGCTGCTGGTGCGCACGGGCCAGATCGCGCAGTGCCGGGCGCAGGGCGGCTGGGGCAGCTACGCCGGCGGCGATGCGCCTGGACTCTGCCTGGAGACGGCGCAGTTCTTGCATGACACGGAGATCGCCTGCATCGCCACGGATACGTGGGGCATGGAGGTGCGCCCGAACGAGACGCCCGACTGCTTCCAGCCGCTGCACCTGATCCTGATCGCCAGCATGGGCCTGCTGGTGGGCGAGATCTTCGACTTCGAGGCGCTGGCCGCCGACTGCGCTCAGGACGGCGTCTACGAGTTCCTGTTCGTGGCGCCGCCGCTGCCCTTCACCGGCGCCGTCGGCTCGCCGCTCAACGCCTACGCGATGAAGTGAGGGCGGAAGGAGGCCGATGGCGAGCAGTGAATCCGTTTGCACGTCGCTGTTCATCGCCCGCCGCTCGCCATCGGCCGGCGTCGTCGGCTCCGCGGCCTCAAAACCTGTTCGACATTCACCGACCATTGGCCCAACCAATGGCAGCATAATTGGCACTGCGAGCGGGCCATTCATCCTGCTACGCTGGCTTCACGCTCAGCAGGGAGGGCCGCGATGTATCGCTCCGACCGCTATCTGGTGGAAGACGAGGCCACGATCGAGGCGTTCGTCGCCGGGCAGCGCCACGGGCAGCTCATCGCCACGCCGGCGGACGGCTTTCCGCAGGTCAGCTTCCTGCCGTTCGTCAAGCGCGGCGACACGATCGATCTGCACGCCGTACAAGAGGACGCGGTCTTCCAAGCGCTGCAAGCCCGGCCACTGGCCACGTTTCTCGTCTCCGACTTCCTCGCCTTCTCGCGCCACGACTGGGTGGACCCGGCCGACGGCGGCCGCGCCACGCTCAACTTCCGCGCCGTGCAGTACTTCTGCGAAGCCGAGACTTGCACCGATCCCGCCGAGGTGGCGCAGACGCTGGCCGGACTGGTGGCAACGTATGAGCCGGGCGCCAACTACACGCCGATCGCCGACGGCGATTTCTACGGTCCGCGCCTGCGCCGGCTGGGTGTGGTGCGGCTGAAGATTCTCGCCCGCGAGGTGAAGTTCAAGACCGGCCCCTTCGGCCCGGCCGAGATGAGGCGCAACGTGATCGCGAAGCTGCGCGAGCGCAATGATCCCGGCGATGCCCGCGCCGCCGACGTGATCGAGAGCTACCTCGGCGAGGGCAAAGGGCGGAGGACGTAGGGCGTAGACGTGATTCCCTCCGCCCTCTGCCCTCATACCTCGTCAAGCAGCTCGCCGGCCTGCCAGTCGAGGATGGCGGCGGCGCTGCGCTGCATCATCGCGCGGGCCAGCGCCACGCCGCGGTCATTGGTGAGGTCGGCCAGGCCGCCGCCCATCACCGGATAGGCGAAGCAGAAGAGCGCGGTCCAGCGGTAATCCGTGATCAGGTCGCCGAAGCGGTAGTCCTGCACGCCGCCTTCGCGCAGCGTTCGGTAATACAGCCCGAGCAGCTCCAGCTCGTGCGCCCGGCGCAGCGGCACGTCCATGCTCTGCGTCAGGAAGTAGCCAACGTCGAAGGCACCCACCGCGCGTAACCCGATCTGCCAGTCGATCACGCGCAGCGGCGGCTGCCCCGCTTCCGCGGCGAAGAAGAAGTTGTCGGCGCGGTAGTCGCCGTGGCAGAGCGTCTTCGGGCCGGCGCAGAAGCGGTCAAGGATCGCGTTCACGTTCTCACCCAGCCGCTCGCCGATGCGCAGCAGCTCGGGCGGCGTCTCCTTGCCGAAACGCTCGACGAAGTTCGGCCAGGCCATGGGATAGAGCGTGAGGCCGGCCTTGTTGATGGGCGAGCCCGAATTGGGCACCCAGTCCAGCGCGTTCAGTTGCGGGCTGTTCCACCAGGCGGCGTGCAGTTTCGCCAGCTCGCGCAGCAGCAGCGCCGCCTGCTCGACCGTGCAGCCGCTGAGCTGATCGCCGATGCGGGCGCTCGCCAGGTCTTCCAGCAGCAGCACGAAATCGCCCGTTGCTTCTTCGAGGGCGCTGTAGTAGCAGGCGGGCGACGGCAGCGAAACGCGCGCGGCCAGCTCGCGGTAGAAGCGCACCTCTTTGGCATAGAAGCCGAAGGCATTCGCCAGACCTTTGGTCTGCTCGTCGCCGGAGGGGATCTTGGCGATCAGCGTGGCGGGCGCGCCGGCCGGGGCGCCGTCATAGGTCAGGAACAGCCGCGCGAGCTGGCAGAGCAGCCCCACGCCTTGCCCCACGGGCTCGCTGGAAACGGCCGCGACGCTGCCGCGGGGCAGCACGCCGCCCTCGCGCAGGGCATCGGTGAGGAATGCGGACGTCAGCGCCTCGATCGAGCGGGGCAGCGCTGCGGTGGTCATGGCGGAGCCTCCTGCGGGCGGGCGTCACGCGGCGCGGGCGCCGGTTGAGCGCACACTCTAGCATATCGGGCGGAGGGCAAAGGGCGCAGGGCGAAGAGGCCCAGCCAGGCGGGCCTTCGGCGGCACGCGCAACGCGGCATCGAGCACGGCGCCCTCCGCCCTACGCGAACACCGCGGCCAGATCGATGCGCACGCCGGGCAGCGACGCCGGCTCGACGATCACCTCGCCCGTGTACTGCGTCTCCGCGTAGCTGCCGTCCGGCTGGCGGCGCCAGGCGGTCAGCGTGCGGTCGTATGGGTAGAGACGCCAGATTTCGGCATCGCCGCACTCGCGGTAGCCGGGGATTTTCGTTTCCATGTCGTAGTCGCCGGTCGATGGCGACCAGACCTCGACGACCAGCGGCAGCGGTTCGTCCAGCACGGCAAGCTCGCGCGGCCGCTCGCGCCGGATCCGGCGCTCAAGCGTTATGGGAATCACGCAGAGGTCGGGGATGAAGAAGTTGGACGCGGAAATTCGGACGCGTGCGGCCTGGCTCACCAGAAATCGCCGGTCGTCAAGCTGCCGCACGAGCTGCGTGGTCAGCCGCCATCCCGATCCGTCGTGCTCGATCGTCATCGGCGGCTTCTGCCGCAACTGGCCGCAGACCAGCTCCCACTGCTCATCCGTATCCTCCAGCGCCACACGCGCGTAGGTTTCGAAGCTGATCGGCATCGTCTTGCTCCCGCGTGCGCGCCGCCGGCCGCGTACGCTCTGCGCTTCGAGTATACGGGGCGTTGCGCGGCCGTTGGCGCGGCGCTCGGTATACTCATGGCATTCCAGGGCGGCCGACGGCCGTGGCAGGAGGCAGCAGCCAGCGTGGAGCGATTCGGCGGGCGCACACCGTTTGTCGGCCGCGAACGTGAGCTGGCCGCACTTGGGGCATACCTCGATGCAGCGGCAGCGGGTCAGGGCGCCATCGTGCTGGTGGGCGGCGAACCGGGCATCGGCAAGACGCGCACGGCCGAAGAGCTGTCTGGCCGGGCGCTCGAACACGGCATGCGCGTGCTCTGGGGGCGCTGCTGGGAAGGCGCGGGCGCGCCCGCCTTCTGGCCGTGGGTCGAGGCATTGCGCACCCTGGTCCGCTCCGGCGATGCCGCTGCTCTGCGTGAGGCGCTGCGCCAGGGCGCGGCCGATCTGGCGGTGCTCTTGCCCGAACTGCGCGAACAGCTCGGCGCTCCGCCCGATCTGCCCGCTCTGCCCGCGCTCGAACCTGACCAGGCCCGCTTCCGGCTGTTCGAGTCGGTCTCCGCCTTCCTGCGCACGCTCGCCGCCCGGCAGCCGCTGCTGCTCGTGTTGGACGACCTGCACTCGGCCGACGCTCCGTCGCTGCTGCTGTTGCAGTTCCTCGCGCGCGACCTCACCTCGGCGCCGCTGCTGGTGCTGGGAACGTATCGGGATGTCGAGGTTGACCGCGCCCATCCCTTGAGCGAGACGTTGGCGGCGCTGCGCCGGCAGCCGGCGTTTGCGCATATCCCTCTGCGCGGCTTGCCGATCGATGCCGTGCTGGCGGTGCTGCGCAACCTGGCGCCCGCGGGCTCGGAGTCCGCATTTGCCCATGCACTCTATGATGAAACCGAGGGCAACCCGTTTTTCATTCAAGAGGTGCTGCGCCATCTCAGCGAAAGCGGCCGCGCGGCGGTGGACGCGGCCAGCCTGCGCACGATCGGCGTCCCGGACGGTGTGCGTGAGGTAATCGGCCGGCGCGTGGCGCGGCTCTCGCCGGCGTGCATCCGCGCGTTGACCATGTCCGCCGTCATCGGCCGGCAGTTCTCCGCCGGGGTGCTGCGCGCGGCCCTTGCCGCCGGCGAGACTGCGCTGGACGACCGCGCCCTCGCCGAGGCGTTGGACGAGGCGGAGGCCACGCGCATCATCGCCGCCGTGCCCGATGCGCCCGGCAGCTACCGCTTCGCACACGCGCTGCTGCGGGAGACGCTCTACGAAGAGTTAACCAGCATGCGCCGTATCCGCCTGCACCGCGAAGCCGGCCTTGCATTGGAAGCGTGGTACGCCGCGGACATGGAGCCGCACCTGGCCGAATTGGCGCATCACTTCGTGCATGCGGCTGCCGGCGGTGAGGTCGAGCGGGCGATAACCTATGCGACGCTTGCCGCCGAGCGCTCTGGCCGCCTGCTGGCCTATGAAGAGGCAGCCCGGCAGTACGTCCTGGCCTTGCAGTCGCTGGATTTGCAGGAGCGCGGCCCCACGCCGCGCCGCTGCGACTTTCTGCTCGCGCTGGGCGAGGCCGAAGCCCGCGCCGGCCGCACGGCGCAGGCCCGCGAGCGCTTCGCCCAGGCCGCCGATCTGGCACGGACGCTGCAGACGCCCGAACGGCTGGCGCGCGCCGCGTTGGGCTTCGGTGGGCCAGTCGTGACGGTCGGGGAGGTCGATGCGCCGCTGGTGCGGCTGCTGGACGAGGCGCTCAGCGCGCTGGGCGACGAGCCGAGCGCGCTGCGGGCGCGCGTGCTCGGCCGGCTGGCGATGGAACTGCTGTACTCCGAGGAAACGGATCGACGGCGAAACCTGAGCGCCGAGGCGGTCGCGATGGCCCGCCGCAGCGGTGACGTGGCCGCGCTCGGCTTTGCGCTGAACGCGCGGCACTACGCGATCTGGGAGCCGGCGACGCTGCCGGAGCGGCTGACCGCCGCCACGGAGATCGTTCAGCTCGGCGAAACGAGCGGCAATCCCGACCTCGCCATGCAGGGCCGCCGCTGGCGCATTCCCGATCTGCTGGAGGCGGCCCGCCGTAACGAAGCCGACGCCGAGATCGAGAACCTTGCTCACCTTGCCGAGGACGCACGCCAGCCGCTCTACCGCTGGTACGCCGCCGTCTTTCGTGCGGCGCAGGCGCTGCTGGACGGCCGCTTCGCGGAGGCGGGGGCGCTGATCGATGCCGCCCACGCCGCCGGCGAGCGGACGCACAGCGGCACCGCATTGATTTATGAGCGTGGCCAGCGCATGGTGCTGCTGCGCGAGCTGGACCGGCTCGGCGAGCTGGAACCCTGGCTGCGCGGGGCGCTGGCGCCGACGCTGCCGGTGTTGCGCTGCTTCCTCGCCTGGCTGTGCGCCGACAGCGGCCGGCCCGGCGAGGCGCGCGATCATTTGCGGCTGCTCTCCGCCGATGGCTTTCGCGCCGTGCGCCGCGACCTCACCTGGCTGGCGAGCGCGGCGCTGCTGGCCGAGCTGTGCCTGATGTTGAACGAGCCCGACCGCGCCGGCGTGCTCTATGCGCAGATGCTGCCCTACGCGGACTGGAACGTGATGGTGGGCATTCCCGTCTACCTTGGCTCCGTCTCGCGCTATCTGGGGCTGCTCGCCACCGTGCAGCGCCGCTGGAGCGTGGCCGAACGCCACTTCCAGCGGGCACTGCTGGTGAACGAGCGGCTGGGCGCCCACGGCTGGCTGGCGCACACGCGGCATGAGTACGCCCAGATGCTGCTGGCTCGCGCTGATCCACATGATGCGGAGCGAGCGCGGGCGCTGCTGGCCGAAGCGCGGACGCTGGCCCGAACGCTGGGCATGTCGCGGCTGGTGCATAAGCTTGGCGACGCTTGCGAGACGGCCGAGGATGCGGCCCGCGCGACGCGCGGGCTCGGGCACGCGGCATCCGGACTCACACCGCGCGAGATCGAGGTACTGCGACGGATCGCCGCCGGCCGCACCACGCGCGAGATTGCCGGCGAACTGGTCGTGAGCGTTCCGACCGTCGAGCGGCATATCACCAATCTGTACGCCAAGATCGGCGCCCGTGGCCGCGCCGACGCCACCGCCTTCGCCTTGCGCGAGGGGATAGCGGGCAGGGGTTAACGGAGTCGCGGGCGCTGGGTGCAACGCGCAATGGCAGCTACAGGGTTTCCATTACCGGGCGGCTGGCGCGTTCAGGGCACAGGCGCAAGCAGGAATCATGGCTTTCCGCGATGGCGGTCGCAGGCCGCAGGAATACGCTGCTCAGTGCCGGTAGCGATGGTTCTGGGCGCTGCCGCCGCGCGAGGAGAAACGCCATGGCCGTCGAGCGCAACATCAGCATCGCGAGACGCTTTGTCGAGGAGCACAACGGGGATGACTACGTAGCCATTCACGACGAACTGCTGGCTGAGAACGCCCGGCTCCACATCGCCATCCCGGGAACGCCCGACCCGCTCGACCGCGAGGGCCACAAGCAGATGGTGGCGATGTTCCGCGCGGCCATGCCCGACATCCGCGACACGGTTGAGGACATCATCGCCGAGGGCGACAGCGTGGCGGTGCGGTGGTCGGGCATGGGCACGCAGATGGGTGAGCTCATGGGCGTGCCGGCGACGGGGCGGCAGGTGAACACCACGGGCGTCTACATCTTCCGCTTCGCCGGCGGGCAGATCGTCGAGTCCTGGCTCAATCTCGACCTGCTCGGCGTAGTGCAGCAGATCGGCGCGATTCCGGCTTCGGCGCCGGCCTGACGCCGGCCGGTTGTGCCGTCACCACCCCCAGCGCTTGGACAGCGGCCGGCCGTGCAGCGCTGGGCCATGCCGGGCCGGCGCCACCCAGCCTTCCGTGCAATCGATATGCCAGAACGAAGGGAACAGGCAATGACCACGACGACATCCACCAGCTCGGACCTGCGCACGCGCCGCGAGGCGATCGTGCGGGCGCATATGGATGCCGAGAACCGGCACGACCCGGCCGGCACGGTGCAGACCTTCCACGCGCCGCGCTACGACGTGCCGGCGATGGGCGAGCTGGGCCAGGCGAAGGGTGGCCAGGCAGTGCACGACCTGATCGGCAGCCTCTTCGCCGGCTTCCCCGACTGGCACGCCGAACTCACCACGCCGTTGCTGCACGCGGAGAGTGCGATCTTCGCGGAGGTGCGCATGACGGGCACGCAGCGGGGCGAGTTCGCCGGCATTCCGCCCACGGGCAAGCCGATCGACGTGCGCGTGGCGACGCTGTTCGAGTTCGATGAGGACCGTCTGCTCTGCGAGCGGGTCTACTTTGACTTCGCCACGGTGTTGCGCCAACTCGGCGTCATCCCTGGCTGAGCGATTGCCGGCCGGCCGGCGGCAGAGCCGCAAGAGGCGCTCTCGCGGCTTTGCCCATTTCTCGCCCACTGCCGCCACGCATTTGCGCTCGTGCCGACCGCGACCTATCGTGACCTTCGGATGGCGCCGAACGGGGTTCGCGGGCGTCCTGCGATGCGCCCGCGCCGCCGGCAACCAGGGAGGGTATGAGATGGGCAAGCTCGATGGCAAAGTCGCGATCGTCACCGGCGCCAGCCGCGGCATCGGCAAGGCGATCGCCGATCTGTTCGCACAAGAAGGCGCGCAGGTCGTGTGCGCGGCGCGCACGCTGCACGAAGACGACCATCCGCTGGAAGGCTCGATGCAGGCAAACGGTAGACGGCATCAGGGCCGCGGGCGGCGAGGCGCTGGCCGTGGTTTGCAACATCTCCGAAGACGATGAGTGCAAACGGCTGATCGACGAGACGCGCGCGGCCTACGGTCCGGTGGACGTGCTCGTCAACAACGCCGCGCTCAACTACTACGTGCCGATCGTGGACTATTCGCCCAGCCGCTGACTGCGGGCGATGGCGGTGAACGTACACGGACCGTTCTTTCTCAGCCACTACGCGCTGCCGGAGATGATCGCGCGCAAAAGCGGCGCGATCGTCAACATCTCCTCCGGCGCGGCGATCGGTCCCGGCCGCGGGCCGTACACCGACGCCGGCCGCGGCGGCACGATGTACGGTGCCTCCAAAGCCGCGCTGGCGCGCTTCACGCAAGGGCTGGCGCAGGAGGTCTTTCAGCACGGCATCAGCGTCACCTGCTTCTCACCCTCGCAGGTGGTGCCGACGCCAGGCACGGTCTATCACCACCTGGTCGAAGGGATGAACGATCCGCGCGGCGAGCCGCCCGAACTCATGGCGAAGGCCGCGCTGCTGCTCGCCACCGAGCCGTACGACAAAGTCTCCGGCCGTGTCACCTGCAGCCAGCAGATCCTCAAAGAGTACGGCTGGATCGACAAAGCCCAGGGCGGCGGCGTGGACCGCGCCGGCTCCGGCTACAGCCTCATCTAGGGTTCAGGGGTCAGGGGCTAGGGAATAGGGGGATTGGCGAGCCCACGCCGCGCTTCCGCACACGTACAGCCCGTATGCCACGCCTGATCGCGCCTGCGGCGGGGACGGCGCGTGGCCGGGTGTACGACCACGCGTACTGTCGTCTGCCTGCGCTTTCTCCGTCTATTCCCTGTTCGATCGAAGAACCGCCCTCCAGGCGGTTGTAGAAGCCCCCTGTTCCCTCCTCGTAGCCGAGGACGAAGGCCCAGACGAAGCGCTCGCGGGCGATCACGGGGTCGTGCCGCGGTGGACCCGGCAACGTGTCCGCCAGCGCGGCACAGGCCACGGCCGCGCGCATCAGCAGCACCGGGCGAGCGGGCGGCTCCAATTCGGCCGCATCGTCCTCCGTACGGGCGCGCCGCCCCGCCGCGCATCCAAGCTGTACGGGATCGCCGATCGCCGCGTCGCTCGCCATCGTGCATCCCTCCGCGCTGCCCGCGTTTTGCCGCAGGCTCCTGATGCGCTTCAAAATAGCACATTTGTTCTCTTTCTGAGAAGAGACACCATGACATAAGCCACGAGCTTCGGCCATACTGTCCCCTGGCACCTGTAACCTGTCAGCTGCAAGGGGTACACCGATGGAGTTGGGGCTGCGCGGCGCGGTGGCGCTTGTCACGGGCGGAAGCGAGGGAATCGGCAAGGCGACGGCGGAAGCGCTGGCGCACGAGGGCGCCCGCGTGGCGATCTGCGCCCGCCGGCCGGACGTGCTCGAAGCCGCGGCGGATGAGATCCGCAAGGCGAGCGGCGGCGACGTGATCGCCGTGCCGGCCGACGTGCGCAAGCCGAACGAGATCGCCCGCTGCGTGGAGACAGTACGCGCGCAGCTAGGGCCGATCACGCGCCTGGTGAACAACGCCGGCACATCGGCCGCTGGTCCGTTTGAAAGCGTGGACGACGAAGGCTGGTACGCCGACCTCGATCTGAAGCTGATGGCCGCCGTACGCACCACGCGCCTCGTCGTGCCGATGATGCGCGCGGCCGGCGGCGGGCGCGTGGTCAACCTGACCAACATCGGCGCCAAGCAGCCGGGCGCCCGCTCCCTGCCCACAAGCGTCAGCCGCGCCGCCGGCATCGCCCTCACCAAGGCGCTCTCGAAAGAGCTGGCGAAGGATAAGATCCTCGTCAATACGGTCTGCATCGGGCTGGTGAAGAGCGCCCAGCTCGAACGCCGCGCCCTCGCCAGCTTTCCCGATCTGCCGTTGGATCAGGCGTGGGCAAGGATGGGTGAAAACGTGCCGATCGGCCGCATCGCCGAGACGAGCGAAGCCGCAGCGCTGATCGCCTTTCTCTGCTCGGAGCGCGCCGCCTACATCACCGGCGTCGCCATCAACTTCGACGGCGGCACCTCCGGCGTTGTGTAGGGCGTAGGGCAGAGGGCGTAGGGCGTAGAGGGACGGCTTCAGGCCCCTCTATTCCCTACGGCCCTACGCGCTACGCCCTATTCTCTCTCGAAAGCGTCGATGTCGAGCGAGGACTCAAGCGTTTCGCCGAAGCCGACGATCAGGGAGACGGCCAGCAACCAGCCGATCTGCCAGAGCCAGGCCGCACCGACGCCCGCCAGCGCCAGGCCGATAATGGTGGTGCGGAAACCGCGCATCCAGGCGAGCGGCTGCATCAGGTCGGACGCGGGCCGCGGCCAGGCTGAAATGTGGCCAGCGCCGGCGTCCGACCGTGGATGGCGCGTTCGCTATCGCGGGTGGCCAGCTCGTACCATGTCGCGATGTGCGTGAGGACGTCGCCGAGCGACCACACGCCCAGCAGCGTCTCGCCCATGCGTTCTTCCGGCAAATCTCGCAGCACGGCCTGCAACGCGGTCTGCTCTGCTTCGAGCCGCGTGATCAGGTCGGTACGGTTGTTGGTTTGCGTGGTCACGATCGCTCTCCTTGTGATTCCATGAGGTTGAAGGTCGATGCGTCCTGGCGAGGCCGCGCGGGGCACCTAACCCTGCTTTGCCTGGCGGCAAAGCTGTCCCTTCCCGAAACTGGAAGGGACGACTTCGAGGATATCCGGAGGTGCGGGAGAAAATCCGTTTGCATGTCTCACAAGGACACCCCGGCCCCGTTGCCCTCGCACGGCGAGTGGAGCGCTCCAGAAGTCCCTTCCCGAGGCGGGAAGGGACAGATATCGCTTCAGCGATATCAGGGTTAGGTGCCCCGGGTGCCCGCTGCTGCCGGCCTTCCTCGAGATTCGAACCCCTCGGCTTTCACCGCTGCCGCAGCGGCTGTGCTATCATCCACGTGGTGATTGGAGGATACATACAGTCTGTATGTATGTCAAGGGTAAGCAGGCCGAGCGGTCCGAGCAAACGCGCCGCCTGCTGCTGGACGTGGGCCGGCGCCTGTTTACCGAGCGCGGCTTCGCCGGCACGGCGACCGAGGAGATCGTGCGCCAGGCCGGCGTCACGCGCGGCGCGCTGTACTACCACTTCAAGGACAAGCAGGATCTGTTCCGCGCCGTGGTCGAGGACGTGCAGCAGGAGTCGATGGACCGGCTCGCTGCCGCGGCCGGCGCGATTCCCGACCCGTGGGAGCGGATACGCACGGCGATGCAGACCTTCCTCGATAGCTGCCTTGAGCCGGCGATGCGCCAGATCGTGCTGATCGACGGCCCCGCCGTGATGGGCTGGCCCGCCTGGCGCGAGATGGACGAGCGCTACGGCATCGGCGCGACGCGCGCGGGGCTGCAGGCTGCCGTCGACGCGGGCCAACTCGACCCGCAGCCGCTGGAGCCGCTGGCGCACATGCTGCTCGGCGCCCTCGGTGAGGCGGGCATGCTGCTCGCCCAGGCGGACGACCCGCGGGCCACCCGCGCCGAGGTCGGCGAGTCGCTCGACCGCCTGCTGCGCGGATTACGCAGGTGACAGGTGACAGTAAGGGTCTTGTGCTGAGCCCGCTGTAACCTGTCATCTGTGCCCTGTCACCTACCCGAGGATGGCGATGTCCACCGGCGGGCGCAGCTCGGAGCACTTCGCCAGCGCCTGGTGGATGTCGTTCGTCTCGAAGGCGCGGAGCAGCTCGGGGTCGGCCGGATCGCCGCGGTCCAGCTTCGGCAGCGCGAGCTGCATCAGGATGTAGTCGAAGCGCGGTGCCCATTTGCGCGCACCCAGCCGCGCCGTGGTGGAGCAGTTGTCCACCATGTAGGCCACGCCCTTGAAGTGCATATACGGATTCAGCGAGTCGACCGCCTCGATGATCGACTCGTTGGCGATCTCCGAGTAGGGGTGGCCCTTCTCCTTGAGCAGATCGACCTGCGCCATCATCGTGGCGATGTAGACGCCGGCCGTGACCGGTGGAATCGGCGTGCTGAAGCTGCCGCGCCGCGCCCGCACGCCCTCGCCGATTCGCCACATCTCCGTGCCGTCGATCTTGCCCATCGGATAGCGGCCGAAGCGCTGGTTCGCCATCACCACGCTGCGGATCTCGTTGCCCGACGAAACCTCGTCGTAGATCTCCATCAGCATCTCGAACGCCGGGTGATAGGCGGCCGAGTAGGCCCGGCGGAACGTCTCTTTCTCCTCGGTGTTGAACGATTCGTACACGGCGAGGATGCCGTGGTGCGAGATCAGCTTGCTGATCGGCCCGGTGATCGCCTCGACGGAGTTGATGAAGGCGTCGTCCTTGGACATCCCCTGGTTCACGTACCAGCGATACAGCACCTCGACAATGCCGTGCACCGCGCCGAGCAGGATGCCGCGCTCGCCGAAGATGTCCGACTTGTACTCCGACTCGAGCGTCGTCTGAAAGGTGAAGGGTGAGCCGAGCGCGACGGACCAGCCCAGCGCGTAGTCCGTCGCGTGGCCGGTCACATCCTGCTCGACGGCGAAGCTGGAGTTGATGCCGGCGCCGTCGACGTCCGCGCCCTGCTCGTACAGCCGCCGCACGGACGGACCCATGCCCTTCGGGCAGACGCCGATCACGTTGACGTTCGCCGGGAACGCGGCGCCGATGCTCTTCAGGTAGCCGAGCAGAAAGCCGTGCGAGAGGCCGAGCGTGGCGCCGGGGTGCAGCGCGGCGAAGATCTGCCGATACTCCTGCGCCTGCGCCGCGTCCGCGATCAGCAGCAGCACCAAATCGGACTCGCGGATCACCTCGTACATCTCGCCCAACGTGCCGGCGGCGCGGGTGAAGCCGGCGCGCTCGGCCGCGGGAATCGAGGCCGATCCGGCGCGCAGCCCGACCTTGACGATGATGCCGGAGCCGGCGAGCGAGTCGCGCAGATTCTGCGCCTGTGCCGGCCCCTGCGAGGACCAGCCGATCACGCCGATCTGGCGGATGCCCTGAAAGGCGTCCGCGAGCCGTGAAAACAGTCGCCGCCCGCCCTTGACGATCGACTCGTCGGTGTTCGCCAGGTGCAGCGGCGCGGTTTCAAAGGTCTGGGTAGAAAAGCGCAACGCGGTCATGGCAGGGCCGGCTCCTGAGCGACGCGCGAAGCCGGCACACGGCCCGGCGCACCGTCGAATCTCTGCTGTCTTATGTCCGTATCTTCGCCACTGTAGAAAGCCGCGCGGGCATGGTCAAACCGGCGTATAGCCGCAGACCAACCAAGCGCAGATCTCAGCGCTCCGCAGCGGCCGTAGTCCATACTGGCGAGGCGCTATCCCTCAGCGAGTGAACGCAGAAACTTTTCGCCGTCGAAGTGGATCAAGTGGTCGGGCGCCTCGGCCAGCCAAACCTCAGTCTCCCACGCGATGATGGTTGCATACTTCTTGAATGTCGTGAAGTTCGGGAAGGCTGTAACGTACACGCGGGTCAAACCCGTCTGTTCGAACACCTCTTCCAATTCGAGGAATCGCTTTGGAGAGACAGGGCCAGTTGAATACACCGCCTCGATGAGGAAGACCCTTCGATTCCCAGGATCGTGCAGCACGATATCGGGCAGCTTGTCATGGCTTGACAGAGAAATTCCCAGCCCTTCCAGTTCAGACTGGAGATAAACAAGCGTCTTGTTCTCAGCGTCGCCAAGGTAGAGGAGACGTGCCGCTGCCGCAAATCGAGGCCGAAACTCGCGAACAATCGCGGCTTGAAGCACGTTATGCGGACCGGGGGCCAGCGTAATGACATCTCCGCTATCAAGTGCGAGGCTGAGCCGGTAGCTGTCGGCGACCTTTCGCGAGCGGTCGGTCAAGGCAGGCCGCATTGTCTGAAACCGCCGTAACTGCTCCGGCCATGACTCGGATCCGTAGTGTTGCAGCAGCGTAACCGTTTCAGCGCGAAGCGCATAGTGATTCCGCCGGTCATTTGTCGCAAGCTCCGGATTGTCCGGGTTACGCAGCGCGATTCCAGCAAGCACGAAGTAATGCAACGCCTGCTTTCGGAAGCTTTCCCTGGTGTTCATCGCATAAGGGTGACCAAGCCGGTCCCGGACAAAGGCCATGATTCCATCCGGCCCAGCAATACCCAGCCGCGGCGCAGACGCGCTCGACCAGGCTGTCGACTCGTCCAAGCCAGCAAGTGCCAAGAGAGTCAGAGCGCACATCGTGCTCTGCTGTGCCCCGGCGAAACCGAGTTGTCGCAGGATATCCCTGGCGTCGTCCACCTTGCTCATCGAGCCGCCGTCGCCGCTGTCCGCCAGCCATTAGATCCGGAAGCAAGCTGCCTCACCAAGATTCGAATTCAGAAGAGGGAGGGTTGCCGCGGGCCGGCTAGCATCTCGGCCGGAACCTCAGCCGCTTCGCCCATACCGTCCAGATACGACCGCACAGCTGCGGCTAACGCGAACGCGAACATCGGAGGCACTGCGTTTCCTATCTGATTGAACTGCGATCCTTCGGACCCGTAGAACGCGAACCAGTCTGGAAAGCTTTGTAAACGGGCCGCTTCGCGCACGAGCAAGCGCCGGCGACGCCCATCGGGCAGCCGGACACGCTGCATGTCGCCGGTAGCGCCGGCAAGATTGCGGCACGTGAGCGTACGGGCCGGCCGATTAAGATGGAGATCTCGCGGGCGGACGCATTTGGAGGCCCGCTCATAGCGGGCGACGTACGCATCCATGCTCTCGGTCAGGATCTTCGCATTTGGAGGACATGCGAACGCAGATTCCCCCAGCGCCTCACCCGCGGTGAATCGCCGGGTTAGCGGCTGAGGAAACCGAAAGCCGCCGCGATGGCCCACAACTACCAGCCGCTCCCGGTTCTGCGGCACGCCGTAGTCCACGGCGTTCAGGAGGCGCGCATCAACGATATACCCCAGGCCGCGGAGGCTGTCTGTGACTTGTTCCATGTAGCTCCGATTGCGGTAAAACATCCCGCGCACATTTTCAAACAGCCAGATGTCCGGCTTCAGCCGTTTGACAGCCGAGATGAACGTCGGGAAGCCGTCGCGATCATCTCTCCGGCCAAGCTGATTGCCGCCAACGCTGAATGGCTGACATGGCGGGCCGCCGATCACGACATTGGCCGGCGGCAATTCAGTTTCAGGGGTCAAGTAGACCTGCGAACACTGGCCACTGAGGTTCCGCCGGTAGGTCTCGCAGCAGTCCTCGTCCATTTCGAAGCCATGTGTCGCGTATCCCTGCGCCTCAAACCCGAGGGCCAGGCCACCGCAACCGGCGAACAGATCGACGACGACGCTTTCAGTTCGAGGATTCGGCTCCAGGCCGGCGTTGATTCTCTCGACATAGCTCATCTGTTCCATACTGTCAGACTATCGAGCACCTGCGGCGGGGGCGCAAGGCCCTTATGTCCGCGTACGCTCGCGCAAGACGCGAAGGTCGGCCAGCAGAGTCGCTGTGTCCGCGGCCAGCCTGCATTGCCAAACGATGCGAACAGCCCAACCCGCTTGCGCGAGCAAAGCTTCGTTGCGCCGATCCCGATCGGCATTTGCATCAAGTTTCGCCCGCCAGTAGGCCGTGTTCGTCCGCGGAACCCTGACGTTGGTGCAGTCATGGCGGTGCCAAAAGCAGCCATGCACAAAGACCGCGAGCCGATACCGGGGCAAGACCAGATCCGGTCGTCCCGGCAGCGACCGTGGACGCAGCCTGAAGCGGAATCCGCCGGCATGCAGCACGCGGCGCACATAGACTTCGGGTTCCGTATCAGCCGCCCGAATCGACGCCATGTTGCGGCTACGCGTGGCCGACGGCACTTCGAACGGTGGAAGGGCACTCCACGGTTGGCGCGTGCGGCCGGCAGATTCACCGTCAGCAGGCATCGGCTCTCCGGTACGTCAGCAGCGCGTCGTGGCGGGCCATCACGGCCCGCATCGCCTGGGGATAGGCTTCCCCCAGGCGGGTGCTGCCCTCCACGTCCGTGAAGAGGAAGGTGATCGTCCCGGTCGGCAGCTCGGCCATAGCGGCGGACCCTGTGCGTCGGGTGCCGCTCATTCCGTGAGGCGGCAGTTCGCCGTCAGTGTAGCGAATTACGCGGCCGCTCGTGGGCGGCTGCGTCCGCCACCGCGCCACCGCATGTGTCCGAACAGCCTCCTTCCGCGCCGATGCGCCATGGCGCGGAGACCGGCTCGCAACGCGGCTGTTCCTCGTTCGTTACCGAACGCCCCTGCAGGAGCTCGCGCCGGCACTCGTTGCTCAAGGTGTGGCGAATAGGCCACGCAGAGGAGTGACGTGATGCGTCGGATCAAGAGCTCCGGACTTCGCGGATTGCTGGTGGCAGCGGTGTTGGGTTTCGCGGTGGTGGGCAGTGGTATCGGCGTCGGCCATCAGGCCACACCGGTGGCACACGCCGACAATAGCTGGTGTGCCGGCTGCTAGCCTGCGCCGTGCGGTTCGGGGGTATGGCATAGGTGGCTGACCGCCTAGCTGGCCCACCAGAACATCGCGGTCAGCGGCGCTGTGCCGCGCGCTGCCTCGGTGGCGCGCGGCGCTTCGTCCGTGTTGACGAGGTCGACCAGCGTGTCGCCACGCGCGCGCAACAGCTCGCGCTGGATCACCATCGTGAGGGCGAGCGGCACGGCGATCGCGAGCGGGGCGCGCCCGGCGATGATCGCGCCGAGCACGCCGAGCAACAGTAACGAAGCATCCTGCATCAGGTCCACGCGGGCGAGCCGCACGAGCGCGGCCAGCCGCCAGCGGCCGGACTGCACGCTGACGATCCCGTGCACGAGCAGTTGGTTCGTCAGGTACATTGCCACGCCCGCCGCCACGACGGCCAACAGCACCCGATCGCTGAGTGCGCCGGCCACCAGCGGCACGCTGCTCACCCCGCGGAAAACCACGGCCCCCACGCCGACACGCAGCACGGTCTTCGCGGCGTTGAACGCCGTCTCAACCCAGGGAATGGGGCGCGGGGCCGCTCGGTCCATGCGCCGAACCTGATCCGTAGCGATCCACACCAGCATGACTTCCGCCATCGCCAGCGGCGCGGGCAACAGCACGGCGGCCAGTAAGATCGGCGTAGTGGTGACGTAGTGCAACGTACGCGTGGCCAGCGGCACCGGCATGAGCAGCGAGGCCGCGGCCGCCACGGCGATCTCCCCGGCCATCAGCCAGGTGACGAGCCGCGCATGGAACGGCGCCACGGCGATCGCCACGCCGAAGGCCGCGATCGCGGCGCAGGCGACCACGGCAACGGCGATGTAGACCCGGCGGGGCAGAGGACGCATCGAAACCACCTCGCGGCCGATTCATCCCGCATGGTAAACGCGCCGCCGGACGTTGGCAATGGCTACGCGGCGCGAGCACCGCGCGGCTACCGTCCGGCGGCGCTTGCCTGCGGCCGTTCCCACCAGCCGAAGCCCTGCACAAGCTGCTCTAGCTGTTCCGCCGGCCCGAGGACGCGCAGGCCGCCCAGCAGCGCCGGCCGCTCCGGCGGCGGCGTGAGCAGGAAGGTCACCCAGGCCTCCGGTGTCGCCTCGATCACGAGATCGGCCGGCTCGGCCGCGCCGCGCTGCACCGACCAGCGGGCGCCGTCGTAGCGCAACGTCCAGGCGCGGTCGGAAGCGAAGCGCACCACCCAGGCCGCTGGCTGCGCCAGGCCGCGGCCGCGCCGGTTCAGGACGCTGGCGATGCCGGACATGGTTTGCGCCGGGTGCACCGCCTCCCCGAGCTGCGGCGGCCGGATCGCATGCTCGATGCCCCAGGCCGAAAGCGACTCGACCACCGGCGCCAGGTCGCGGCCCGCTGTCGTCAGCCGGTACCAGACCTCACGCCGTCCCGGCTGCGCGTCGCGCTCGACGATGCCGGCCACCTCCAGATCGCGCAGCCGCAGCGTCAGCCATTTGGGTGTGATGCCGCCGAGCGAAGCCATTAAGTCCGTGAACCGTTGCGGGCCGCGCAGCAGATCGCGCACCACCAGCAGCGACCACTTCTCGCCGATCAGCTCAAGCGACCGCGCCACCGGGCAGAAGTGCTGATAGATGCGCGTCTTCGCCACGTCCGGCGATCCCCTTGTGCTCTCGTGCAGCCGCATTCTAGCGGCCCGCCGCTGCGGCCGTCTCACCCGCGGGCGGATGCATCGCTTCGACGCTTGATCCGTAGCTATCTCTAAGATAGTATCTCAATTACCGGGGTAACAGGAACAGCGGTCCGCTCGTAGTGCGAGGGGTAGCGATGACGTCGCAGACCGACGAAGCCCAGCGCGTGCGCGGCTATATTCTGGCGCAGGCGAACAAGCTCAGCATTCCCGAACTGGTCGAAAAGGTGCGGCGCGACGCGGCGCCGCTGCGCGAGGCCGGCGCCGCGGTGCCCGCCGCCCGCTTCGCCGAGCACCCCGGCCCCGACGACTGGTCGGCGGCCGAGGTCTACACGCACATCCTGCAGATGAACGAGACCGGCGCCCGCGCAATCGAGGGCATCCTTGAGCGCGGCGTCCTGCCGCCGCGGGTGCGCGATACGATCTCCGGCGAAACGAGCGCGGGCCTCACAACGGCCGAAGACTATTGGCAGACCTATCATGAGCGGCGGGAACAACTGCTCGCGCGGGTGCTCAACGCCAGCGGCGATGAGCATCTGGCGATCGCTATCACGCATCCGACCTTCGGCGCATTTACGTGGCGCGAGTGGCTGCTGTTCATGCGCGTGCACGACCTCGACCACTTGCGCCAGTTGCAGGCCGTCGCTCAGCGGTTCGGGGCATAGGCCCGCGGCAGCGGACAGTGCAGGGAGAACGCCATGCGCGTGGCGATTCACGCGGGACTCGGGCGCCAGCAGCGCGAAGCGGCGGTCGGCTACGTGCTCGAAGCCGAGCGGCTGGGCGTGGACTCGGTCTGGACGAGCGAGGCCTGGGGCTTCGACGCGATCACGCCGCTGGCGTTTCTTGCGGCGCGCACCAGCCGCATCAGGCTGGGCAGCGCGATCGTGCAGGCCGGCACGCGCACCCCGGCCGTGCTGGCGATGACGGCGCTCAGCCTGGCGGCGCTTTCGGACGATCGCTTCATCCTCGGCCTGGGCACGAGCGGACCGCAGGTGATCGAGGGCTGGCACGGCGTGCCGTTCAAACAGCCGGTCACGCGGCTGCGCGAGACGGTCGAGATCGTGCGCATGGCGGCGCGCGGTGAGCGCGTGGCCTACAACGGTGCGGTCTACCAGTTGCCGCTGGCGGGCGGCGAAGGCAGGGCACTGAAAAGCAGCGCGCCGCCGGCCGATGTACCCATCTACCTGGCGACGCTCGGCCCGAAGAGCCTGGAGATGACCGGCGCCCTCGCCGACGGCTGGATCGCCAGCGCGTTCATGCCCGAGCACGCCGAGGTCTTCTTCGACCCGCTGCGCCGCGGCGCCGAGGGCGCCGGCCGCAACTTCGACGCGATCGACCGGCAGGCGGGCGGCGTCGTGGCCTTCGGCGACGACCTGGAACGCCTGATCGCGCCGCGCAAGCCGGGCTTCGCCTTCGAGATCGGCGCGATGGGCTCGCGCGATCACAACTTTTACAAGGACGCCTACGCGCGGCAGGGCTACGGCGAACTGGTGCAGCGGGTGCAGGACCTTTGGTTCGAGCGCCGCCGCGACGAAGCAGCCGCGCTGATCCCGGACGAGTTCGTGATCCAGTCCAACCTGCTCGGCACCGAGGCGATGGTGAAGCAGCGCCTGCGCGTCTACCGCGACGCCGGCGTCACGACCCTGCACGCCAACCCGCAGGGCGAGACGCCGGGCGAGCGCCTGGAGACACTGGGCCGCTTGATGCGCCTGATCGAGCAGGTGAACGCCGAGCCGGCCGCGCAAGGCGAAGTTGAAACCGGGAGCAGGCGATGAGCGACGAAGCCGTCCTCTTCGAGATCCACGAACGCGTGGCGACGATCACGCTGAACCGGCCCGACGCGCTCAACGCGATCAACGCCGAGCTGGGCGCGGGCCTGATGGAGGCGCTGCGCCGCGTGCGCGCCGACGACGAGATCCGCGTCGCCGTGCTTACGGGCAACGGCCGCGCCTTTTGCGCCGGCGCCGATCTGCGCAGCCGCAGCCCGGGCGCCAGCGGCGGCCCCGCCGAAGTCTTCGCCACCGACGAGCGCGAGTCGTTTGCCACGTTCGACACCAAAAAGCCGGTGATCGCCGCGGTCAACGGCTTCTGTCTGGGCGGCGGTTTCGAGATCGCGCTCGCCTGTGACCTGCGCATCGCCTCGGAGCAGGCCTCGTTCGCGCTGCCGGAGATCACGCTGGGTTTCTTCCCACTGGCCGGCGCGCCGATGCGGCTGCCACGCGCGATTCCGCAGGCATTTGCGAACGAGATGCTGTTTCTCGGTGAGCGTATCGACGCGCAGCAGGCGTTGCAGTTCGGCATCGTCAGCCGCGTGCTGCCCGCCGCGGAGCTGCTGCCAGCGGCGCAGGCGATGGCGGCGAAGATCGCGGGCTACGCGCCCGTGGCCGTACGCGGCCTGAAGGAGATCAGCTATGCGCAGGCCGATCTCTCCATGCCGCAGGCGCTGCGTCTCGGCGCCACGCTGCGCTGGATCGTCGGCCAGACGGCGGACGCGAAGGAAGGTCCGCGCGCCTTCGCGGAGAAACGCGCGCCGGTCTTCCGCGGGGAATAGCGCGGCAGGCGGCGCGCCCGCTCAGAACGGCACGTCGTCCAGGCCGCGCAGCTCGTTGCTGCGCAGGAACTGCCAGAAGCGGCGCACCAGATCGTGCAGCGACGAAGGGCGGCGGGTGCGGCCGCGAGGCCGGGCCGGGGCGCAACGAATCGCGGGACGCGTGCTCATGATGCCGCCTCCGCGGGCGCCGGCTCCCGGTACGCCGCGATCAGGATCTGCGCGACTTCGGGCCGGCTGAACTCCGGCGGCGGCGCCTCGCCCGCCGCGAGCAGTTGCCGCACACGCGTACCGGAGAGCGTGACGTGCGCCTCGGCGTCGTGCGGGCAGGTCTTGGCGCTGGCCATGCCGGCGCAGGCGTGGCAGTAGAAGGTGTGCTCGAAATTCAGCGTCTCGATGCCCAATTCGCCCGACCGGAACTCGTCGTAGAAGATGCGCTGCGCATCGTAGGTGCCGTAGTAGTTGCCCACGCCGGCGTGGTCGCGCCCGACGATGAAGTGGGTGCAGCCGTAGTTGCGCCGCACGACGGCGTGCAACACCGCCTCGCGCGGGCCAGCGTAGCGCATCGCCGCCGGGTTCACCGCCAGCAGCACGCGATCCTGCGGATAGTAGTGCTGCAAGAGCGCCTGATAACAGCGCATGCGCACCGCGGCGGGCACGTCATCGCCCTTCGTCTCGCCCACGAGCGGATGCAGGAAGAGGCCATCCACGATCTCCAGGGCGCATTTCTGAATGTATTCGTGGGCGCGGTGCACCGGGTTGCGCGTCTGGAAGCCGACCACGGTCCGCCAACCGCGAGCCGCAAACTCGGCGCGGCTTTGCTCCGGTGTCAGACGAAACTCTGCGAACGGCTGCTGCGGCAGCGACAGCACCGTCACCTCGCCGCCCAGCAGCCACGGCCCCTGCGCGTAGACGGCGGCCACGCCGGGGTGCGCCTCGTCTTCGGTGCGGTAGACCAGCCGCGCCTCGTCACGCGCGTCGTAACGGAAGCGCTCGGTCAGATCGAGCACGGCCACGACCGCGCCGCCGAAGGTCAGCGCGAGTTCGCCGCTCGACGGCAGCCGCGCGGCGTCTTCCTCGCTCGCCGGCAATACGACGGGCATCGGAAACGGCGTGCCGTCCGCCAGGTGCAGGGCTTGCACCACGGCGCGGTAGTCGGCCTCGCCCATGAAGCCGCGCAGCGGGCTGAAGCCCCCGATGGCGAGCAGTTCGATGTCGTTCAGCCGCCGCGCATCGATCGCCAGCCTCGGCATGCCGGGCAGCCGCTCGCGCAGCGCCGCCGCCTGTTCCGGCGATGCCTGCCGCGCCTGCAACGGGTGCGCTGAAGCAGGACGTTCCGCCAGCGTCGTCATGCCGCCACCTCCACGGGCTCCAGATAGCCGAGCGCTTCGAGTTCTTCCAGAATCCGCGCTGCGCTCTCTTCGACCGTCTCGGCAGAAGAGTCCACGACGACTTCGGCGTGCAGCGGCTCCTCATAGGGATCGGAGACGCCGGTGAAGTTGGCGATCTCGCCGCGCAGCGCCTTTTCGTAAAGACCCTTGACGTCGCGCCGCACCAGCTCGTCCAGCGGACAGCGCACGAAGACCTCGACAAAGCCGGCGCCGTCAGCTGCAATCGTGCCGCGCACTTCGTCGCGCACTTCGCGGTAGGGCGAGATCGCGGCGGTGATCACGCCGACGCCGTTGCGCGAGAGCAGCTTCGCCACGTAGCCGATGCGGCGGATGTTGGTGTCGCGGTCCTCGCGCGAAAAGCCGAGCCCTTTGCTCAGGTTCGTGCGCACCTCGTCGCCGTCGAGCACTTCGACCGGCACGCCGCGCTCGCGCAGCCGCGGCGCTAAATGCTCGGCGAGCGTCGATTTGCCCGCGCCCGAAAGACCTGTGAGCCAGAGAGTGAAACCTAGTGCTGCTGGTGTCATGTCGACTCCTTCGTGTCGCCTCACCCCCTGGCCCCTCTCCATGCCAATAGAGAGGGGAAGTGAGGAGTGGTTTTTTGGAATGACGGCGTTCCGCCCATCTATTCCCTGATCCCTAATCCCTATTCCCTGCGTGCAGGCCGCACTCGATCTTGTCGGTGCCGCTCCAGCGGCCGGCGCGCGGGTCTTCGCCGGGCTGCACGGCGCGCGTGCAGTTGGTGCAGCCGAGGCTGGGATAGCCGCGGTCGTGCAGCGGGTTGTAGGGCAGGTCGTGCTTGACGATGTAGGCCCAGATCTCGGCTTCGCTCCAGGCAGCGAGCGGGTTCAGCTTCAGCACGCCGAACTGCGCGTCCCACTGGACGAGCGGCGTCTCGCGGCGCGTGCTCGCCTGGTCGCGGCGCAGGCCGGTCAGATACGCGGAAAACTGCGACAGCGCCACGCGCATCGGCGCGACTTTGCGCAGGGCGCAGCAGGCGTCGGGGTCGCGCTGCCAGAGCGCTGGGCCGTGCAGCAGCTCCTGGGTTTGCGGAGTCAGCGCCGAGCGGAAGGCGAGCGGCGTGATGCCGTAGCGCGCTTCGACGGTCTGCACCGTGGCGTAGGTTTCGGGAAAGAGATAGTCGGTGTCCACGTAGATCACCGGCAGCGAGCGCTCGACTTGCAGCGCCAGGTCGAGCAGCACCATGCCGCTCGGCCCGCCGAACGAGCAGGAGATCGCCAGCTTGCCGGGATACTCGCTGGCCGCCCAGGCGATCAGCTCTTGGGCCTCGACGCCGGCGAGGCGAGCGTTGAGGGCGGCAAGCTGCGCTTCGTCCGGGCGGATGCTTGCGGATGTGCTGGTCATAGCCGTTTCTCCAGAGAGCGGTGCTTACAGAAAGCGCACGCCGCTGACGACGAGCACCGAGGCGATCACGCCCGAGAGCGCCCGCCGCGGCAGCCGCGCCGGCAGGCTGCTGCCGAGCCACACGCCGGGCAGCGAACCGGCGATCAGGTTGAGCGAGAGCCGCGGCTCGACGGCGCCGGCGGAAAGATGCGCGATGGCGCCGATGCCGGTGAGCAGCGCCGCATGCGCCACGTCCGTGCCCACCGCGCGGCGCAACGAGAGCGGCGCGGTGGTCGTGAGCAGGACGAGGAAGAGGCTGCCGCTGCCGACGGAGGTGACGCCGACCAGCAGCCCCAGGGCAAAGCCGGCAGGCAGCAGCAGCGCCCAGCGTGGCTGGCCGTTTGCGGTCAACGCGGGCCGATGGTTGGGGCGCAGTGCCTGCCAGACCGTGGCCGCCGCGGCGCAGATCAGCGCCACGCCGAGCGCGTGCATGATCAAGCCGTCCGCGCGCGCCCGATTGCCGCGGCCAAGCCAATGCAGCAACGCCACGCCGGCCACCACGCCCGGCCCGCTGGCGCAGGCGAGGCGCAGCACCAACGGCCAGTCGACGCCGCCCAGCCGCCAGTGGCGGACGCCGCCGAGCGCTTTGGTGACGGCAGAGAAGACGAAATCGGTGCTCACCGCCTGCAGCGGCCCCACGCCCACCACGCCGATCAGCAGCGGCGCCATCAGCGAGCCGCCGCCCATGCCGGAAGCGCCGATCAGGCCGCCAACGAGAAAGCCAACGACGATCAGTCCGAGTTCCATGTCCCTTGCTTTGCGGGTTGCGTGCGCTGCATACAGAAAGGCCTGCCTCTTGCGGGGCAGGCCTCCGGTCGTCCGGTCAGCCGGTCTTCGTATCGGTGTGCGCTAGCTCACGAGCCGCCGCTTTTCGGTACGGTCGATCTGCACGACGCGGCGGTCCTGAAGGATCAGCGAGACGGTGCCGTGCTGCACGGCGCGGATCGCGGCCAGCACCTCGCGCAGCACGCGCAGCTCGTCCGCCGTTGCCGCTTCGAGTGAAACCTGACCCACTACCGCACGCGCCCCGTTTGTCATTGTTGACTTTCTTGACTTACTCACTCCAGATTCTCGAAGTCTAGGCGGCAGGGCGCGGCGCTGTCAAGCGCGATCCGCGACGCCGAGCCTGGGCAGAGCTGCGCGAGGCCACCGGCGACAATGCCGTACCAGCGCGTCTTGCTACCATCGCACTGATCGACGCGGCCTATCGTCGTTATGGAGGATGGCGATGCGAATCGAGGGCGTGCTGTTCGACTCGGGCGGCACGCTGATGCGGCCATTGACCGAAGGCTGGTGGCCATATCCGCATTTCCGCCGCATCGTGGAGGCGCACGGCCACACGGAGCTGCCCTGGGAACGCTATGCTGAGGCGCACCTGCCCGGCATGGCCTATCTCGACGCGAATCACCGGCTGACGACCGAAGACGAAGAGCGGGCGCAGTTCCGCGAGTACTACCGGCTGCTGCTCAGCGGGCTCGGTGTGGCGGCGCCCGCACCAGCGTTGTTGCAGGCGCTGGCAGATGCGCACGTGGCCGAGTGCGAGTTCGAGCCGTATGCCGACGCCCGCGCCACGCTCGACGGCGTGCGCGCCCGTGGCCTGCGGCTGGGCTTGATCTCGAACGCCTGGCCCTCGCTTGAGGGCAAGTACCGGCGGCTCGGCTTCCGCGACTACTTCGATCCGTTCGTGATCTCGGCCCGCGCCGGCTGCCTCAAGCCCGACGCGGCTATCTTCCAGTTCGCCGTCGCGCAGATCGGGCTGCCGCCTGAGCGGCTGCTGTTCGTGGACGACGAACCCGAATACGTCAGGGGCGCATGCGCCGGCGGGCTCGGCGGCGTGCTCATCGCCCGCACCGGCCCGCCGCCGGGCTACGACGGGCCGTGGATCGCGACGCTGTCCAAGATCGAACGCTTGCTCGACCAATAGCTGGTTCATGCATCCGCTAGCGTTTCCACCTCGTAACCATGCCGATACGGTTTGTGCGTGTGCAGCGTGCTACCATGCGCAGGCACGCCCCCTCAACCAGCAGCTAAAGCGCGACGGTATCTCGGCACGTCCGCCGGGCCGCCAGGAACTCCGCCATGAGCCGTACGCACCAGCTCTCCGCCGAGCGCGTCCACCACGCCTGGGACAACAGCCTGCCGCCGCTGCTCGCGATCGACCCCGGCGATACGGTTGTCTTCCAGACGCGCGACTCGTCGGACGGCCGCAACAAGCCGCCGGTAACGCTTGCCGAAATGCAGGCGCGGCCGCGGGCGCCCGGACATCCGCTGACCGGCCCGGTCTTCGTGCGCGGCGCCGAGCCGGGCGATGCGCTCGAGATCGAGGTGCTGACGCTGGAGACCGGTCCCTGGGGCTACACAGTCGTCGCGCCGGGAGTCGGCCTGCTATCGGAGGATTTTGAGAAGACGGCGCTCTTCCACTGGGATCTGACCCGCGACCCGGTGCCGTTCGTGCGCGGCGTACGAATCCCCAAAGAGCCGTTTCTCGGCGTGATGGGCGTGGCGCTCGCCGAGCCGGGCAGCTTCAACACGATGCCGCCGCGCCGCAACGCCGGCAACGTCGATGTCAAGCAGATCACGGCCGGCGCGAAGCTCTGGCTGCCGGTGCTCGTGCCCGGTGCGCTCTTCTCCTGCGGCGACGGCCACGCGGCGCAGGGCGACGGCGAGGTCTGCGTCACGGCGATCGAGTGCGAGATGACGGCCACGCTGCGCTTCGGCCTGCGCAAGGGCAGGGCGCCCGCCGAGCTGCAGTACGAGACGCCCGGCCCGCTCTCGCCCCGCATCAACACCGCCGGCTACTACGCCACCACCGGCCACTCGCCCGACCTGCTGGAGGCCGCGCGCCAGGCCACGCGCCACATGATCGCCTATCTGGTGGAGCAGTACAGCTTCACGCGGGAAGAGGCGTACATGCTCTGCTCCGTGGCCGTCGATCTGCACGTGAGCGAGGTCGTGGACGCGCCGAACTGGATCGTGTCCGCGCTGCTGCCGAAGAGCATCTTCGCGTAAAACCTGTTATGATGCGTTCGACGATCTTCAGCAGGTTTTACCTGACAGGGCATGTAGAGCCATGACCACCTACACCAGCCGTGTGAGCCCCAAAGGGCAGGTGACGATCCCGGCCGAGCTTCGCCGCTGGCTGGGTGTCAAACCGAAGGACCGCGTGCGTTTCGTGGAAGATGAGAAGGGTGTGCGCATCGAGAAGGCGGAATCGGTGCTCGACAAATACTACCTGTACGCGCCGCCGCTTGACCCTCCTCGCACCTGGAAGCAGATCCGAGAAGAGGTCCACGAGGAACGAGCAGAGCGGTTCGCCCGCCAGATAGCGGAGTTACATGGCGAACCCGTATCTGGACGCTAACGTCATCGTCCGGCCGATCGTCCAGGACGATCCGGCCAGGGCCGCTTTGTGCCGTACCTACCTCAGCAAGCTGGAAACCGGCCAGGAGACCGCCGACCTCGTCGAAGCCACGCTCGCCGAGGTCGTCTATGTTCTCGGCTCGCCACGTCGCTATCACCTTGCTCGCAACGACATTCGCGCGTACTTGTCTGGCGTGCTCATGTTTCCGGGAGTGAGCATCGCGCACAAGGGCACCTATCTGCGCGCGCTCGATTGGTATGCGACGCTGAACATCGATTTCGAGGACGCGCTGATCGCCGCGCACGTGGAGCGCACCGGCGCGGCGGCCGTGGTCAGCTTCGACCGCGACTTCGACCGCATTCCCGGCATCGCACGGCGCGAGCCGCAGTAGATCGGCCCCAGCCCTGTTGAGTCGAGAACGCGCCGCGCCGCTGCTCGCGGCTGCGGCCACGACGGGCGCATGCCATGCGCCCCTGCAAGTGTCACCAGCCGGTCAGGCCCGCAGGAACTGGCGCAGCGCGGCGTAGGTTTCGTCCGGCGCTTCTTCCGGGAGGAAGTGACCGCTGGCGATCGGCTGGCCGCGCACGTCAGCGGCCCACTCGCGCCAGACGCCGAGCACGTGCTGATGGCTCCAGCGCCCGCCCTTGTTGCCCCACAGCGCCAGCAGCGGACAGGCGATCTTCTGCTTGCCCAGATCGGCCGCGTCGTGCTCAACGTCGACCGTGGCGCCGGCGCGGTAGTCTTCGCAGGTGGCGTGAATGCAGGCCGGGTCGCGGAAGGCATCGATGTACTGCTGCAGCGCCTCGGGCGCGAAGGCGTCGAGCTTGCCCGCCCAGCCTCCCAGCGTGTGACGAATGAAGTATTCCGGGTCGCCGCCGATCAGGTGCTCCGGCAAATCGAACGGCTGGGCCAAGAAGAACCAGTGATACGTGCCCAGCGCCATCGCCTTGTTCACGCCGGCGAACATCGTATACGTCGGGATCACGTCGAGCACGCAGAGCTTGCGCACGCGCTGCGGATGGTCGAGCGCCATGCGGTAGGCGACGCGTGCCCCGCGGTCGTGGCCGGCGACGTAGAACTGCTCGAAGCCCAGCGCCCGCATCACCTCGACCTGGTCGAGCGCCAGCGTGCGCTTGGCATACGCCGTGTGGTCGCCGCCGCCCTGAGGTTTTGAACTCGAGCCGTAGCCGCGCAGGTCCGGCACAACCACGGTGAACTCCTCTGCCAGCCGCGGCGCGACGCGGTGCCACATGGCGTGCGTCTGCGGATAGCCATGCAGCAACAGCAGCGGCGGCCCGCTGCCGGCCGTGACGAGGTTGATCGTGACGCCGTTCGCCTCGATGCGGCGCTGCTGAAAGCCTTCAAACATACGCACTGATCCTCCGCGGATGATCGGCCCTGCAAGCATAGCCGCTTCGACACGGTCGGCGCCTTTCCGGCCGGCGACATCCTGCCCGCGGTCGTGGCGTTGACGACGGCGTCTTCCGTGCCGCATGGTGCGCGTAGTGCAGCCGCACGGACGCCGCGAGGAGACCACACATGCCGGTTACATCGACACTCGAAATCCCGCGGATGCAGGGCATCGGCGACGCCCGCGATCGGTCGCCGGAGCAGGCTGCCCGCCCCTATCCGCCTGGTACGGTCATCGTCTCCGCGGACAGCCACTGGCTGGAGGGGGATCTCTGGATCGATCGCTTCCCCGCCCATCTCAAGCACCGCGCCCCGCGCGTGTTCTTCGAGAACGGCGGCTGGGAGATCGAGGTCGGCGGCAAGCGGCTGAACCCGCCCGGCGCGGCGACCGCTGCCTGCGCGTTCGAATGCGTGCCCGGCTTCAATGATGTCGAGGCGCGCATGCGCGATCTCGATATCGAAGGCGTGGCGCAGGAGATCGTCTTCCCGCAGAAGTTCTTCAACCTGCTTTTTCTCGACGACCTTGAGGAGAAGGAGTGGTGCGCCCGCGCCTACAACCAGGCGTTGGCGGAGTTCTGCGCCCGGCAGCCGGACCGCCTGCACGGCGTGGCGATTTTGAACTGGTGGGATCCCGCGGCGACGCGCGACGCTCTGGCCGAGATTAAGGCGCTGGACTTCAAAACGGCGATGGTGCCCATCTCCCCCGGCAAGCACGCCGATGGCGAGCCGATCGCCTATCACAGCGAGCGCATGGAGCCGTTCTGGGCGGCGGTGGAGGAGTCCGGGCTGCCGCTCTGTTTCCACATCGGCGAAAAGCCGGTGCTGCCCGGCTCGAAGCGGGGGCTGGCGGGCATCTTCGTGATGCAGCAGATGGGCGGCATGCGCAACGTCTGGGCAACGCTGACCTTCGGCGGCGTGTTCGAGCGCAATCCGGGTCTGCGTGTCGTGTTCGTAGAGAGCGGCCTGCACTGGGTGCCCGGCGCCTTGCAGGAAGCGGACATGATCCACGAATCGTTCCCCAGCCACGTGCGCCCGCGCCTCGCGCACGCGCCCAGCCACTACTGGTTCCAGAACTGCTACGCGACCTTCATGGTCGACCCGGCCGGGCTGGAGCTGCTGCACCGCATCGGCGCCGATCGGGCGCTGTGGTCGTCGGACTATCCGCACAACGAGAGCACCTTCGGCTACACGCGCAGCGCCGTCGAGGCCGTCTTCGCCGCGACGAGCGAGGAGCACGCGCAGCGCATCGTAGGCGGCAACGCGATCGCGCTGTTCGGGCTGCCGTGACAGCCGCCTGCTGAACAGCAGGTCGCAAGCGTGTCGGGGCAACCAGTCGCGTTCACGATAACGCGGTGCAGTGTGTTGCGACCTACGAGTGTCGCCGCGAGTCGCTGAAAGTGAGATCGCCACACTGCGCTACACCGTTCCGACTGGTTTGGCGCCCCATGTCCGCCCCGGGCCACGCTCCAGGACGACACATCGCGTCCGAGTAAAACAACCCCTCATTTGTGATTCAATTGGCGCTCGTCTCAAAACCTGGCGTGCGACGGATGCTGCGATGGGTTACGAGACAGCGAGCCGACGCCGGAGCGCTTAACCCCCTTCAGCCGCGCAACGGACCAGGCACACCATCAGTTCGACCGCCTGATCGTCACTGAGCCCGTGCTGCCGCACCAGCGAGCGCCAGGTCTGGAAATCGATGGCGTGGCCGAGCGCGGCGACCAGCAGCGTCCGCTGGCGTCCTCGCACGCCCCAACCGGCGCTCAACGTCTTCCGCGCTGACGCGAAGTACTCGCCGTACCGCGCGGCCATCACGCGCTGCAGCACCGGCATCAAGGGGGCATCACGCTGCACGTTGACGAGCACGGGCTCGCGCCGCCGGTAGTAGGCGTAGAGGTCCGTGAGCGCCTCCTGCAGACGCGCCACGGGATCGGTACGACGGCGCCAGGCCGCCTGGTCGGGCGGCGGCAGCGTGGCGAGCCCATGGCCAGTGCAAGCCATGAAAATCGACAGTTCGTCCGGAAAATGGCGATATACGGTGAGGCGCTGGACGCCGGCGCGCTCCGCAATCGCGCTGATCGTCGTGCGTGCGGGGCCGACGGTGCTGTGGAGCTCGACGGCCGCCTCGACAATGCGTTGCCGTACCGCCTGCCGTCGCTCCTCGCGCCGACCCATCACGCTTCCCTGGGAGCTCGTTCCAAAATAGGAAACAGCATCGTTCACCTATTGCCCAGCGGCGGTGGCATGGGTAGTATAGCAGCACGATTAGTGCACAGTACTGTGCACTAATCTACCGTAGCAGGTGGCAGACGAGGAGGAGTGCCATGGCCACGATCGCGGAAGTCGCGCCGGACATCTACCGGGTGAACAGCGCAGTGCCCCATTCTCCCGTGACCTTCAGCTTCTTCGTCATCAAGGACGACCAGCCGGCGCTGGTAGAGACCGGCTTCGCCCGGCTCTTCGACGAAAGCCTGGAGGCAGTCCAGAAGCTCATCGACCTGAACAAGCTCCGCTACATCGTCGCGCCGCACTTCGAGGGGGATGAGTGCGGCGCACTGAATCGCTTCCTCGGCATCGCCCCGCAGGCGCAGGCCGTTTGCAGCCCGGTCGGCGTGATCACCAGCTTTGCGGACTTCGCCCTCCGGGAGCCGCTGCCCGTTGAGGAGGAGACGGTGTTGGACCTGGGACAGCATCGCCTCCGCTTCCTCATCACGCCCTACGTGCATCAGTGGGAGAGCATGCTCGCCTACGACGAGAGCACGCGCACGGTCTTCACCTCGGATGTCTTTATTCAACCGGGGCCGCGGCCCGCGGTGACGGACGAGGACCTCACGGAGGAGATGCTGGCGACCTACCGCATGGTGGGCATCTTCCCCTCGCGTGCCCACCTGGACGCAGCGCTCGACAAAATTGAGGCGCTCGCCCCAGCAACGCTTGCCTGCCACCACGGCAGCGTGATCGGCGGCAAAATCCCTGCCTATCTGCAGGCACTACGTGAGCACGACGTCACCGGCGTGACGCTCTGGAACCCGATGCGCGAGGCGGCGGCCTACGCCGCTCCCACAGACTGAGATACCGGCACGCACGCTCCGCGACGATAGACCAGTCGCATGGCCGTGCTCCGCAGCGCTGGGGCGCAGCGCAGCGAGCTGGTTGACAGGGACACACGTCGTGGCCGCTGGTGTTGGATGTTGCGTGGGGTCAGCCCGGCACTATGAGGTTGAGCGGGCGCAGCCCTGCGCCCGGAATCGGGTAAGGCCCCGGGCCGAGGCCGAAAGCGACCGGGTTCTGCTGGACGGGGAACGCGACCGGCCCCTGCCGGGGCGGTGTTCCTGCGTTGCTGCTGAAATCGACCCGAGGCATAACTCGTTCCTCCTTCTGCGTTCACTCTCGGTGTGGCGTGCCGCGCAGCATGGGCGCAGCGCGTCAGCGCAGCCGTGGGACCCCGTGGTAGATGACGGCCGGGGGCTGCTGTTGGAGGCCCCAACTCGCGACCAACGCTTGTTCGCCGAAAATCTCCAGTATCTGCTGCCCCGCAGGGGACAGAGGCGTGATGGGGGATTGCTGGTTCATGGCTCGTTCCTCCGTCTGCGTGCTGCCCCGTCTGGTGTGGGGCTCACTCTGAGTGTGGCGTGCCGCGCAGCCGGATGCTTGACAGGCAGCTACCAGGTTCCTCTCCGCCGGCTGTCAGCCTTGTCAGCGTTCCGTGCCCGGCAGGGCTGGACAACGCGCATGCATGCTGCTATCTGTTAGCTGACAGAACTGTCAGCATGGAGCCCAGGTGCAACGGTGCCGCGCGCCATCCACGGCGGGGCCGGCGTTGGGGATACCAGAGTGACGGCGTACCTGGTTGACCAGAATGGGCGCGACGGCGGGTCCCGGCACGATCTCGTCGCGGCGACGACCACGCTCGGGCGGGACCCGCAGAACGCGATCGTGCTGACCAGCAAGGGCAGCTCCCGGCGCCACGCGGCGGTGGTGTGGGACGGGCAGCAGTACGTATTGCAGGACCTGGGCAGCAGGAACGGGACCTACCTCAACGGTGCCCGCTTGGCTGCTCCGCACTCTTTGCGTGACGGAGACGTCCTGCTGCTCGGGGGCCAGCGGCTCGTCTTCGAAACCGACGAAACCACCGACTGGACGCCAGCCCAGGCTGACGAGGACGGCCTGCGGCTGGACCTCGCGAGTGCGTCCGTCTGGGTCGGGGGACGCCAGATCCAGCTCACGGCGCAGGAGTACCGCACGCTGCTGCTGCTCCACCGCGAACGCGCGGCGTTAGTAACGAAGGAAGCGCTGGCGCAGCACCTGTGGCCGGAGGCGCAGGGGGCTGTAGCGGACGAGACGCTGATGCAGATCATCTCCCGCCTGCGCCGCAAGCTGGGCGACGACGCCGACAACCCGCGGTTCCTGCATACCGTGCGCGGGCTGGGTTATCGCCTCGCAGCGGCTGAGCCGCCGCGTGCGCTGGAGAGCGGGTAGTCATGGGCGCCCCGCCGCAGTTTGAGCGCTACGACATCCACGCCGTCCTCGGACGCGGCGGCTTCGCCACGGTGTACCGCGCCACCGACCGCATGCTGGGGCGGGACGTGGCGCTCAAGCTCCTGCACCCACACATCGCCGCCGACCCTCAGGCCACAACCCGCTTTCGGGCTGAGGCCCGCCGGCTCGCCCGGCTCCGCCACCCGCATATCGTCACCGTGTTCGACGTGAGCGCCCTGGACGGAGCGCCGTTTTTCACGATGGAGCTCCTGTTGGGTGAGACGCTCGCCCGGCTGCTGGCGCCGGGGCAGGGGCTGGACCTGGCCCAGGTCGCGGCGGTCCTGGCGCCGCTCGGGGCTGCCCTGGACTACCTCCACGACCACGGCATCGTCCACCGCGATGTCAAGGCCGCCAACGTGATCGTGGAGCAAGAAGACGGGCGGGTGGTGCTCATGGACCTGGGTATCGCCTCTGTCCTGGAGCAGCCGGGCGACACGCCGACCGGGCACATCGTCGGCACGCCGGAGGCGATGGCGCCGGAGCAGATTCGTGGTGGTCGGATCGGACCAGAAACAGACCTCTACGCACTTGGGGTGCTCGCCTACCGGCTGCTCGGCGGTCGGCCGCCCTTCAGCGGCCCCACCGAGCAGGTCCTGTTCGCCCATGTGTACACGCCGCCACCGCCCCTGCGGGAGATCCGCCCAGGGCTGCCCGACGCCGTTTATGCGGTTATTGCGGCTGCGCTCAGCAAAGACCCGGCCGCGCGCCCTGCTTCAGCCACCGCCCTTGCCGCAGCACTGCGACCCGCCGGGCCGGCACCGCCATTCCCATCACGCACGCTGCCGCTCTTGCATGAACCGCCAGCGGTAGCGACCCTGCTGCCCGAACCGCCCGTGGAGGTCACCCCCACCGAAGCGCTCCCGCGCGGCGAGCCTCCTGTACCGGCAACGACCCAGCGAGCAGGCGACCTGGGCGGGGCACTCGCACGGGACCGCCGCCGCGTGGCGAGCATCGCTGGGGCAGCACTCCTCCTTGTGCTCGCCGGCACCATCGCGAGCACGCATTGGCTCGCCGGCGGGGCGGGCGCCCGGCCCACACCGATCACGGCGCAACGACCGGCTCCGACACCATCGGACACAACGGAAGGATCGGCCGGCACACCGGCACCGCCGCCGACCCCGACGCCGACCCCGACGCCACTGTCGGCAGCAGCGGTGCCCGACGCGGCGCTCCTGCGCCCCGGCGCCCAGCTCGTGCAACGCGGCCTGCTCGCCGAGGGGAACGGGCCCGGCACGATCGTCCTGTTCAGCCAGGCGCCCGGTGCGGATGGATGTCCGCAGCCGTACCTCGACCTCTTCCACCCGGCTGCCGACGGCACCTGGATCCGCGTTTGGGATGCGACGGCCGTGCCACACGACAACGTCCTCCTGCCGCCCGTGCACCGAAGTTCGGATAGCACCTGTTACCCGGCGCTGGCCCTGCACGCGGTGCGCTCGCTCGAACAGGGCAGCGCACCACAGGTCCTCAGCGCCGTGACACTCGACGGCCGCCGCCAGCGTCTGACCGTGCTGGCGTGGGATACAGCGCGGCGGCAAGGCACGCTCCTCGCTGACCTCACCACCACGCCGGACGCCGCGCTTAACCTCGCGGACGGGCAGCCGGCGACGGTCGGCGTGGCGGAGAACGCCTATCCGCCGCCGTCCAGCGGCTTGAACCCACAGTACGACCAGCCCACGGGGCAGCTGAGCCTGCTGCTCACCTGGCAGGGCGGCACCCTTCAGGCGGGCAGCGAGCAGCTTACACCGAACTGCACGAGCGGCACGCTCACCGCCAGCACACACAGCGCGACAGGCAAGGCGCTGCAATGGACCTGTGCGGACGGGCGCACGGCGGCCGCGGCCGTGGGCGACGGCACGACGTTCGACGCGCAGGTACGCTTCGACGACCTCGCGGCGGGGGATGATGTGAGCGTGACGTTCGTGGCGAGCTCTCTTGCCGTGGCCGACCCGCTGGGTGCACTCGCCACGGCGGCGAGCGTGCACTCAAGCGCCGCCGCGGCGCGGAAGGCACCGACCCCAGCGCCAGCTCCTTCGGTGGCACCGCCGGCGCCCGTGCACATCACGGCACCGGCGAACACCGGTGGGGGCGGCAGCACGACCTCGCCGCCCGTGCAGCCGGCCCGTGTGCCGACGACCTCCCTACCGCCCCCGCCGCAGCCGGCTCAGGTACCTGCACCGGTCGCGACGATCCCGCCGCAACCCGGCACAGGCCCGCCGCCAGCGCCGGCCGCCACGATTCCACCCCAAGCGCTGGGTCCTGAGTGAGCGCACGTGCAGGCACTCCAACCCGCCGCAGGAACCTGCTGTCGTTCGGCATCAAGGAGACGGGCATGCGCAGCACACGCACCGTGTTGATCGCCGTCGCGAGCATCGCGCTGCTGGCCGCGTCGCCGCATGCACACGCACAAACGGGCGCACCAGCACCGGCCTTTAGCCTTCTCGGCTTCGCCACCACGCGTGGACCGGGTGGTGGCCCGCCACCGGATGTCGTCTCTCCCGGTGGCACGCTGCAAGCCTGCGCACCCGCCGAGA
Source organism: uncultured Chloroflexota bacterium (assembly GCA_937879875.1). Classification (GTDB taxonomy): domain Bacteria; phylum Chloroflexota; class Dehalococcoidia; order CAUJGQ01; family CAUJGQ01; genus CALFMN01. The sequence continues at coordinate 6,333 of CALFMN010000154.1, read as the reverse complement.
TCGACGTCTTCGTGCGCTACGCGCAGCTCCCGGTGCCTGCCGCGCTCTCCGGCCACTGGACGTTCGAGAGCCAGGCGATTAGCGATACGGACTTCCCGGAGAACCAGGCGGCGGGGGTCGTCTGGTTCTTCATCGCTGCGCCGCTGCCGCCCGGTCACTACACCTTCACGCTCAGCGTTGCGCAGCAGCCGGTCGTGAGCGGGAATGTGCTGCTCGCCTGCGCGGCCACACCGCCAGCGGCCACCCTACCAAGCACGCCGGGACAAGCGCCGGCGCCGGCAGGCAGCGTGGTCTACGTCCCCGCCGGCTGGAACCTGCTGTCGTTCGGCAACGCTGCCTCGTTCTCGCTCTCCACGACGTCCTCGGTCAGCCCGACACTCTACACCTTCGGGCCCACGGACAGCGACTATCGCACCACCGACCTCCAGCACCTCCAGGCCGGTGCCGGCTACTGGGTCTACACGCCCAAGCAGACGGTGTTCCGCCTGACGCCGAGCCCAGAAACCTCGGTCGGCCTCACCTTGCCGGCCGGCAAGTGCGCGATGATCGGCAACCCCAGCGTGAACGCCTCCGCTCGGGTATCGGGCGCCAGCCGCGTGTACGTCTACACGCCGCTGACCGACAGCTACACGCAGCAGACGTTGCTGGGCATCGGCCGCGGCGCCTGGGCCTGCAACGATACCACGACAGACCAGGCCGTCACCATCACCGACCAGGGGGACGTTACCCCCATCCAGTTCCCGGCCTGCTGCAACCCACAGCCCTTTGCAGGCACCGGCGATGCGGAGTTGGACGTGGTGGACGACAGTCCCTACCCGCTGATCGCCGCCCTCCAGCAGGTCGATCTCGCGACCAACAGCAATCTCGCCGGCGTAGCCCCCTACGGCGGACAATTGCGCGGCTGTGGCACCTGTCCGGAGTACGACCCAGCGCAGCACGCCGCGCAGGGCTGCAGCGCTGCCGCGACCGATGCGGGCAGCCTCGACCTGCCGGCGGGCCTCTACCTGGTGCACCTGCAATCCGAGGGCCCCAGCGTGCCGGACACGCAGGGGTACCTGAACCTGCAGCCCAACACCGCCTACAAGCTGTGCTTCTTCGTCTCCTCAACGCACCCGCAAGGCAACGCCGCCGGCCCGCCAGCGGTACCGACCGGGCTGCGGTACACAACGCTGGGACCAACGAGCATTCAGTTTGACTGGGACCAGGGCGGGCCAGCTGTCGCCAGTTACCGCGTCTACGACGGCCAGAGCGGCGCGTTCATCGCCAGCGTCGGTGCCGCTACGCCGGCCTATACGCTGCGCAACTTGTCGCCGCACACGACCTACTGCGTCACGGTATCGGCGGTCAACGCGGCCGGGGAGTCGGCCCAGACCGCGCCGCTCTGTGCGACGACATCACAGTAAACCATGGCGGCGTAGCACGTCCCAGACGAAACCACCAGCGCGGCCACCACGTTGCGCAGCACGCTCTGCCGTTGGGGTCGGAGGAGGCGGAGGCTGACAGCCTTGTTGCGCACGCGGCAGGAAGCTGACAGCCCGCTGTCAAGCCCCCGTGTGCTGTGCGCCCTACGCTGCGATTGAGCCCCGCCGGACGGGGCAGCAAGCAGCATGAAGAGGTTCGTGATGCTGATGACGAAGAAGTGACGGCGCTGGTAGGCGCAGGGCCGACCCCGGAGCAGCGCTGGCAGATACTCCAGTCGACCGCGGCCCCCACTCCCTTCAGCTTCCCAGCCGGGGGCCGCCCTGGGATCCCCGGTGGCGGGCCCTCACTGTAGCTGGCCGCTGAGCGGGCGCGCTCGCACGGCCACGCAGAGCAGGAGCAGCGCAACGTCCACGTCTTCCGCAAGACTGCATCGTCAGGCCGGTCGTGTCTCCGGCAAGGAGCGCCGGCCGGACGCGTTGGAGGACGACAATGCAACTGGTCTACCTCCCGCACGACGACACCTACTACGGCGAACATACCCGCGTGTCGCGAGCAGCGTTCGAGGCCGCGGTGGCCCGGCTGGTCGCTGGTGGCGTGGAGGCCCGGCTGGCAGGCACGCGCTTGCTGGACGAATTGGCGTGGATGGACCAAGGCCCTGCTCAGGCTCGGTGCCCGTGATGCGCGGCTCAGGTCCGTCGTGCCCTGCTGCGCTAGCGGTGGCGGGCGGACTTGGGCTGCTCGCGCTGGCGCTCGCCGTGGCCTGCGGTGCGACAAGCAGCAGGAACGCCACACGCCCGACCGCCCCGTCCGGCACTGCGCGTGTCCCCGGCACGCCCGCGCTTGTCTCGGCCTTGCTGCTGACCTATGACTGCAGCAGCGCGGGGACGGGGAGGGTAACGGTAGAGATTGACCGGTTCAGCGGACCACAACCCTCCGGTGGCATCGTGCTCGACTGGGACGTCACCAACAACTTCTACCTCGTCGACCCGGCCAGCGTCGCCGAGCTGGCCAAGCGGCTCGCCGCGGCCGATGTGCCAGGGCTTGGCCGTGCATCGCCTCCCAACTCGCTAGGGAGTGGCTGTGTCCTCACGTACAACGGGCAGAGGGTGGACCTCCCGTATAACGGCATTCCCACGCAAAACACCGCGGCAGCCATGGCCGTGAAGCCCTTGCGGCCAGCGTTGCAACTGCTGCAACAGATCGAGGACCGCACCGTCTTCAGTGGCGCGGCGGGTACCCCTACGATCACCCTGTCCGTCACCGCGACCATGCCCGCGACCGGGACGGCCCCCATCTCCGCGAGCGCGAGCCCTGCAGCCATAGCCACGCCGAGCACGACGGCCAAGCAACCCCGCATCGTCACCCAGGCCGACAATGGCACGACGCTCTCCCTCCGCGTCGGTGAGCAGATCGTGCTGCGGCTCGGGCCGCCGTACACCCAGGCGCCGTTGTTCAACGACCCAGCGGTGCTGCGTGCCATCGGTGACACGCGAAACAGGGTGTACAAAGCGGTGCAGCCCGGCGAGACGACGCTGAGCATTCCCCCCGACCCGCCGGCGTGCACCACTGCGCACCCGCCATGCGTGGGCTTGTTCCCGAGCTCGCCGGCCTTTTACCTCGCGATCGTTGTGCAGCCCTGAGCGCGTGGTCGGCGCACAGCTCCCCGAGGACCCGCAGCGCAGGCAGCGGCCACCCACGCCTGAGCGAGTGCTCGTTTTGGGATCCTGGTCGCCTTCTCAGAAAGGACAGTTTTTCTGACAACCCGAACTGGTGCACCGAGCGGTTAGCCGTCACGTTCAGTGGCCAGTAAGAATACTCGTCAGACAAGCAACGTCTCAAAACCGCCCGGCCTTCGTGAGTGGTGGCCCAATTGGCAGATGGGCGCTGCGCACCCGGATCGGCCAGAAGCGTTCGATGCTTGGACGGCGCTGACGAAACGAACCGCGCCCACCGATCCCCCATTCGCTCGCATTCTCCTGTACGCTATGCCCCGATCAGCGGAGGATGCGCGATGGCAGAGAGCAGACCGACGAGCCCTTCCACGGGCACGGCGCTGGCAGAGCGGGCCGCCGAGACGGCCGAGGCGTTCGTCGAGGCGCTGATCGCGCACGGCGTCGAGTGCCTCTTTCTCAACCCCGGGACCGATACCTTTCCAGTGCAGGAAGCGCTGGCCAAGTGCGCCGCGCTGGGCAAGCCCGCACCGCGCACCGTGCTCTGCCTGTTCGAGGTCGTGGCGCTGGCCGCGGCGCACGGCTACTACGCCGCCACGGGCCGGCCGCAGGCGGTGATGGTGCACGTCGACGTGGGCACGCAGAACCTGGGGGGCACGCTGCACGACGCGCAGCGCGGCCACGCCGCCGTGCTAATCTGCGCCGGCCGCGCGCCCTACACCACCGATCCGGCATTGCGCGGCCACCGCGACGGCTACATCCACTGGCTGCAGGAGCAGATGGACCAGCACGGCATCGTGCGCAACTACGTGAAGTGGGACTACGAGCTGCGCCGCGCCGAGCAGATCGGCGAGGTCGTGGCACGCGCCTTGCAGATCGCCGCCAGTGACCCGGCCGGTCCGGTCTATCTGACCCTGCCGCGCGAGGTGCTGATGCAGAATGCACCGGCGAACGGCGCCCCCGCGGCGGGCGGCGGCCGCCCGCAAACGGCGCCGCCCGTACGGCTGGGCGCGGGCGATCCGGATGCGCTGCGCGACGTAGCCCGCCGGCTCGTTCAAAGCGAACGGCCGCTGGTGATCACCGGCGCCAGTGGGCGCACGGCGGCGGGCTTCCACGGCCTGCTGCGGCTGGCCGAGCTGCTGGCGTTGCCCGTGGTCGAGTGGCGCGCCCGCGTCAACTTCCCGGCAGACCATCCGCTGCATCAGGGCTACGAGCCGGCGCCGCTGCTTGAGCAGGCCGATCTGGTGCTCGTGCTAGACCAGGACGTGCCGTATATCCCCACGCGCACCGCGCCGGCGCCGGACGCGGCGGTGATCCAGATCGACGTGGATCCGGTGAAAGAGCGCATCCCCCTCTGGAGCTTCCCGCTGACGCAGGCGATCCGCGCCGACTCGGCCCGCGCCCTCGATCTGATCGCCGAATACGCCGAGCCGCTGCTCAGCGATGCCGACCGGCGCCGTATCGCCGCCCGCCGCGCCGAGTGCGAGGCGCGACATCGCCAGCAGCGGGCAGAGTGGCAGAAAGCCGCACAACGGGCGGAGCACGTCACGCCGATCGCGCCGGTCTGGCTGGCGCACTGCCTGGGCCAACTCGTACGCGAAACGCCTGAGGCGCTGTTCGTGGACGAGGCGGTGACGAACAACGCCGTGCTCTGGCAGCAGGCGCCGGTGAACGAGCCGGAGCGCTGGTTCGGCAGCGGCGGCTCCGGGCTGGGCTGGGGGCTGGGCGCGGCGCTGGGCGTGCGCCTGGCGCAGCCCGAGCGGCCCGTGATCGCGATGGTGGGCGACGGCTCGTTCGTCTTCGGCGAGCCGCTGGCCGCCTTCTGGGCGGCGCAGCAGCAGCGGGCGCCGTTCATGGCCGTGATCTTCAACAACGCCTGCTACAACGCGACCAAGCGCCCGCTGGTCGCCGCCTATCCGGAGGGCTACTCGGTCGCGCACGACGAGTTCATCGGCATCGATCTTTCGCCGGCGCCGCGCTACGACCTGCTGGCGCAGGCCGTGGGCGCCCACGGCGAGCGCGTGGAAGACCCGGCCGCGGTGCTGCCGGCGCTGCGCCGCGGTCTCGCGCGCGTTCGCGCCGGTCAGGCGGCGATCGTCGATGTGCAGCTCGCGCGGCCATAAACGGAGGCTGCCCGATGCTTCGCAGCGAGACGCGCATTCTGACCACACACGCCGGCAGCCTGCCGCGCCCGCCAGAGCTGGTGGAGCTGTTCGTGCGCCAGAGCCACGGCGAGACGGTCGCGCTGGCCGTGCTGGACGCGGCCGTGTGCGAGGCGACGCGGCGCGTCGTGGCAAAGCAGATCGAGGCCGGCATCGACATCGGCTGCGACGGCGAGCAGGCGCGCGAGAGCTTCTTCACGCTTGTCACCATTCCCCCGCACTGCTGCGGCGCGGGTGATCGTGCGTTTTCCTGCGGCTGACCACGCCGCGGGCGGCGCCGCCGACTGAGAGGCGCTGGTGGTGACCGAGAAACGCCTGCCTGAAATCGAGTGGCGGCTGGTGGCGCCCGGCCGGTGGGGGGGGCTGTGTTATCGCTGTGGAGCAAAACTTGCCGAGTTCTGGCGGGCGCTACGGTCGCCGCAGGTGGAGGCGATGCAGCTCATCCCGGGCTACCGCCTGCAGGATGGCGAGTATGTGCGCACCGGCACGAAGGCGACGGTGTACGGCCTCGGCCAGTACCGCGTGGGCCGGCGACGTCTGGGCGTCGTCACCGTCGATGCCACGGGCACACCTTCACGCGCGCCAGCCGCCCCAACCAGTCAGCCGAATGCGTGGCGCGATGAGCACGGCGACATCCACATCGAACCGACCGCACTGCCGCTCGACACGGCCGCGATGGTGCACTGCCACAAGCGGCGCTGCGGCGCCCGCCAATGGGTTGCGCGCCCGCGGGACGCGTGCTAGAGTGCGCGTGTAATCACGTCATGGGAGCCGTCCCACACAGGCCACCGCACCCTCTGAGGTGCCATCGAGGTGACCTGTGTCCGCGATGGCTCCCGTTTCCGTATCTCCTCCGCCTGATCTCCTGACCATCTGGCAAGCCGGATTCCTTCTCGGTTGCTCCCCCACCGTGGTGCGCCGGCTGGTCAGGGCCGGCACGCTGCCGGCGTCGCGGCTGCCGGGCACGAATGGCCCGTACGTGGTGCGCCGTGATGACGTGGTCGCGTTTGCCCAGGAGCGCCAGGGCGGTGCGCAATGAACACGACGCCGCCCGCCGCCCGCCGTGCCGCGCAGCAGCG
>CALFMN010000153.1 GCA_937879875.1 uncultured Chloroflexota bacterium | reverse complement strand
GAGACGGGTCAGGTTTCCGGCGGAAGGTGGGTCAGTTTTCAGACGGAATCAACAGAAGCAGATCCCGGCGGCAATCCGCTGCAAATCGACGCGGCGTGGCCGACCGCGCTGCGCATTCAAGACGGGCAGACGCGGCTCCATGAGCTGCCGCCATTCCTCGGGCAATGCCCACGATGGCCGGCTTGGGCTCATCATGCCCTCCGCTGCTCACGCTCTCCGCAGCTATTCATAATGACAAGATGCTAAGCAGGTGGCCTCAGTTGAAGTGCACTTTTCGAGGCCGTGGTCCATAAGGCTCACAGGCGTGGATGTGGGTCGCTGACCGGACATCAGAAAAGGTGCACCTTAACCTGGGCTACCTGCTTAGATTATTGTATAGGCTCTAAGAGGGCGAACAGTCGAATCAATAGGGCTACAGCCATCCCTAGTTCATCCCTAGTTCAATGACGATGAGTAAGCGGCCAAAGGGCTTGGCTAGACTGTGCAGATTCGGTAGCAGACCATCGACGGCTGCGGCAGCGTGGCCGGGATGAAGAAGCTTCTCAAGTCCAGTGTTGAGGAAAAGATAGCCGAAGAAGAGCTGAATCAACTCGAGAAGCATTGTTATTGCCTCTACCTAAAATATTCACCCAGGTGTTCTAATTGAGAGGTCAGGATCTGCGTAGCACCTGCTGTCGGTGGTAGATACACTCTTCGAGTGCGATGCGCGTAGTCATTGTCCAGTCTCTCGCTCCTGGCCGCCAAGGGGAGATTCCGTCAATTTGGTGGCGGCATGTTGCCGTTCTGCGGGGATTGTGCCACCCAGTCCCAGGGTACGAGGCCCAGCAGCGCCGCCTTCGCGACGAGCGTGGTTGGGGCAGACACCCCGAACTTCTCTTCCAGCCGGTTGATGACTCGCTCCACCGTCCGCTCGCTGACCGAGGCGGTCTCGGCGATCTCCGCATGGGTCAGGCCTTGCGCCACGCCTCGGAGCACCGCTCGCTCGTCTGCTGTCAGCTCTGGTGGCCGCAGTGGCGGCTCCTGCACGCAGCGGCGCAGGCTTTCTGGCGCCAGATCGCTCCACAGGAGTTGCGCCTCTACCGCCAGTCCGCGCAAGGCAAGGAGCGCGGCCGGCTCCAGTTCAGTCTCACGCCCGACGATCACTACCAGGCGGCTGTCGGGACTGCGCTCTCGGATGATGCGAAGCAGCGGCAGCACGGGCTGACCGTCAACGCGCGAGCCGGTGAGAATCAGACTGGGATGCAGTTGTGTCGCCAGCGCGAGCGCCTCGGCGGCGACCCGCGTGTCCCCCACGATCTCAAGTTCTGGCAGATTCTGTAGGCTACGGCGCAGACCGTCCCAGCCGAAGCCTGGGGAGCGCACGAGGAGAACGGTACGATCCGCCACGGCGGGCCTCCGGGGACGAGCAGGTCTGGTGCTGTGTAGCCTATGCTTGGCCGGAAGGGTCGACAAGGGAACGAACGGTTAAGAATGCCCGCCTGCATGGCGGGGGAGCTTCCAGGTTACGCAGACCATGCCGACGACCGGCGGCACGTACGCCTACGCCTACCACTTCGCGCCGTGAGCGAGCGGAGGCCCGTAGCGATCGACCAGGCGCCGGTCGGCGAAAAGCCGCCCCGGCGCCTGCCAGTTGCTCCACTTGCGATGCCGAGGGACCGCTCGGCGGGCTTTGCGCCAGGATGGCCATCGTTCCCGTCAGCGCGGTCCGCGGTCGGTACGGGGCTGATGCGACGAGCGTGTGCTCCTCTGCCTCGCAGCAGGAAAACCACGCGTCATTGGGCGCGCGAACGATTCGTCTCAAGGCGGTGAGAATGGTGGGCACGGACCGGAAACCGCCCGGGACCAACGGTACTGAGCGCAAGCAGCAGCCCGGCGAGCAGCGAGGCGCCGATCACGGCACGCCGCCGGGTGCGGTGGGACGGCGGGGTTGGCGCCACGGTGCGGAGGTCGTCCCGCGCCGCGCGGAGCGCCTCCGGCACGTAGAGGCCGAGATGGAGCAGCACGAGTCCGCTGAAGGCGACCGCCGCGTCGGTGTGCAGCCAGCCCCAGGGATCAGCCTGCGAGTGGGTCCACCACATCACGATGCCGCTGATAAAAAGCACGAGCACCGAGACCACGAGCAAGGGCGAGGTGAGCCGGGCAAGAGGGTACGGCGGCCGCACCTGCCGGTACAGCCCGGAGCGCAAGTAGTAGCGGACCATCCGGTAGGCGGTGCTGCTCAGCTTCACGAGCACGACGGGCAGCAGCAGATAGGCAACGAAGTAGTGGACCCGCCAGAGGTCGCCGAAGAGGAGCCCGGTGAGCAACACCACCGCCGCCAGCGGCAGCACGAGCGCGCCCGTGAGTGCGGTGAGCCGCCGGTTGCTCGGAGGACCAGCGCCGTCCGGCTCAGGTCGCTCGGCGCCAGCCCACCAGGCGCGCGGACTGGCGAGGTCCGCTCCCGTGAGGAAGCGCACGACGACGGTCAGACGCGACCGCACCGGCGTTGTGGAGTTCCCCTCTGCCGATGTCCGCATGACTCTCACCTTTCGGCTGAGGCGATGCCCCGCGGCATCAGTCGCCCGCCGGCGCGACCTGCAAATCGCCTTCGAGCCGGCTCGCCGTCGCGTCGGTGATGGTGCCAAGCACCTGCAGCGCCTTGCCCGCGTATGCGCCGACACCCTGGCAGGCCACGGCGAATCTGCTGGCAGACAGCTCCGTCACCTGCCCCTGGCACAGCCGCGCGCCACTGCCATCGGAAAGCACCGCCTGGTTGCCGAGCACCTGCACCTGGCCGCGCCCCACGGATGCGCCCGTCAAATGGATGGCAAGTTGCACCGGCCGCTCGCCGCTGCCGGTAAGCTGCAGATCGATCGTGACGCCGTTCTGATCGTCGTGCTGCGCCACCGTCCCGCTAAACGTGTCGTCGAAGGCCGGCGCCGCCGCGGGGGCGGCAGCCGCGCCCACGCCGGCGCGCGAGCCATTGTCGTTGCCCGCATGCGCGCTGTGGTGAAACGCCGCCAGCCCCGCCGCCACGAGTACCACCAGCGCCAGACCGGCGGCCGCACACGTCAATACCAGCGCCCGCGCCTCCCGGCCGGCCGGCAGCCAGGGCAGCGACGGCCGCTCCGCGGCCTCGCGGCCGGCGCCGCCGGCGAGTCGCGCGAGGGCGTAGCCAGCGTTGGCAAACAGCACGCCGATCAGCAGGTAGTACAGCCCGTGCGTCGCCAGATAGGCGAAGAAGCTGACGAGCGCCGCGCCTGCCCCAAACCAGATCTGCCCCGGAAACGCGACCGGCGAGGTCGGCGGGTCCGTCACCATGAAGCAGCCGAAGAACACGGCCATGTTGATGAAGGGCGGGCGGAAGATGTCCGCGACCTCGCCGGCGCGGCCGAAGTACGCCGCCGCCGTGAACAGCAGCAGGTAGCTGCCCAGAAACGCCAGAGCAGCCGGGAGCTTGTTGGCCCGCTGCGCGACGCCGGCGCCCGCCGCGATCAGCACCACGATCGCCGGCAGCGGCAGCTCGGCCAGCGCTCCCCACCAGCTCTGCCCGCTGCCGAAGAGCAGATAGACGAGCAGCAGGCCCAGCGCGGCGGGATTGAAGACGTGTCCGCGCCCCAGCCGCAGCAGCCGCTTGCCGTCGGCGGCGAGCGCACCCGCGCCCGCGGCGACGTACCACGGCGTCTGGGCGCCGAGCACCATGCCGACGATCAGGCCGCTGAGCACGGCGCTGGCGGAAAGCCGCCACACGCCGGAGTGCAAACGGACCAGCAAGGATTCCATCGCGACGGCGGCCAACACCGCCGCCGCGATGGTGTCGCTCGCCGCTGCCGCGCCTGTGCTCGGCGCCCCGAACAGCGCCAGCGCAAGCAGGGCAACCAGCAGATAGCCCTTGGGCGAGCGCAGCAGGCGCCGCGCCCGGCGCAGCGATGGCGGCTGTCGGGACTGTGCGCTCAGCGCCGCGTTCATTGCGCGAACCACGGCCGCAACGTGTTGGGTGTGATCCGCTCGCCCGCAGCCGTCAGGATCAGGTAGGACAGCCTTTGCCTGTCCAGCAGCCGGCTGCCACGCGCAGGTCCGAGCACGAACGCCGCCGTCGCCAGAGCGTCGGCCACCAGCGCGGTGGGTGCGATCACCGTCACGCTCAGCGCGCCGCGGGGCGAGCGGCCGCTGTGCGGGTCGAGCAGATGGTGTTCTCCCGCTTCCGTCGCCGGCCGCTCGTTGCCCGCCGAGGTGCAAACCGCGGCGTTCAGCACCGGCACGATGTCGAGCAGTTCGTGCTCGTCGCCCGGCGCACGGATCCCGATCTGCCAGGGCGCCGCCGTCGCGGCAGCGCCTCCGGCGAAGAGGTCGCCGCCGGCCTCCACGGCGAAGCGGGTGAAGGCGCGCAGTTCACGCGCCGCGAGGTCGATCGCCAGCCCCTTGGCTACGGCGCCGAGATCCAGCAGCAGCGGCTTACGCAGCGTGATCGTGCGCGCTGCTGGATCCAGAACCACGTCGCGATAGTCCGCGCGCCCGGCGCCGGCAGGCTGCACACCACGCGGCCCGGCAGCGCCCGTGATGTAGTTGCTGTTGAAACCGCGGGCCTGCTGTTGCCGGCCGATCGTTGGGTCGAACGCGCCGCGCGTCCGGCGAGCGACGGCGCAGGCGAAGGCGACGGCCTCGAACAGCAGCGGGCTGACGGGCACAGCGCGGCCGGGCTGCCGGGCGAGATCGGCGAGTTCACTGCTGGGATCGAAGCGGCTGCACGTCCGCTCCACGGCGAGAAACCATTGCTGCGCACGTCGCAGGGCAGTCTGTGCGATCCGGGCTGCAGCGTCGGTTTCGACATGCAGCGTGACGATCGTATCCATCGCCACGGTCGTGGAGGTGTAGCGCTCGTGCCTGCCCGTGCCGCCGCGCGCGTCGCACCCGGGCAGACGCAGGTCCGTGGGCCGCGCATCGGCGGGCGAGACCGGGGAAGCGGCCGGGTCCCGCACCTCGCCGGGCGGCGGGCCGGACGGTTTTGCGACCATCAATCAGCCTCCGACGCCGGCTGGAATCGCGGGCACGACCGCGGAACTCGCGGCGCCCGCCTGGCTCAAGGCCTGGCTGACGGCGCCGCGAAAGGCGCGCGAGCTTTCCGTCGCGCCGCTTACCATGTCGATCTGGGCGCTTTGCCGGTTGACAACCTCACCCGGCAGCCGCGCGATCGCCGAGGTCGGGTAGTAGGTCGTCGAGCGGGTGATACGTACGCCGCCGATCTGGCCGTTTTGAACCGTCAGTTCGACAGTGATGTCTCCCCGGCGGCTGGTGCCGCTGCCGCGATACGTCCCGTCACGGTAGCGTGTGCCAGCCGTCGCTGTTGGTGATGGTGCCGCGGCGCGCGGGGTGGTCGCCACGGCGCGGGCGATCGCCGTCGGCGTATCGGGAAGCGGGCTGGCCGTGGTCACCGCCGGAGCGTTCGCTGCATTCGGGTTGCCGCTGTTGCCGGCGGCCGGCGGGGGTGTGGCGATCGCGGGCGGCGCCGCGGCCGGGTTCGCGGCAGACTGCGTGCGCGCGTAGCCGAGCGCATAGAGCGTCACGATCGCCGCCGAGCCGAGCGCGACAAGATTGGCGTTGACTTTCCTGGCCACGCGATCCCTCGCTGGAATGCCGCGGCAGCGGCTCGTCTGCCCTGCCGCACTGCTCGCACGGTATACCCGCTGCATGAAGTCTCGATGAAGCCGCTCGCGCCGCGCGGAGACGGCCTTCATCTCTACTTCATCTGCCGGTCATATGCTGGTATCGGCTGTTCAGGGAGGCCGCGCCATGCGTGCGCTCGTGGTGGAAGACCATCGCCAGATCGCCCGCTTTCTGGAGCGTGGTCTGGTCGAGGAAGGCTTCGTCGTCGATGTCGCCTACGACGGCGACGAAGGGCTGGCGTTCGCGGAGCAGGCCGCCTACGACCTGATCGTGCTCGACGTGGTGCTGCCGCGGCGGGATGGATTGGCACTCTGCGCCGAGCTGCGCCGGCAGGGCAATCGCGTCCCGATCCTGATGCTGACGGCGCGCGACACGGTCGCGGACCGCATCGCCGGCCTCGACAGCGGCGCCGACGACTATCTGACCAAACCGTTCGCCTTCGGCGAGTTCATGGCCCGCATCCGCGCCCTGTTGCGGCGGGCCGGCGACCGGCCGACGAACGAGCTGCGCGTACGGGACGTGCTGCTCGATCCGGCGCGACACGAGGTGTACCGTGCGGGCACATTGGTGCCGCTGCCGGCGAAGGAGTTCGCCATCCTCGAATTCCTGATGCAGCAAGCGGGACGCGTCGCCACCCGCGAGATGATCGCGGAACACGTCTGGGGCTACGGCTTCGCCAGCGAGTCCAACCTGATCGACGTCCACGTACGATCGCTGCGCCAGAAGCTCGGCGATACACGCAACCAACCCCTGATCGAGACGATTCGCGGCGTGGGCTACAAGGTCGCGGGATGAAGCGGCTGTACGAAACGCTGTGGCCGCGGCGGCCGGCGCCACCCCACGCCGATCCGGCGCTGTTCCGCCGGGCGCGGCTGCATCTCACGGCCTGGTACGCGCTCACGCTGATGATCATCGTGCTCGCCTTCAGCGCCGTGATCTACGGTATATTGGCCGCGCGCCTGCCCGGTCACCGCCACGAGGCCAATGAACCGGCAAGCGAGCGCGCGGCCGAGCGCGCGACCGCGGCCTTCGCGCTGGGTGAACTGCGCATCTACCTGTTGCTGGGCAATCTTGGCCTGCTGATCGTGGGCACAGCCGGCGCCTACCTGCTGGCCGGCCGCACGTTGCGGCCGATCGCCGGGGCGATGGCGCGCCAGCGACGCTTCACCGCCGACGCCTCGCACGAGCTGCGTACCCCGCTCACAGTGATGCGCGGCAGCATCGACGTGGCGCTGCGGCGCGAACGCCCCGCCGCCGACTACCGCGCCGTGCTGCAAGAAGTGGGTGAGGAGGTCGACGGCATGACCGTGCTGGTCGAACACCTGCTGCAGCTCGCCCGCGGCGTGTCGCCGCCCGACCCGCGGCCGATCGACGTGCAGAGCCTGCTGGCCGAGGTAGAGCGGTCGCTGATGCCGATCGCGGCCGGCCGCGGCAGCACGTTGCTGATCGACGACGGACCTTCAATGACTGTCTGCACCGATCGCACGGCGTTGCGCTATGCGCTGGTCAATCTGGTGAGCAATGCGCTGCAGCACACGCCGGCGGGTGCGGTCGTGCGCGTCTGCGCCGCGGAAGCCGACCAGGGCGTGGCCATCCGCGTGATCGACGATGGCCCCGGCATCCCGGCGGACGAACGAGACAAGGTCTTCCTGCCGTTCTACCGGCTGAAGGCGGCCAACGCGGAGGGCCACGGACTCGGCCTTGCGCTGACGCGGGAGCTGGTGGCGATCGCCGGCGGCACGATCGCGATCGAGGAGACGCCGGGCGGCGGTGCGACGGTGCGCGTCTGGGTTCCGCGCGGCGGCGCGCTGCCGGCCGCGGTTGCGGTCGTGGTCTGAGGCGTCCGGCCCGCAGTGCACCGCCTTCACATGTTCGGCTCGATCAGCCCGGCGAAACAGGGACGGGTGCTACACTGGCCTCCCGCGGAGGTGGGTGCGTGTCGCAGGCCGAGGCAGGGGCGGCCCTCACGGTCGACGAACTGGTCGAGCTGATCTACGCCGCCGGCTGGACGGACGGCCTGCCGGTGGTGCCGCCGGCGCGGGCGCTGGTGGATCGCTTCGTTGCGGCGAGCGGCCGGCCGGCGGACGAGCTGGTGCTGATCGTGCCGCCGCTCGGCGGCCGCGGCACGGTCGAGAAGATCGCCGCGAATGCGGTAATGGCCGGCTGCCTGCCCGAGCACATGCCGGCGGTCATCAGCGCGCTTGAAGCGATGCGGGACGACCGCTTCAACCTGCGCGGCATGCAGTGCTCGACGCATCTGAGCACGCCGCTGCTGATCTTCCACGGCCCGATCCGCCGCGAGTTGGGCATCAACTGCGGGGCGAACGTCTTCGGTCAGGGCTGGCGGGCCAACGCCACGATCGGCCGCGCGGTGAAGCTAGCGCTGGTGAACCTCGGCGGCGCCGTGCCCGGCGACGCAGACAAGTCGACGTTCGGCCATCCGGGCAAGTACACCTACTGCATCGGCGAGAACGAGGAAGAGAGTCCGTGGGAGCCGCTGCACGTCGAACGCGGCTTCGCGTTGGAGCAGAGCGCCGTCACCGTCTACGGAGCCGAGGCGCCGCACAATATCAACAACCAGACGGCCGACAATCCCTACGATCTGCTGCGCACGATCGCCTCGATGATGGCCAACCTCGGCTCGAATCATCCGTATCTGATGAGCGAAAGCATGGTCGTGCTCTCGCCGGAGCACGCGCGGGTCTGCTCAGAGGCGGGGTGGCGCAAACGCGACGTGCGCGACTTCCTCTTCGAGACGGCCCGCGTGCGCCTGGGCGATCTGAAGCAGGGCGGCCTGCACGGCGCTCGCACGCAGATGAACCCCTGGCCGCGCTGGCTGGACCAGGCGAACGACGAGACGCGCGTGCCCGTCGCCCGCCGCCCCGACGATCTGATCGTGATCGTCGCCGGCGGCCCCGGCCGGCACTCGCTCTACATCCCCGGCTGGGGCACGCGCTCCGTGACGCAGGGAATAGGGGATAGGGAATGGGGAATAGAGGGCGTAGGGCGTGGGTCGTAGACCTGTAGGGGCGCATGGCGTTCGCCGCGAAGGGCGCACGCCGCGACCAACCGCGCGCCGTACGTCTCAACCGCACCAGGGCAGGGAGGCACCAATGACAACAATCGCACGCGAAACCGATGCCGCCGCGGCCGCCGAGCGCCTGCTGGCCCTCGGCCTCGTGGATCCGACCGACCGGCCGAGGCCGCGCGAGCACCGCGCGGCGCCGCGGCTCGCCACGCTGAACGGCAAGCGCGCCGGCTTCCTCGACAACCACAAGGCGAACGCCGACGTGCTGCTCGAAGAGCTGCGCGAGCTGCTCGCCTCTCGCTTTGAGCTGGCCGGCGAGACGTGGGTGCACAAGTTCATCTACTCGCGCGAGGCCACGCCGGCCGAGATCGATCAGCTAGCCGAACGCTGCGACTTCGTCGTCACCGCCGTCGGCGATTGAGGCTCCTGCGTGTCGTGCAGTATGCACGACGTCGTGGAACTGGAAGACCGCGGGCTGCCGGCCGTGGCGCTGCATACGCACACCTTCATGAACTCGGCCGCCACACATGCCCGCGCCTACGGCCGCCCCGATCTGCGCTCGCTCTCCGTGCCGGCACCGATCGCCAACGCCGGCCGCGAGGCCGTGCGCCAGAAGGCCGAAGGCGTGCTCGACGCGGTCGTGGCGTTGCTCACCGGTGGCGCGTAGTGCGGGCGTCCAGCGGGACGCCCGCGATCGAGACTCCGCAGCGCTGACCGGCTAATCCGCCGCGCCGGCGGCAACGGGCGGCGCGGGCTCCAGATCCGTGAACTTCGGCAGCACCTCTTCGGCCAGCAGCCGCATCGACTTGAACCACGGCTCGGGGTGGTCGGCATAGTCGAAGACGAACAGCAGCAGCGTGCCGAAGCCGCCCAGGTCTTTGTACATCTGCTCCAGCTTCTCCGAAACCGTCTTCACCGAGCCGACCAGCCAGCCGTGGTTCCAGAGATACTCCGGCGTGACCTGCTCGTCCGGCACGTTCGGATCGTCCTTCAGATACTTGATGAAGTCGAAGTCCGTAAAGAGCGGCAGCAGGTACTCGCGCATCATGCGGCCCATGTCGCCGTGCACGCATTGCTCGTAAGCCTGCTCGTCCGTGTCCGCGACGAAGATCTCGCGTACGATGCGCCAGTCGCGCCGGTCGGGCGTGCGGCCGGTGCGTTTGCCGCCCTCCACGACGGAATCCCAGTGCGAGGCGACGTAGCCGGGGCTGAGGTTGAGGCTGAGCGGGATGAAGCCGCGCTCGCCCGCCAGCTTGAGTGTGTCCGAGCCGGGACTGAAGCCGGCGACGCCGATCGGCGGGTGCGGCTTCTGGAACGGCTTGATGTGGTGCTTCAATGTGCGCAGCATCGGCTCGGGCACGTTGACGTGCCAGAACTGGCCCTCATAGTCCAGCCCGCCGTCCGTCTCCCACATCTTGAGTATGATGTCGAGCGCTTCGCGGGTCATGTCGCGGTTCTTGCCGGTGGCGCCGTCCACGGCGAAGAGCTGCCAGTCGCTGGGCAGGCCGCTGGCGCCCACGCCGAGCATGTAGCGGCCCTGCGCCAGGTGGTCCATAAAGGCGACGCGGCAGGCCAGTTCGGCCGGGTGGTGGTAGGGCAAAAGGTGGGCGCCGGGTGCGAGCTTGATCTGCTTCGTCTGCATGAGCGCCTGGGCGATCAGCACGTCGGGCGAGGGATTGGGCTCCCAGGGCGAGGTGAAATGCTCCCCGATCCAGGCCTCGCTGCAGCCCAGCTCATCGGCCGCGCGCAGCACGCGCAGATCGTACTCCTGGCCCTCCCTGAAGTCGCGTTCCGGCGGGTGCGAAGGCATCAGAAACATGCCGAGCTTCATCTGGCAACTCCGTATACCGTGGCCGCTGCACGGCCGGTCTTGCGGGATGCGCCGGGATCATAGTCCGGCACGGCGGATTTCACAACGCACACGGGTTGTACGTGCCGGTCGCCGAGCGCCGGCGGCGGTCTTGCGAGCACGAACGGCTGGCAGACCTCAGCGGTTTGCGCTGGTTGGGTTGACCGGCCTCGACGGCCGGGC
The DNA here is from genome assembly GCA_937879875.1 of uncultured Chloroflexota bacterium. Classification (GTDB taxonomy): domain Bacteria; phylum Chloroflexota; class Dehalococcoidia; order CAUJGQ01; family CAUJGQ01; genus CALFMN01. Next base: position 13,884 of record CALFMN010000153.1, on the reverse strand, counting down.
CGAGGGCGGCGCGGTCGCCGCCGAGCTGAAGCGACAGCTCGCCAGCCGAGCCGCCCGACAGATCGGTTGCCCTCCGGGGTGGCCATCTCCTACACTCTCGGCAACGGCCGAGCGACTCAGATACGGTTGCAAAACCGGCTCGCGGCCCTGTTCGCGAGCATTTGGCGGCGTCGGGCCGCCGGTTTTGAAATCATCTGTCCATTTATATGGGCTGTCAGGAGAGGGAAATGCGCGGGGCGTTCATGTTCATCCAGCAGCGAATTGCCGCCTATCTGGAGGACATGACGCTTGATGCGCACGCTCAACCTGGGGATTTTGGCGCATGTCGACGCCGGTAAGACCAGCCTGACCGAGCGGCTGCTCTACGCCGCCGGTGTGATCGACGCGATCGGCAGCGTCGATGACGGCAGCACCCAGACCGATTCCCTGGCGCTGGAACGACAACGCGGCATCACGATCAAGTCCGCCGTCGTGTCGTTCGTGATCGATGATGTCACGGTCAACCTGATCGACACGCCCGGCCACCCGGATTTCATCGCCGAGGTGGAACGGGTGCTGAGCGTGCTCGACGGCGCCGTACTGGTGATCTCCGCCGTGGAGGGTGTGCAGGCGCAGGCCCGCGTGTTGATGCGGGCGCTGCAGCGGCTGCGCATTCCCACCCTCATCTTCGTGAACAAGATCGACCGTGGCGGCGCACACGCTGAACGCGTGCTGCAGGGCATCGCCGAGAAACTGACGCTGGCAACGATCCCGATGGGATCGGTGCGCGACCCCGGTACGCGCAGCGCCGGCTTCACGCCGTACGGCGCGGCCGACGTTGCATTTACGGCCAGGTTGGCCGATCTGCTTGCTGACCACGATGACGCGCTTCTGGCCGCGTACGTCGACGACGAGGCGACCGTTTCCTACTGCCAGCTCCGCGGCGCCCTTGCGGCGCAGGCCAGGCAGGCGCTGCTGCATCCGGTGTTCTTTGGCTCGGCGATCACGGGTGCGGGCGTGGATGCGCTGATCGCCGGTATCACCGAGTTGCTGCCCGCGGCCGCGGGCGATGTGGATGGCCCCGTTTCGGGCACCGTCTTCAAGGTCGAACGCGGTCCGTCCGGGGAGAAGATCGCCTACGTTCGTCTGTTCTCGGGAACGGTACACGCGCGAGATTGGCTGCAATTCGGCCGGAACAACGAGGCGAAGGTCACCGCGATCAGCATCTTCGAGCGTGGTTCGGCCGTCCAGCGTGCCTCGGTCGCCGCAGGGCAGATTGGCAAGCTCTGGGGCCTCGGCGCTATCCAGATCGGCGACGCGATCGGCGTTTCGCGAGCGACCTCCAAACCGCACCATTTCGCGCCGCCGACACTGGAAACGGTCGTTGTTCCCTGCCGCGCGGCCGACAAAGCTGCGCTGCGCGTTGCGCTCGACCAGCTCGCCGAGCAAGACCCGCTGATCAACCTGCGGCAGGACGATGCTCGGCAAGAGCTGTTCGTCTCGCTCTACGGCGAGGTGCAGAAAGAGGTCGTCCAGGCAACGCTGGCGAGCGACTTCGGCATCGACGTCGAATTCCGCGAAACGACGACGATCTGCATCGAACGGCCCACCGGCACGGGCACGGCCGTCGAGATCATCCGTACGCCTTCCAACCCATTCCTCGCCACCGTCGGGCTGCGCATCGAGCCGGCTCCGATCAACAGCGGCGTGCAATTCCGGCTGGCGGTCGAGGTCCACGGGACGATGCCGCCCGCGTTCTTCAAGGCCGTTGAGGAAACGGTGTACGAAACGCTGCACCAGGGCATCTGCGGCTGGCAGGTCACCGATTGCACGGTCACCATGACGCATTCCGGCTATGCGCCCCGGCACAGCCATGCCCATCAGCGCTTTAACAAGAGCATGTCGAGCACGGGTGAAGACTTCCGCAACCTGACGCCGCTGGTGTTGATGAACGCGTTGCAGCAGGCCGGCACAACGGTTTATGAGCCGATCCACCGCTTCCACCTCGAGATCCCGCCGGACACGCTCGGATCGGTTGTGCCCGTCCTGGCTGGGCTGGGCGCCGTTCCGCAATCGGCGGCGATGCGCGGTTCGTCGTACGTGCTGGAGGGTGAGATTCCGGCGGCCCGGGTGCACGCGTTGCGCCAACAGCTACCGGCGCTGACGCGCGGCGAGGGCGTGCTGGAATCCGCCTTCGAGCATTACCAGCCGGTCCGTGGCACGATCCCGACCCGGCCGCGGACCGACCACAATCCGCTCAACCGCAAAGAGTACCTGCTGCACGTCATGCGGCGCGTGTAGAACCAGACATGGCTTCAAAACCGGCCCGCGGCCACGTTCTTGACCGCTCGACGACCGCTGAACGCCGGTTTTGAAGCCATCTGAAAGGAGTTGCTCGTGTGCGCCGGAAAAATGCACGCCGACGAGGTGGACACCGACGTATCGCTCGTGCGCCGGTTGCTCGCGGCGCAGTTTCCGCAGTGGGCGGACCTTCCCATCGAGCCGGTCCCCTCCGCCGGGACGGACAACACGATCTACCGGCTGGGCGAGGACATGACCGTGCGACTGCCGCGCATCGGCTGGGCGATCGGCCAGGTGGAGAAGGAGCAGCGCTGGCTGCCGCAGCTTGCCCCGCAGCTGGCGCTTGCCATCCCTGTTCCGCTCGCACAGGGGAGCCCTGCCGAGGGGTACCCGTGGCATTGGTCCGTCTACTCGTGGCTGGAAGGCGAGAACGCGACGATCGAGCGCATCGGCGATCTGCGCGAAGCGGCTGCCGATCTGGCCGAGTTCGTAGCCGCTCTGCAGCGGATCGATCCCACCGGCGGACCACGCCCCGGAACGCATAACGTTGGCCGCGGCGTGCCGCTGGCAACGCGAGATGCAGACACTCGGGTCGCAATCGCACGTTTAGACAGCATGCTCGATACCAACGCCGTGACCGCGGCGTGGGACGCGGCGCTCCAGGCACCCGTATGGAAAGGCCCGCCGGTCTGGATCCACGGAGACCTGCAATCCGGGAACCTGCTCGCCCAACGGGGCCGTCTGAGCGCCGTCATCGACTTCGGGTGTCTGGGTGTGGGCGATCCCGCCTGCGACTCGATCGTCGCGTGGACGCTCTTCTCCGGCGAAAGCCGGGACGTGTATCATGCAGCCCTGCGGGTCGATGACGCGACGTGGGCGCGAGGTCGCGGCTGGGCACTCTCTGTCGCGCTGATCGCATTGCCCTATTACCTGGACACGAACCCGGTCATCGTCGCCAACGCCCGCCGCGCAATCGCTGAAGTCCTCGCCGATCAGACGTCCGGCGCATGACACGAACCTGCCCCCGCACTCGAAGGCCCTTCGCCGCTCGCTGGAGCCGGAACGGTCTGTGGATCGTGGTGGTGAGAGCACCGCGGGAGCGGCCCGGCGCTGGTGTCGCGCCCCGTGCGCTGCTACCGTGGTGGCGGGCGATGAGGCTCGCCTGCCGGCTGGGCCGGCGAACCGCCCACGCGGCTGATAGCCTCTACCGAATTCCCCATCGCGCGGAACGCGATGCCAGAATTACGGTAGGGGCGTTTTGTTGCGCTCCGGAAAGCAGGTGCGGTGAAGCTGTTGCTCGTGCTGGCCGGCGGCGCGCTCGGCTCCGGCGCCCGCTATCTCGCTTCCACCTGGGCGGCCGACCGCTTCGGCGCAGCATTTCCCTGGGGCACCCTCGGCGTCAACATCGTCGGCTGTTTCTGCATCGGCCTGCTCGCCACGCTGGCCGACGAGGCGGGCGCGATCGGGCCGGACGGCCGTCTCTTCCTCGTCGTCGGCGTGCTCGGCGGCTTCACCACGTTTTCCAGCTTTTCGCTCGATGCGCTGCGTCTGACGGAGCATCATGAGATCGAGCGCGCCGCAATCTACCTGCTCGCGAGCGTGGGTGTCGGGCTGGCCGCGGCGCTGCTGGGCATCGCACTGGCGCGCGCGTTGAGCCGGTAGCGGGATGGCAATGCAGGAGGCGACGATGGACACGCCGTTGCAGGGCGTGCTGCTGCGCATCTTCGTGGGCGAGTCGGACACCTGGCACGGCAAGAGCCTGCACAGCGCCCTTGTAGAAGCGGCGAAACGGCAGGGACTCGCCGGCGCCACGGTGCTGCGCGGTGTCGAAGGCTTCGGCTCCCACAGCCGCATTCACACCGCGCGCCTGGTGGATATTGCGCCCGATCTGCCGATGGTGATCGAGATCGTAGACGAAGAGCCGAAGATCGAGGCCTTCCTGCCCACCGTTCACGAGCTGGTGCAGGAAGGCCTCGTCACGCTTGAGCGCGTCAATGTGATCGTCTACCGCAGCCGCGGCAGGGAGTAGCAGCGGCGCGCCTACCCCTCCCTCGCGCAAGCGCTCGGATTTCCCCTTCCCACAGGGAAGGGGCTTTCTGAGAACAATCGATTGTCCTTGAACCAACCCTTCCCCTGTGGGGCCAGAGCGCAGCGCAACCGTCGGAGACTTCGGATGAACAGACTTCGCTTGCGAAACCAGGGATAGGCCCGGCGGGGTTAGGCACCCGCCGGCGCGCCCGCCAGCGCCCGGTCGGGCACGAGCTGCACCGTCGATTCGGCCAGTGAGGCGCCGCCGCCGCAGGCCCGCTTCAGTGCCGGCATCACTTCAGCCGCGAAGATCTGCATCTGCTCCTCGATCTCCGCGGTCGTATAGCCGCCGGCCTCGAACCAGGCAGTGAACATGAAATCGTCGAAGCCGCAGCGCTCCTTGATGCGCATGATCTTGTCCACGACCTGATCCGGCGTGCCGACGATCGCGATCTCCTTCTGCATAATCAGGTCGGCCGTGACCTTCATCTGCAGGTCGTACATCGGCTCGTCCAGCTCCGAGAGCACGGCGGCGAAGCCGAACGGCCCGTAGTAGTCCCACTGCAGCTCGATCGCCTGCTTGTAGCGCTCCAAATCCTGCTGCTGCTTCGCGCCGCTCGGCAGGAAGTGGACGTAGCGGCAGCAGCCGAAGCCGCGGTGCTTCTGCGCGTCCCAGCCGAACTTCCACTGGCCGCGGTTCAGGCGGTCGGGCCAGTTGTTCTTCGCTGCCTCCTCGTAGTAGATCTCGACGTTGCGCTTCAGCCGCGAGGTTGGCTCCGGCACGGTGAAGCTGTTGACGCCGTGCTGCGCCGTCCAGCGGATCGAGCGCTCGCTCGTCACCGGCTCCCAGACCTGCGGGTGCGGCTTCTGCAAGGGCTGCGGATAGACGCTGATCTCCTTCAGCGTCGTGGTTGAGGCCATGATCGGGCTGCCCATCGAGTACATGTCGGGCTGACCCAGGCGCAGCACCTCGTTCACATTGCGGCCGACGCCCTGCTGCTTGAAGTAGGCGATCGTCTGCTTGTGGTTCCACTTCGTGTAGGCCGGCGGCACGGAGACGAACTCACCGTGATACGAGAACGAGCCCTCCGTCCAGGCCTTGATGATCGTCTCGTACGCTTCTTGAAAGTAGACGCGGTTGCGCTCCTGGTCTTGAATCGTCGAGCCGAACGGTTTGCCGAAGGTCTCATTCTCGCGCGGCTGGTAGCCGCGGCCCACGCCGAACTCCAGTCGGCCGCCGCTGATCACGTCCAGCATCGCGGCCTGCTCGGCGATGCGGATCGGGTGCCACCAGGAGAGGATGTTCGCCATCTGGCCGAGGCGGATGCGTTTCGTCTGCGCGGCGATCGCCGTCTCCACCAGCAGCGGATTCGGGCTGAACTCCGCACCCTCGGGCTGGAAATGGTGCTCGGTCATGAACCAGTAGTCGAAGCCCAGCCGGTCGGCGAGGATCCCCTGCCGCACCTGGCTGACCAGCACGCGCTGGTTGCTGGCCGAGACTTCGGCCAAGGTGCCGTCGTTCACCACCACGCCGTCCGGTGTAGTGATGGCGTTCAAATCGGATGCGCCGTTGTGGAAGACGCCGATCTCGATCATCGTTCGAGTCCTTTCAGGAACCGCCAGCGAACGCGCGTTGGGCTCTGGGCCGATCGATTGGTCGCGACGCGGGCGGCGATCGGCCCGTGCCCGGCCGGTCAAGCCGTGTCACAAGGCGGCGCTCCTGCGGCGGCTGTGGGCGGGCAGCGAGCCACGGACTGCCGCCGGGGGCGAAGGTCGAAACCCGGAGCAGAGACGGATCGAAACTGCGCCACACCGCGTATGCGGGCAGGGACGCGAGCGAGCGAGCAGGCATGGCCTCGCCTCACTCAGCGCGGGGCGCCGCCATGCTACTCCCGCCGTTCGGCCACAACAACCGATCCCGCGCGGGATTCAGCGACAGCATTCTGTCTTTCAGCGATCAGTTCTCTTGCGATTAGCGCAGGCTCGCTCGACGGGCCAGGCTTCAAGGCCGCGCGGGGCGCCTAACCCTGACGCCTAACGGCGTCTGTCCCTTCCCGACACAGGAAGGGTTTGGTTCGAGGACCACGGACGAGTGGAAGACGAACCTTCCGGATCTCCCACAAGGACACCCCAGCTCCGCCGCCGTCGCAGGGTGCTGGGTACGCTCCAGAAGTCCCTTCCTGTGTCGGGAAGGGACCGCTTTGCCTGACGGCAAAGCAGGGTTAGGTGCCCCGCCCCGGCTCCCAACGGTGCGACCGCTGCGCATGGAGATTGCAAGCCACCATAACGCGATGACGTTGTACGATGGGCCGGTGAGTGGTCAGACCACCTGACATGCGCCTGGCCGGCCTAGCAGTTCTGCAGTTTTAAGGAGGCAGCCCCGTGGCCCAGCAGCGCCGCCCCTTCCTGGCGGAAGATATCCTCCGCGTGCGCACCGTCTCCGATCCGCAGGTTGCGCCCGACGGCACTTGCGTCGCCTACGTCGTAACTGAGGCGGATCGGGAAGCCGACGATTTCCGCTCGCACGTTTGGATCGCGCCACTCGATGGCGGCGAGCCGTACCAGCTCACGCGCGGACCCTACAAGCACAGCAGCCCGCGCTGGTCGCCGGACAGCAAGACGCTCGCCTTCGTCGCCAACCGTCCGGCGGAGGGCGAGAACGGCGGCGACGGCAAGAAGCGCCCTGCGCAGATTTGGCTGATCGGCGAACGCGGCGAGCCCTGGCGCCTGACGAACGCGGCGCGAGGTGCAAGCAGCCCGGCCTGGTCGCCGGACAGCAGGACGATCGCCTACATCTCGAAAACCCGGGTTGCCGGCGAGACGAAGCGCGATGAGGACAAGACGCCGGCCGAGAAGAACGCACCGCGCGTGATTCGCGACCTGATCTACCGCTTCGACACCGAAGGCCAGTACGACGACACCTACGCCCACGTCTGGACCGTGCCCGCGGCCGGCGGTGAGCCAACACAGGTGACGCGCGGCGACTGCCGCGACGCGGAGCCGCAGTGGACGAAAGACGGCCGCCAGCTTGTGATCCTCTCGAACCATGAGGACGACCGTGGCGCACAGCTCACCAAAGATGTTTGGATCGTGGCTGCGGCCGGCGGCAACGAGCGCAAACTCACAGAGAGCCGCGGGCCGTGCGCGATGCCGGCCGTCTCGCCTGATGGCCGCAGCGTAGCCTATGCGGGCCACGTCAGAGGCGAGGGTTACAGCGCCGCCAACACGCTCGTCTGGAGCGTGCCGCTGGACGGCGCGGCCGCGCCGCGTGCGCTTGATGAGGCGCTGGACCGTGGCGCCTTCGGCCTGCCGGCGGGCACCGGCCTCGCCTGGGCGCCGGACGGCAGCGCCATCTACACCGTCGTCATGGACGGCGGCGCCAACCGGCTCTACCGCATCGCCGCGGACGGCTCGGGCGCCTGGCCACTGTCCGACGCCGAAAGCTCCGTCACCGCGCTCTGCCCCACGCCGGACGGCAGGGCGATCGCCTTCACCGCGCTCTCACCCACCAATCCGGGCGAGCTGTTCCTGCTGCCGCTTGGCGGCGCGGCGCGTCAGCTCACCCGGCACAATGCCGAGTTGCTCGACGAGGTGCAGTTGCAAGCGCCCGACGCGATCAGCTTCACGGGCGCGGACGGCTGGCAGATTCCGGCCTGGCTGCTCAAGCCGGCGGACTTCAGCACGGATCGCCGCTATCCGCTGGTGCTCGACGTGCACGGCGGGCCGCACGGCGCCCACGGCTATGTCTTTCAGCCAGGTCCACAAGAGCTGGCTGGCCGCGGCTACGTCGTGCTGCAGGTTAATCCGCGCGGCAGCACCGGTTACGGCGAGCGCTTCACCGAGGCCTGCGTTACGGACTGGGGCGGCAAGGACTACGAAGATCTGCTGGCCGGCGTGGACTGGTGCATCGCACAGGGCATCGCCGACCCGCAGCGTACTGCCGTCACCGGCTACTCGTACGGCGGCTTCATGACGAGCTGGGTGGTCGGCCATACGGACCGCTTCAAGGCGGCGGTCTGCGGCGCGCCGGTGAGCGATCTGCCCAGCTTCTACGGCGAAAGCGACGTAGGCGCAACCTTCGGCGCCTACGAGCACGGCGGCCCGCTGTGGGAACGCTGGGACGCCTACCGCGAGCACTCGCCGCTGACCTACATCGCCAATTGCACCACGCCCTTCTTGCTGCTCCACTGGGAGGGCGACCTGCGCTGTCCCATCGGCCAGGGCGAGGCGCTGTTCGCCGTGCTGCGCCGTCTGCGCCGCGAGGTCGAGTTCGTGCGCTATCCCGGCGGCTTCCACACCTATGTCACGCACGCGCCCTCGCAGCGCGTGGACGCGGTGCGCCGCACGAGCGCCTGGTTCGACCGCTGGCTCGGCGCGGGAGAGACGCAGCGATCACAACAACCGGAGGCTGCCCGTGCCACTGCCTGAACTTGGCCTCTTCCTGCCCTCGAACGAGACAACTGCGAGCGGCCCGAAAGCGCTGGATTTCGGCCGCATGGTCGAGATCGCCCGCAACGCCGAGGCCGCGGGCTTCCACTCGCTCTGGTTTCCGGACCACTACTTCATCCAGACCGGCCCCGGTCAGCACCGCGGCGGCTTCGAAGCGTGGACGCTGCTCTCCGCCCTGGCCGCCAGCACCAGCCGCATCAAGCTCGGCACGCTCGTGCTCTGCAACAGCTTCCGCCATCCGGCGATCCTGGCGAAGCAGGCCGTCTCCTTGCAGGAGATCTCGAACGGCCGCGTGATTCTGGGCCTGGGCGCGGGCTGGCATGAGCCGGAGTACACGGCGCTTGGCCTGCCCTTCGACCATCGCGTTACGCGGCTGGAAGAGAGCGCGACCGCGATCCGTGAGCTGTTCGACCGGGGCACCAGCTCCTTCCAGGGCCGCTGGCTGAAGCTGGACGACGCCGAGCTGACGCCGAGGCCGCAGACGCCGGTGCCGTTCTGGATCGCGGCGTCGGGCGACCGCATGCTCGAGCTGACGGCGCGGCTGGCCGATGGCTGGAACCTGGCCTGGTTCGGCGAGAGTCCGAAGCCATTTGCCCGTAAGGCCGAGGCGCTGAAGCAGGCGGTTGCCGCGGCGGGCCGGCCGGCGGGCGCGGTGCAGATCAGCGTCGGCGTGCAGGCGCAGATCTGCGAGCCGGGCGGCGAAGGCGCGACGTTCGAGGCGCTGAAAAAGGCGCTGCCGCAGTTTGCCAACGCCGAGCCGGATCAGATCAAGCGCGGCGTGCTGGTGGGCGATGCGGAGGCGGCGCGTACGGCGCTGTCTGGCTATGCGGAGGCCGGCGCCTCGCTCGCGATCATCGGCATGCCCGGCCTCTCGGCGCTGCCGGCGGATGCGGGGGCATTGGACCGGCTCTTCTCGCTGACGAAGAGCGCGACGGCGGCGTGAGGGAGCGGCCCTCATAACCCCCGTCTCCTGCTCTCCCATACACAGCTAACGGAAGGTCTGCCGCGTGCGTAGAGCGTATGGGAGAGCAGGGGCGATCGGATTGGAGGAAGCGCGGGCGCTGCCGTGTTAGCGCGACGCTGCCTGGCGCGTGCAACGCGCCGCTACTTGTCCGACGCATTGGCGCCGAGCCCAAACGTGGGAGATCCTCGAGGTCTGGTAGGGGCCGCCAGAGCGCAGCGCAACCGTCGGAGACTTCCCATACAACGGCCCCTCATGACACATGATGCGAAAGCCGCGATCAATGGCGTGTCGCGTGTTGATCGCGCCTGCATAGCTCACTGGCGCGCCCGCGTGACTGCGTGATTCGTGGCATCTCTCTCTGATACCCGACTGGCTCAGCACTATCAGGCCGGCTTCGTGCCGGGCGATGGCCTGCGCCTGCGCTATCACGAATGGCGCCCGTGCGCCGTATCAGCCTCACCACTCACCATTCACCACTCTCCCCCGATCGTCCTCCTGCACGGCATCACGGAATCGGGGCTGGCCTGGCGCGCCGTGGCCGAGGATCTTGCCGATCGGCGGCGGGTGATCGCAATCGACGCCCGTGGCCACGGGGAAAGCGGCTGGTCGGTTGACGAGGCCTACGCGCCAGACGCGCATTTCGCCGATTTGGTCAACGCTCTCGCCGCGCTGGGCATCGAACGCTGCGTGCTGGCCGGCTTTTCGATGGGCGGGGCGGTGGCGACGATTTGCGCCGCGGCGCGGCCGGATCTGGTCGAGCGGCTGGCGATCGTCGACGCTTATCCGGCGCCGGAGCTGAGCCCCGGCTCGCTGCGGGTGGCCGCATGGCTCGCCGCGGCCTGCGACTCCGCAGGCTGGCTGCCCGCCGGCTTCGACCCGGCGATCGCGCGGCGGTTGCGCGACGATCTCGCGGCGGGCGCCGCTCGGCGCCTGGACTTGTGGCCGCTCTGGGAAGCGCTGCAGGTGCCGGTGCTCGTCGTGCGCGGCGCGCTGAGCGATGTGTTGACCGCAGCAGCCGCGGCCGAGATGGTGCGGCGCCAGCCCCACGCCCGCCTGTTGACGCTGCCGGGAGTCGGCCACCAGATCCCGTCGCAGCGGCCGCTGGAGCTGGGGCGAGCGCTCGCGTCGGCCTCCCTTCCCCCTTCCTCCTGCTCCCAATACCAGGGGAAAGGGGCGATCCTATCTGAAGCGATCCAGACGGCGTCGGGTTAAGCGGCGCGCTGTCGGTCGCGGCTGCGCCGCGAAGGGCGCACGCCGTGGGACCCTACCACCCATTGCTAACCCAGCGCCCTTGCGGATCGCTCCACGCCGGATCGCCCCTGTCCCACTCCCAGGATTGGGAGCCAGAGCGCAGCGCAACGGTGCCAGATGGGCGCGGAGCGCCCATGTGCGACAGCGACTTCCAAAGCAGGGGACGGGGGTGAGGATGAGCAACGGTCCTGGGCGATCAGGGGTTGGTTCCGTGCGGCGTAGGATGGGACGCGTGCCCGACGGTCTTGTGTTGGACCAGGGCGCCCAGGATCACCAGCAGCGTGCGCAGACCGGCGACCAGCGCGAGCGGCCGGGGCGTGCCGGCGGCGAGCAGACGCCGGGAGAAGGTCCGGCTGACCGGGGTATGCGTGCTGGCGACCAGGGCCGCCATGGACAGGATGCGGCGCCCGCTGGCGCGCCCGCTCGCCACGCCGCCGCGCACGGCGCGCGGGCGGCGGGCGCGTGTCCTCGGCGCTGGCCGCGGCCCGGCGGTGGGCCACGCGGCCCGCGGCATCCGGCGGGCGGTGGCGTTCCACCCCGGGCTGCGCCTGCCGCGGGCGCCGGCGCGTGCCCAGCGCCGCCAACTCGCGCACCGGTCCCGTGGGCCGCGGTCGGGGCTGCCGCTGCCGCTGGTCATGGCTGGGCCGCCGGTCGCCCGGTCGTGCCCAGCCGGGCGCGGCGGCCCTGGCAACGGTCCGCGGTGGGTAAGGAGGCAGGGGCGCCGCCCAGGCGCAGCCGCGGGCCTGGTGCACCGCGGGCCGCACCGGCTGACGCCCCTGCCAGCCTCCACGCTATCGGGGGACCAGGATACAAGGGCCGGCCGCCGCGCTGTTACGCGGTCGAGCGGAACTTCGGCAGGCTGATCTCGTCGTTGATGCGCTCGAAGGTGACTTCGACCGGCATGCCGACGCGGATCTGCTCGTTGGCGACGCCGACGAGGTTGGAGTAGAGCCGCGGCCCTTCCGCAAGCTCGATCACGACGACGTTGTAGGGCAGCTCGTCTTTGAAGCCGGGGTGGTAGAGCTGATGCATGATGCCGAAGGTGTAGACCGTGCCCTTGCCGCTCGCCTGCACCCACGCGGTATCCGTGCTCCAGCACATGTCGCAGCGGTCGCGCGATGGATAGCGATAGGCGCCGCAGCTACGGCAGCGCATCAGCATCAGCTTGCCCGCGCGGGCGCCGTGGAAGAACGGCTCCGAGTCTTCGTCCGCGGCGGGCATCGGCCTGGCGTAGTCGGTTGTCATTATCTTCTCGCTATGCCAGATTCGGGCTGAGCACGAGGCAGCCGTGGTAGTTGAGCACGCCGCCGTTGCCGGAGACAAGTACGACATCGTGCCGCGGCGCCTGCCGTTCGCCGCCCTGTCCACGCGTCTGAATCACCGCCTCAGAAACGGGCGTCATGCCCCACATGTAGTAGCCGGAGAGCTGGCCGCCGCCGGTATTCGTCGGCAGCGCGCCGCCGGGGCCGAGTTTGCCATCCTCCACAAACGGCCCGCCCTCGCCCTTCTTGCAAAAACCGTAGTCCTCGAGCGTGACCAGCGTCGTGTAGGTGTAGCAGTCGTACAGCTCGCAAACATCCACGTCGTCGGTAGTGATGCCCGCCATGCGGAAGGCCGACTCCCTGGCGATCGTCGCGGCCGAGTGCGTCTCCGGCTCGAAGCCGGCGCGCATCGGGTTGCCGTGGTGGCCCTGGCCCATGCCCCAGACGTAGGCCGGCGGCTGCTTCAGATCGCGCGCCCGCTCGGCCGTGGTCACGATCACGCAGACACCGCCGTTGGAGACGAGACAGCAGTCGAGCAGGTGCAGCGGCTCCATGATCCAGCGCGAGTTGTGGTAGTCCTCCAGCGAGATCGCCTCGCGCATCTGCGCCTTCGGATTCATCGTCGCCCAGAGCCGCGTGGAGACGGCGATCTGACCCAGCTGATCCTGGGTGGTGCCGTACTGCGCCATGTGCCGCCGCGCCGCCAGCGCGTAGCTCGAATTCGCGCCGTAGAGGCCGTAGGCGCTGGTGAGGCTGATCATGCCCGCCGGCCGCCGGGCGCTGCCGTAGGCCGCGCCGGCGCTCTTGTTCGCCTGCAGCGGCGCGTCGGCGAAGACGCAGGCCACGTAGTTTGCCAGCCCGTTGACCACGGCAAACGAGGCGTACTGCACCATCTGCGCCGCGGTCGAGCCGGCGGCATTCATATGGTTCAGCAGGCGCAGGTTGTTGAAGCCCAGATAGTTTTGCAGCGCCAGGCCGATGCCGCCGCCGGTGATGCCCTGTATGCCCGCGTTGATCAGCAGTCCGTCGACGTCATCCTTGGTCAGACCGGCGTCTTCAACGGCCAGACGCACGGCCTCGCCCGCGAACCAGTTGGCGTCGTGGCCGTAGATGCGGCCCATGTCGGTAATGCCCAGGCCGGTGATCGCGGCCTTGCCCTTCATGCTGTCCATCGCACTCGCTCGCCCTCGCTTACTCGTCGCGGCCGGCCCGGCGCCGGTATGCGTGGCTCGCGCCCAATATACGATCAGTACGAAGCGCGGGGACAGCTTGGGAGCGGATGCGACTTCCACGCCTGAAACTCGGACAGCGTGCACCGTGCTTCCTTCGCGTCCGTCGTTTCACCCCAACGCCGCACCCCAGCACGGTGCGGATGATATCCGATGAGGAACGGCTTGAGTCGGACACTGGCTCAGGCCGCCTTAGCGTATTCCTAAACCCTTGCCCATCTGGCACGAAACCCGTAGTGTCAGCGGTGTTGTGCCGTTACCGGCTTGCGAGGGGACCATGCTTTCTGTCAAGCACCGAGCGGGGTATCCCATGCACTGCATAACGGATTACTGCAACGTCCCGATAGGCAGACCCCGGCGAGCGTGCCCTAGAGCACCGGTCAAGTAGTCAGGCAGCGCGAGCGAGCACATGGAGGTTGTG
>CALFMN010000152.1 GCA_937879875.1 uncultured Chloroflexota bacterium | reverse complement strand
CCCAATGCTAGGGGAAGGGGAGACCGCGGCTGTGAAGCAGTTCCTTCTCCCTCCCCCATCGCGATGGGGGAGGGGCAGGGGAGGGGGCCGCGCGGCCGAGGAGGGCATCCCGATGACCAACCCCGCGATTGCGCAGCGCTTCGTCGAGGCGAACGGCATCCGTATGCACTACGCCGAGGCGGGCAGCGGGCCGGCGGTCGTGTTGCTGCACGGCTTTCCGCAAACCTGGTACGAGTGGCGCCATCAGATTCCGGCGCTGGCCGCGCATTTCCGCGTGATTGCGCCCGACACACGCGGCTTCGGCGAGACGGAGAAGCCGCGTCGGCCGTACAGCCGCAAGCTGCTGGCGGCCGACATCGCCGCGCTGCTGAACGCGCTGGGCATCGCGCGGGCGCACGTCGTCGGGCACGACTGGGGCGGCATTATCGCCTACAAATTCGCCTGCGACCATGCCCGCCGCCTCGACCGCCTCGTGCTGATCGATACGATCACCACGCTCTGGCACCCGGTCAGCATGAACCACGGTCTCTGGTTCAAAGAGCCGGGCAAGGCGGAGCAGACCTTCGCCGAGCAGGGCGGCGAGTTCGCCGTGCGCGCTATCCGCGGCGTCACCGTGAACCAGGCGGCCTTCAGCGAGGCGGATCTCGAGGTCTACCGCCGCGCCTTCGCTCAGCCGGACTCACAGCGCGCCGCGATCGAGTACTACCGCCATGCGCTGCCGTTCTGGCGGGTGCTTCCCGACCCCGCGGCGCCCCACGGCGAACGCTTCCAGCGGCTGACGCTCAAGCAGATCGCCGCCTGGCAGCGCGAGGGCGTGGAGAGCCGGCCCTACGCCCGCGACTACCTCGACTTCGCGCCCTCGGACCGGCGTCGCGTGATTCAACGCCCGACGCTCTGGATTCACGGCCTCTGGCGCGGGCGTGGCCCCGACACGCGCATGGTCGCGCGCATGCAGGCGCAGTTCCCTGATCTGCGCATTGCACCGCAGGTCGACTGCGGCCACTTCGTGCCGGAGGAACGGCCGAACGAGGTGAACCGCCTGCTGCTGGAGTTTCTTCCGGCGTAGGCGCCGAACCCCTATCCCCCCAACGTGTTGGGGATAGGGGCGACCTGGTGTGCAGCGATCCGAGCGGACGGCTGGCTGTTAGAACTTCGGGTCGGGCGTGCCGTCGTTCATCGCCTGCGGGCCGGCGTGCGCGGGCGGCGTGCCGCCGTCGAACGGCGTGCCGGTCAGGCTGGGGTTGTTCAGCACGGTTTGTGCGTCTTGCAGGCTGGAAAACCACATGCCGAAGTGTTCGAGCTGCGTGCCCGAGGCAGGGCCGTCCTCGTTCTGCGAGGTGCCCGCGCTCTCGGCGATCATCGCGAACGCCTGCGTGGTGATGCCGTGGAACGAGGTGGTGCCGTAGCCGTAGGCATCTGTCTTCAGATCCATGCAGTACTGGCAGGCGCCGAAGGGCTTGGTCGGGCTCTGGATGAAGAAACAGGTGAAGGTGATGTTCGGCGGCATGTTCTGCGCCACCACCTGCACGTCGTCCGCCGTGTCGCCCGGCGTGATATAGACCGTGGCCGTGGCGGTCGGGAAGAGGTCTTTGAGGCCGCTGGGCACGAGGTCGAACTGGATCGGCGCCGCCTGCGCCATCGCAAGGAAGTGCTCCTTCGAGCCGTACGGCCCCCAGGAGGTTTTCATCGCCAGCGGCACGCCGGCCGCCAACGCCGCCGCGCCCTTGATCATCGAGCGGCGCGAAATGAGGCCTCCGCCACCCGTTCGAGATGTACCTGGCTGTTTTGCCACGATCGTGCTCCTTCCGCAAAGTTCGCCTCATGCTAGCAGTCAGCCCGAGAGGCGTCCACGCAAGATCAACGCACGTCCGCCGCGCCGTGGATGCACGGAGTTGCGTGCAGCCAACGCGTAGTATGGCCGCGCATCCTCAGATTGTTAGAGCGAGGGCCGGAGATGGGCGAGGGGCCGGCCGGCTTTACGCTGGCGGCATCACATTCGACCGGCCCCGGGCCGCCGTGCGACATCGCCATCTTGCCGGCTTCTGAGAGCGGATTGACTGCACACCGTCGGGTCAGCGTCTCCGTCAGGCGGACGTCCCGAACAGTGGCTATACTGTGCGACATGAGAGAGGCTGAGAAAGTCCTCGCTGTCGTACTCGCGTGCCTGATGCTTCTCGTTCTTGTCGAGACGGTGATTAATCCTCACGAGCTGGATAGCAGCCTCTGTGCTCGCTGCGGCCTGCGCTGGAATCGCACTGGCATGGGTGTACCGCGTCCGCGCGAGCATCAAATGGCCCGCTCGACGCATGCTCGGGCTGGCAGGGTTGGCGCTGGCACCCTTGCTTTGCATCGCCGAATCCGCCCAGCCGTGGTGGCACGTTCCTCACCGCTGGCAGCTCGGCGGCAGTAGTGCCAGCACCCCATCCATTTCCCTCGTTGTGGTCTGGATGACGGCCTATGTGTTGGTGACGATACGTGAGGAGCAGCGGGATCCGCAGGACAGCGATCGTGCCGCTGCCCCGCGTATACCCCACGCCTAAATCACCAAACGCGACTCAGCCCCAGCGCGGCGGCATGCCGAGGGTGCCCAGCAGCGTCTTGCCGACGATCTCATGCACCA
>CALFMN010000151.1 GCA_937879875.1 uncultured Chloroflexota bacterium | reverse complement strand
CTGGTTTCACCTCCCAGTATGGTCAACTCTCATGCCTAGCGGGATAGGCTCTTAGGGTAGGAACGTCTCCCAGCGTCCGTGCTTGGCCCGCCAACTTGTACAGCACCTCACCCTGGACGAACTGCACGTGCACGTCATCATCGAGACGAAACGCCTGGTGGTCGACGATCGCCGGGACACCCGCGACCTGGGCCTGCTCGACGATGAACGGGTAGCTGCCATCGGCCGGCGGCAGGTCCACGTCCACCGGCAACAGAGTCAGGCGCGTGATCGTGATCTCGATGGGAAACCCCGGCCCCTCGTAGCCCAGGTCCACCGTCTGCTCGGTGTTTGCGAAGCCGCCGCCGCTCAGGTGGGCTAGCTGGTAGCCGGCCGGGACGAAGGAAGGCTGCCTGAACAGCGACGATTGCCGTACCAGGTTGGCATCCTCCGTGTGCCTGAGCGGGACAGCCTGAGTGGGCGACGGACAGTGGAGTTGCTGAACGTGGAGCGGCTGGGTGTAGCCCATCGGGATCAAGCGGAAGGGACCGTGGATTGTAGGCGTCGCGGTCGTTGGTGGCGGCTGCGTTGCCACGAAGAACTTTGCATTGGGCTGTCCCGCCGCGGCCGGCGGCGTTGGCAGCGGGACATAGGGCTTGTAGCGCACGTAGTCGCCCTCGCAGGGAAGCGGCGGGCCGGCGGGCGCCGGGGTGTTGAGTGAGTTCCTCACTGAGCCCGGCGGAGCCGGCGGCGGCGTGCCGAACACCACCCTTGCCGTCGGGCCGGGTTGTACCGTGCCCACTATCACCGAGGGGATCGGAGTAAACGGCGGCGCTGTGGCTGTGGCCGTAGCCGTGGCCGTTGCCGCGGCCAGCAGGGGCGCCTGCTGCGGCGTGCCGCTCGCGCTGGTCAGGCGCACGAGCACGGCCACCATGCCGATCAGGGCCAGCACGACAAGCGCGGGTACCGAACGACGTCGGTTGCGGCGGGGCGGAGGCATGGCAGATTCCCTTCATGTGGGTGGCGACCCACAACAGCCCTCGCTATACGGATGGCAAAGGCTCGCGCGGCAGACTACCGCCGTGCATCCACCCTCCGGGCCAGCCCGAGCAGCCCCAGACAGATGGTAAATACGATGCCGGCGCCGACGAGCGCGGCCCCGGCCGACTCGGCGGCCGTCCGCGGGCCGGCGCCGGTCGCCGGCAGACCACCGGGTGTCGCCACCGCGGCGATAGGTGTGGAGACCTCCGGCGCCGCGGCGCACACCGCCTTCGGCGCGCGGCTGATCGTTTCCTCCGAACGTTCCCCAAAGCTGAAGGGCACGGCCTGCAGCGCGTAGTACTCCGTCTCACCGGGGGGCGAGCCGTGGAATGCTCCGCCTGTGACTGGACTCACGAAATTCACCCGGGCGACGAACCGCCCATCCGGCCCCACGGTAACCGTCGCCTGAGGAATCGACTCGGTCGGCAGGCTGGGCGGGACGGGCAGGCGCCGCGGCACCGGCGGTACGAGTTCGAGGGACACCGTGTCACCGGGCACAAACCCCTGCCCGTAAACGGTGGCCGCCCTCCCACCAATACAGGTGCTTTCGGCGAATGCGATGGATGGCTGCTGTTGCGCGTAACTCGCCGTCGGCGCTATTCCGAGGCACAAGAGCAGCACGACCGGCAGGCCCGCACGCGCCAGCCTGTGCACCATCGCCCGTGCACCAACCTCTCCCGAGTTCCCGCGAAACGGCGATCGGCCATGTCGCAGGTCTGCGCTGGACGCTCGCCTTTGCAAGTGGCAGCTGAATGACATTCGACGCCGCCGCAGTGCTGCAGTGAGTGTCACTATAGATACTCGGGGGGGGGGGGCCGTCAACCGTAGATGGAGAAGATCTGGTTAACGCAAGAACATTGACGCAACGCACAATATTGAGCCGAGACAGCGCGTACAACCAAAACGTCGATAAGCCCTGACATGGCGTGGGAAAGCGCATGAGCGGGCGCGGGGTAAACACGAGTTGCACCTGGGCAGCGAGGCGTAGCCGCAGGGGGTTATGCGGGCTACTCACCGGCGACGGCGATCGGAACGCTGACCGGCGCGCCGCCCACGTCAAGCCGTGGCGCCCGCACGCTCGCCCGGCGGCCCAGCGCCGCCACGCCCACCACCACGGCTCCTGCCGCCACCGTCTTTGCGTCGATACGCTCCCCAAGCAGCAGTGCGGCCCAGGCGAATGTCAGCACCGGCTGCACGAGCTGAATCTGACCGACACGCGCGATGCCGCCGAGTGCCAGGCCGCGGTACCAGGCGAAAAACGCCAGAAACATGCTGACCACGGATACGTAGCCGAAGCCGAGCCAGGCCTTCCCATCGGCATGGAAGCCGTGATGCAGCCCGGCGATCGCGGCTGGTGGCGCAACGAACGGCGCCGCGAGCAGCAACGCCCAGCAGATCACCCGCGGGCCGCCCAGTTCTCGCGCCAGACGACCGCCCTCTGCATAGCCCAGCCCGCCGAGCACGACCGCCGCGAGCAGCGCCAGGTCCGCTGCCTGCGGCCGGCCGCCGCCTTCCGCTACGGCGAACAGCAACACCGCGCCAACGCCGGCGGCCGCGGCCAGCCAGAACGCCGCCGAAGGACGCTCACCGCCGCGGAGCGTGGCCATCACGGCGGTTGCCGCGGGTAACAGCCCTGTCACGACCGCGGCGTGCGAGGCCGGCAGATGGCGCAGCGCCTGCGCCGACAGCAGCGGGAAGCCCACCACCACGCCGAGGGCCGCGATCACGAGGCCAGGGAAATAGCGACGGGCGGGCGGGCGCTCGCGCCGCGCCCAGAGCAGCGCGGCCGCCAGCGCCGCGGCCACGACCGCTCGGCCCAGCCCGACGAAGGTGGCGTCGAGCGAGCGCACGGCTTCGCGTGTGGCCGGCAGCGTCAGGCTAAACCCGAGCACACCCAGCGCGCCGTAGAGCAAGCCCGCCATTGGCGGCGCGGAGCTTCGCCTGTCCATCGTGTTGTCCTCCTCAGGGCCGGGAGCATCCGCCGAACCAAAATGCGATCCAATTGGTCACTTTCTGCCGCCACAATGGGCTGGCAGCGGCATAGTATGATGGCCAATATGCGGATACCACGACCAAAGCGGAGCGATTGGCATGCGACGCGCACGGGATGTGATCGACAGCGAACGGTTGACGCGGCTGTTGGGCCACTGGCTCGTCGGCGCCGGCCCGCTGTACCGCCAGCTCGCGGACGCCCTGCGCGATCTCGTCTGCCGCGGCGAGCTGCCGGTGCGCACCTGCCTGCCGCCGGAGCGATCGCTCGCGGGAGCGCTGGCGGTCAGCCGCAGCACGGTCGTCGCCTCCTACGCCCTGCTGCGCGAAGAGGGCTGGCTGGAGAGCCGCCAGGGCAGCGGCACCTACGTTTGCCGCGAGCCGGCGGACAGCGCTGCCGGCGCGGTGCAGCATCCACGGCTGCTGGGCCTCGGGCGCAACCCCGTCTTTCGCGGGCTGACCGAAAACCCTGCGGCGACGATCGACTTCTCCGTCGCGGCGCCCGCGGCCTCGCCGCTCGTCGCCGAGGCCATTCGCCAGTTGAGCGACGACGTGACGCCGGACACGCTCGCGGGCCACGGCTATGCGCCGGCCGGCATCGAGCCGCTGCGCGCGGCGGTCGCGGCGCACTTCGGCGCCCGCGGTCTGCCGACCCGGCCGGAGCAAATCCTGATCACGACCGGCGTGCAACAGGCGCTGTCGCTGCTCGCCGCCCTGTATTTGCAGCCCGGCGACACCGCGATCGTGGAGAGCCCGACCTATCCGGGCGCCCTGGAGGCGCTGCGTGCCGCGGGAGCACACGTGCTCTCGCTGCCGCTGGACGCGGGCGGCGCCCGCCTGGATGTGCTGGAAGAACTGCTCTCCCGCGGCGGCGTGCGGCTGGTATATCTGACGCCGACCTTTAACAACCCCACGGGCGCGGTGATGAGCCATCTGCGCCGGCGGCGGCTGGCGCAGATGGCGCGGCAGGCGCAGGTTCCGCTGATCGAAGACACGGTGCTGGCCGAGATCGCGCTCGGCGAGAGCACGCTGCCGCCGCACGTCGCCAGTCTCGATACCGAGAGTCCCGTGATCACGATCGGCTCGGCCAGTAAGACCTTCTGGGGTGGGCTGCGCATCGGCTGGATTCGCGCCTCGGCGCACGTGGTGACACGGCTCGTCGGCCTCAAAGCGGTCGCCGATCTCGGCAGCAGCGTGCTCAGCCAGCTCGCCGTCGCCCGCCTGGTGCCGCTGACGGCTGAGGCAGCGGCGGGCCGCCGCATCGAACTGGCGACAGGGCTCGCGGCGCTCGAAGGCGGCCTCACCAGGCTGCTGCCGGAGTGGGAGTGGCGGTCGCCCGCGGGCGGGCTGTCGCTCTGGGTAAGACTGCCGGTGGGTGATGCGGCCGGCTTTGCCCAGGTCTGCGAGCGCTTCGGCGTCACGATTGTGCCCGGACCGGTCTTCGCGGCCGACGGCGCCCATCGCGATTTCCTGCGCCTGCCCTTCACCTTGCCGCCGGCGTTGCTGCAAGAGGGCGTGCGGCGCATGGCGGCGGCCTGGCGCGGCTACCTGCCGGCCGCTGCCGTGCTGCCCGAGCGCCAGGCCGTAGTATGATGCGGCCGTGCGCCGCCCGACCACGGCTCGACGGCTCGATGCCGCGCGCGTAAGGCGCCAGCGGTAATAGAGCGGCGGGCCGGCAGCGAGCTGGACTACGGATCTGGTCGCGCGGCCGGAGGTGACTGGCGGGTGCAGGGCGTCATCCTCGTGGGCGGTGAGGGCACGCGGTTGCGGCCGCTCACCTGGCGCACGCCCAAAGCGATGGCGCCGATCCTCGGCCGGCCCTTTTTGGAGCATATGCTCGTCTACCTGCGCCGGCAGGGCGTGGACGAGATCATGCTGGCGCTCGGCCATCAGCCCGACGCGATCCGGCGCTACTTCGGGGACGGCAGCCGCTGGGGTGTGCGCCTGTCGATGACGGTCGAGCCCGAACCCCTCGGCTCGGGCGGCGCGATCCGGCAGTTCCACGACCGCTTGCGCGAGCCGTTCTTCGCCCTCAACGGCGACATTCTCACCAACGTGCAGCTTGCGCCGATGATCGCGCGCCATCGCGAGCGGGCCGCGGTGGTCAGCATCTTCTTCATCAGCGTCGACGATCCTACGATGTACGGCGTGGCCGGGCTCGACGATGAAGACCGCGTCGTGCAGTTCGTGGAAAAACCGCCGGCCGGCGCGGCCCCGTCGCACTGGGCCAACGCCGGCGTCTGGCTGTTCGAGCCGCGGGTGCTGGAGCGCGTGCCGGAGGGTCGTCGCTCGATGGTTGAGACGGAGCTGTTCCCGCAGCTAATCGCCGATGGCGAGCGTGTGCAAGCGTTCTGCGATCGCTGCTTCTGGGTAGACATCGGCACGCCCCGGCGCTATCTCGAAGCGCAACTGCGGCTGCTCACGGAACCGGATCTGCGCAGCCTGCCATTGCGCCTGTGGCCCGGACTGAACGCACTGAGCGCACACGACGATCCGTCCTCCGAGCCTCCGCCCGCAATCGAACCGGGCGCCGAGTTGGTCGGGCCGGTGCTGCTGGGCAGCGGAGCGAAGATCGCGGCGGATGCACGCCTGATCGGCCCGCTGGTGATCGGCGACGGCTGCAGCATCGGCCCCGGCGCGGTGCTCGAGCGTTCAGTGTTATGGCAGGCGTGCGGCGTCGGCGCGGGCGCTCGTATCACGCAGTCCGTGCTGGCGGATGGCTGCAGCGTTGGCGCCGGCGCGATGCTGCGCGAGATCGTGGCAGGGCAGGGCGCCGCTTTCGCGCCGGCGGTGCGCTGCTCGGGGCGCTCGGTCGCACCGGACGAAACGGTGCTCTGATGGCACGGTCAAAATAGCGAGAATGCTCACACGATTTGACTCTTGTGAACCGTGCGTGGGTGGTCGATACTACAAGCGAGGACAGCACGGGTGCGGCGCCAGCCGCCGGAGCCTCATGACACAGCAAACAGCGAAGACACTGGTTGTGCCGCCGCCGGGATGCGCTCCCGCGGCGGCTTTTGTGTTGCGCGCTCCCGCCGGCGTGCCGGCGGGTTCGCCTTCAAGAGTGGGGTCGGCCGGCGGTGCCGTGGTCGCCTGCCACGCGGCCATGCAGCCGCGCAGTCGCAGGCGCAGCGACGTGCCGAGCGTGCGAGGAGGAGTGCTGATGTACCGGGTGATGCTCCAGACACGGGAGAGTGACGGCGTGGAGCTGCGTGTGCCGAACCAGGATCTCGGCCGCGTGCTCGCCCTCGTTACCCGCTTGCAGATGCTCAACCCATCGTTCCGCGTCGCCTACACACCGCTGCAGGAGGGAGCCTGAAGGGTTCGCGCAATGTCCGCGCAAGACGCATCAACGCCGGCCGGAGCGAACGCTCCGGCCGGCGTATCCGTTCTCGTCGGGTCAAGACGCTAGCGCAGCAGGCCCTTGCCGCCGCCCAACCGCCGCTGGCGCGAGGGCAGCGCCACGACCTTCATGCCCGCCACCAGCGCCAGCGAGCCGATCAGCGTCCAGACGACCGGCAGACCGGCGATATGCACCAGCATCGGGAAGTGCAGCAGCGACGCGATCAACCATCCGACAACAGAGCCAACCAGCCCGACCCCGGCGGTGGTCGCAATGCCCTCGCCGTCATAGTGCAGCATGTGCTCGGCGATCGCGCCGCAGAGCGTGGCCACCAGCAACAGGAACACCAATCCAATCAGAAAACCAACCACCTTCGTAATCGCGAAAACCGCCAGCAGGAACGCCAGGATCGCGATCAGAGCTATCAGCATAGCCCCACCCCTCGGTCTAACATCGCGCCCCGCGCGATGTTGCATGAAGCGGAGACCCTGGAGCCCAGAGCCTGATCAATGTCCGCCTCCATCACGATGATGCGCCGGAGTAGAAAACGCGTCAAGCAAAGTTGGGGCGTCGGCCGCCAGTCCTTTAGGACGGGATCCGGCAGTCCAATTGGCCCAACGACGCTGCCGCGCGGCGCAGCCGGAACACGCATGGTACGCTCGAGGACGTCACTCACGCGCAGTGGACGGCGAACGATGGCATCGGATACGCTGCCGAAGACCGTTTGGCTGCCCGATCTCGTTGCCCTGCCGGGCGGCTGGTTCATGATGGGCAGCCTGACCGGCCGGCCCGATGAGCGGCCGTGGCGCCGTATCGGCGTGCGGCCCGTTGCGCTGGGCCGCACGCCGGTGACAAACCGCGAATACGGCGGCTTCGTCGCTGCCGGCGCAGCGCCGCCGCGCTTCTGGAACGACGAGCGCTTCAACGCCCCCCGGCAGCCTGTGGTCGGCGTGCGCTGGCAAGACGCCGTCGACTACTGTGACTGGCTCTCGGACCAGATCGGCAGGGAGCTGCGGCTGCCGACCGAAGCCGAATGGGAGTTCGCGGCGCGAGGCGGCGCGGCGGTCAGTCTCTACCCGTGGGGCGACGAGATGCCCGAGGCAGCGCCGGGCGTGCCGCTGGCCGCTGCGCCGATGGACCGCCCCGCGCCGGCCGGCAGCGGCCCCGCCAACCCGTTCGGCCTGCTCGACATGGGTTGGAATATCCATGAATGGTGCAGCGACTGGTACGCGGCCGACAGCTACTGGGGCATGCGCAGGCACGATCCGCAGGGGCCGGCCACGGGCACGCGCCGCGCCTCGCGCGGCGGGGCCTGGCGGCACCAGATCAAGGTCAGCCGCTGCGCCGCGCGCAGCGCGATTCCGCCCGAGTTCGCATACAACGACTACGGCTTCCGCATCTGCGCCGAGCTGGAGTGAGCCGTGCCCATCCACCTCCACGCGACGGCGGACGATCTCGCGCCGGTAGTGCTGCTGCCGGGCGATCCGGGCCGGGCGCAACGCGCGGCGGCGCTGCTCGACGGCGCCCGCTGCTACAACGAGAACCGCGGCCTGCTCGGCTTTACGGGCACGTTTCGCGGCCGCAAGGTCTCGGTGCAAACCAGCGGCATGGGTGCCCCCTCCGCGGCGATCGTCGCCGAGGAGCTGGTGCTGCTGGGCGCAAAGATGCTGATTCGCGTCGGCACGGCCGGCGGCGCCGCCGAACGCGTGCGCGCGGGCGAGATCGTGATCGCCACGGCCAGCGTGCCGCTCGACGGCACCACGCGCGCTTATCTCGACGGCGATCCCTATGCGCCGGCGGCGGACTTCGGCGTGGTCTCGGCGCTGGTCGGCGCGGCCGAAGCGGCGCAGGTCGCACATCACGTCGGCCTGATCGCCACGGGCGACGCGCTCTATGCGGAGAGCCCCGATCACGCGGCGCGCTGGGCCGCGCGCGGCGTGCTCGCCTTCGAGATGGAAGCGAGCGCGCTGTTCACGGTGGCGGCGCTGCGCGGCGTGCGCGCGGGCTGCATCGTCGTCGCGACGAACAGCGCCGGCTCGCTCGACTGGCTGGAAGGCGAAGCCTATCGCGTGGCCGAAGCGCGGCTGCTGCAGGTCGCGCTGGAGGCGGCGGCCGCGCTGAGCTGACGAACATGGGAGCGGCGGAGCGAGGCATGGATCGCGCACGATCCGGGCTGGCCGGAGCGTACCGGGGCGCCTAACCCTGCTTTGCCTGACGGCAAAGCGGTCCCTTCCCGAGCCGGGAAGGGACTTCTGGAGCGCTCCAGACACCATGCGACGGCGGCGGGGCTGCAGCGTCCTTGCGAGATAGGCGAGGGTTTGTCCTCGACCTGCCCGCCTGTCTTCACCCCATCCTTCCCCTGTGGGGAAGGGACAGACTTCCCGCCAGGGAAGTCAGGGATAGGCCCCGCGTGGCTGCTGCCCCCGCGGTTCTCAGCCTGAGTTAAGGTTGCGAAGGTAGTATGGTAGTCGCACGGGGCGTTCAGTCTCCTTGCCTGACAAAGAGACCATGAGCACGGCACAACGTCCGGCCATCCTTGTGATCGACGACGACGCCAAGATCGTCAGCCTGTTGCGTCGAGCCCTGTCGTACGAGGGCTACAGCGTACGCACGGCATTGACCGCCACGGCCGGGCTGAGCGGCGCCCGTGACGAGCCGCCCGACCTGGTGGTTCTCGATCTGATGCTGCCCGATCTGGACGGCTACGAGGTCTGCCGCCGGCTACGTGCCGCCGGCGAGACGCCGATTCTCATGCTGACGGCGCGGGACGAGATCGACGATCGCGTGCGCGGGCTGGACGAAGGCGCCGACGACTACCTCGTCAAGCCGTTCGCGCTGCAGGAGTTGCTGGCGCGCGTGCGCGTGCTGCTGCGGCGGGCACAGGCAAACGCGGAGCCGCGCCAGTACAAGTTCGAAGACCTGGTGCTCGACACGGCCACACGCGAGGCCCTGCGCGGCGACCGGCCGATCGCGCTGAGCACCAAAGAGTACCAGTTGCTTTCGCTCTTTATGCGCCATCCGCGCCAGGTGTTGACGCGCGATGTGATCATGGACCAGGTCTGGGGGTACGATTACAGCGGCGAGTCAAACGTGCTTGAGGTGTATGTCGGCTACCTGCGGCAGAAGCTCGAGGCCGGCGGCGAGCCCCGGCTGATTTACACCCTGCGCGGCGCCGGCTACGTGCTGAAGGCGCCCGCCGCGGAGAAGGTCCGCTAGCGCCAGGAGCGACATGTCCATCCGGCTGCGGCTGACGCTGCTGTATACGGCGGTGCTGGCGGTCACGCTGCTGGTGCTGGGCGGCGTGCTGTACTTTTGGACGGGACGCAGCCTGCGCAGCGAGATCGATCGCTCGTTGCGGGCGCGGGCGACGCGCAGCGACTATCTCGCCCTGACCAGACCGCACGTACCCGCTGGTTCGGGGCCGATTCGCGTCCTGCCGCTGCCGCCCTCCACCTGCGCCGGCGGTAGTTCAAGCGCGGGCGGTGACACGCCGAAGCCAGGCCGGCAGGTGTTGGGCTTTCTCGACCAGCGCCTCGGCGACCCCACGATCCTCATCCAGGTGAACGACCAACTGGGCAACGCCCTCTACTGCTCACCAAACCTGAACGGCGAGACGTTGCCGCCGCCGACCCGGCTGACGCAGCACTTCGAGACGGATTCGGTCAAGAACGTCGATCTGCGCCTGTTCGTGCAACCCTTCAACGTTACCACGACGGCGCCCGGCGGCTCGGCGGCGCCGCAGCCTGAGTACGTCGTGCTGATGGCCCGGCCGCTCACCGATGTCGAGAACACTCTCGCCCGCATGCGCTTCATCCTCCTGTTCGGCTCGGTGGTCGCGCTGGGCCTGGCCGGCGTGGCGGGCTACCTGCTGGCGCGCGGCGCCCTGCGACCAATCGACCGGCTGACGATGGAGGCGCAGCGCATCGGCCGCAAGCAGGACTTCAAGCGCCGCGTCTCCTACGCCGGGCCGGATGACGAGGTCGGACGGCTCGCCAGCACGTTCAACACGATGCTGGATGGGCTGGACGACGCACACGAGCAGCAGCGCCGGGCGCTCGACGCGCAACGCCGCTTCGTCGCGGACGCCTCGCATGAGCTGCGCACGCCGCTGACCACGATCCGCGGCAACGTCGAGCTGCTTTCGCTCGATGCACCGACCGCGAGTCCCGATCAGCAAGAGGCGCTGGCAGACATCGCGTCGGAAGCCGAACGCATGAGCCGTCTGGTGGCGAATCTGCTGGCACTGGCGCGGGCGGATGGCGGTCTGCGCATTCAGAAGCGGCCGGTGGAAGTCCAGCCGGTGCTGGACGAACTGGTGCAGAAGGCGGCACGACTGAATGGGCACGTGCAGCTTGCGCTCGCCGGCCCCGTCGACGCAACTGTGCTGGGCGATCGCGATTATCTGCTGCAGCTTTTCTTCATCCTGGTCGACAACGCGCTGAAGTACACGCCCGCCGGTGGCCAGGTGACGATCACGCCCTCGATCGAGCGGGACAGACTGCGCATCTCCGTGGGCGATACAGGCGTCGGCATCGCGCCGGCAGATCACAAGCGCATCTTCGATCGCTTTTACCGTGCCGACCCGTCCCGCCACGGCGAGGGCACCGGGCTCGGCCTCGCCATCGCCGCCTGGATCGTGCACGAGCTCGACGGCACGATCGGCGTGGAAAGCGAGCCCGGCGTGGGCAGCACCTTCACGGTGACGCTGCCCGTGCAGCGCGTCGGACCGGTTCGCGCGGCCGAACCCGAGCCGGAGCTGGTCGCTGAGGCTGACTAACCGAGCAGCGGCCGGGAACTTACGCCGCCTTAACCAATCCTTCAGTTTCAACTCAGCTTCCCTCACGATGCTGGTTCTGTGAGCTGCTGCGCCGTCCGGAAAGGCCGGGATGCAGCGGGGATGCGAAGCCACGGCGCGATTTCCGGCAGCTCGAGGAGAAGCACACGATGTTCCATGCAAGCAGACGCTGGGCGGTGTTCGGCGCGGTCGCGGGCGTGTTCACGCTCGGCGCCGCGGTGGTCGGCGGCGTCGCTCTGGCGCAGACCGGCGGCGGGGGCAGCAACACCAGCGCCCAGGCCTCGCCCACTCCCGCGGCGGGCACGAAGCCGAACGCCGCGATGACGCAGCGCGTCGATGACTTTCTGAACGATCTGGCGACGAACCTGCACATCGACCGGCCAACACTCGACAGCGCACTGAAGACGACGGCGAATCAGCAGATCGACAAGGCCGTGCAGAGCGGCCAGCTCACGCAGGCCGAGGGCGACCAGGCGAAACAGGCGATCGCCAACGGCCAGTTCCCCATCGGTCTGGGCGGCTTCGAGCGCTTCGGCGCGAAGGGTACCTTCACGGCGCTGCAAGGCTGCCAGACGCAGGTGCAGCAGGCCGTGCAGAGCGTCACCGGGGAAACGCCGGGCCAGCTTAAGACGGACTTGCAGAGCGGCAAGAAGCTGAGCGACATCCTCTCGGCCAAGGGCAAGACCGAGCAGGATCTGCGCAACGCGGTGGCGGACGCGGTGCAACCCTGCCTGAGCAGCGCCGTCAGCGCCGGCACGATCACGCAGCAGCAGGCGACGGACATCGTGAACGGCATTAAGAGCGGTCACGGCCCGCTGCCGTACGCCGGCCTGGGCGGGCGCGGCCCGCGCGGCGGCCATAAGCCGAACGCAGCCGCAACGCCGGCCGCTCAGTAACGGCAACGGCCGGCGCTCATCGCCCCGGTTCCTTCTCTCCCATATCCAAACGGCAGGCGATCGGCCGCCTGCAACGAGCGTATGGGAGAGCAGGGACGATGGTCGGAAGGATCCGCGAGGCGGTGCCCCCGGCAGACGGGTGCTGCCAGAACGTCGGGTGACGGGGGCAGCGCCCGTTGCCGCGTCTTGCCCCGGCGAACCGCAACTACGCCCGCGGTGCGCCGGGGCTATCCCTACCCCGGCCGCCGCAGCGGCACGCCGGTGCGCCCGGCCTCGGCCGTCTGGCTGTCGAGCTGCAGGCCAAAGCCGTCGGCGAGCCGCGTCAGGTAGTTGAAGATGCCGACGATGTGGGCCACTTCAAGCAGCGCCTCATCGTCCAGACCGAGGTCGCGCAGCGGCCGCCAGTCGTCGCTGGTCATGCGTGTCGGCGTGGCGCTGAGCTTTTCGGCCACGGCGCAGAGCGCCCGGTCGCGCGCCGGCAGAGCGGGCAGATCGCGCCAACGCCGTGCTTTGATCGCCTGCACCAACTCCGGTTCGCCGTCCTCGACACGCAGAAACTCCGCGTGCGACTGCGTTCAATAGCTGCAGTCCTGCGCACTCGCGGCGACGGCGGCGACCAGCTCCCGCTCGCGGCGGCTGAGGGCGCCGGGCGCGAACATGATCTGGCCGAACAGCGCCAGAAACGGCTGTCCGAAGCGCGGATGCGCCCGCAGCAGCCGCCCCATGTTCGAGACGAAGCCGAAGTCATAGCCGCCGCGCCTGCCCTGCGGGGCGCTCGCCTCGATCTCAGCCGCGCTCGGCAGGCTCACCCAGGCGATCGCGTCGTCGCGCTCAATCATCGTTTCATCTCTCCCGCGCCCCTATCGATCCCGGCAGTTCCTCTGCGCCGCACGTTCATACGATCGTCCAGATAAGACAGCGAATCGGCGCGCGGCGCAAGCCGCCGGCAGACGCATACGGCGAACGGCGGCAGATACGGCGATCGGGCGGGCGGTTTATGTCTGTGCTGTCCGATTCGGTATCTTAACAGCATCACGGCCGACGTGTTATAAGATAACAGACCGCCGCGCAAGGGTCCGCTGGCGGCGCGCCGAACAGAGGCCATGCCGTCGCCGCGAGCCGCGGGCAACGCGTAGAACGGCCCTGATGCACGGACCCAGATTTGACCCGGCCTGACGAGTTGAAAGGAGAGGGGGATGAAGGTGAAGGGCAGGACTGCCGGCCTGATCGCGGTGGCGTCCGCGCTGGCCTTATTGGGCGCCGTGGCAGGCGGCGCCTTGCCCGCGGCCGAGGCGCAATCGGGGACGCCGACACCAGCGTCGAATGTGGGCGGTCCTTCGGCCGTGCCTTCGGCGCGGTTCTTCGGCTCGGTCAAGCTAGGCAACGCCAGTCCGCCGGACGGCACAACGGTCGTTGCGTCGGTCGCCGGTGTGGCCTGCGGCTTCGGCACCGTGTCCAGCGGCCAGTACTTTGTCGACGTCCAGTCGATCGCCGGCTGCACCGCGCCCGGGGCCAGCGTGAGCTTCGCGGTTGGCGGACAGATGGCGAGCGCTACCGGGACGCTGCCGAGCGTGCCGGGCGCGGTGCAGCTCAACCTCGCGGTCAGCCAGGCCACGCCCACCCCCGCGCCTTCGGCAACGCCGGCAGCCGCCGGGCCCACGCCACCGCCGCCGCCCGGCCGGCCCACCGTGGCTCCCACCCCGCCCCCGCCGCCCAGGGCAAGTACGGCAACGCCGCCGGCACGTCCGACCGCAACGCCCGCCGCGGCGCGCGGTCAGGCAGCCACGGGACAGAAGCCGATCGCCGTCAAACCCGCGGCGCGGGTCGCCTTGCCCAGGACCGGCGCCGGCGGATCAGCGCCTGGACAGGACGGGCTGTCCGCGGCTCTCGCCGGCCTCGGCGCCGTCGCACTCGCCGGCCTCGGCCTGATTCGCCTGCGTCGAGCACGTTAGCGTCGCATTTCTGGCAACAGGACACCAGGTGGAACGGGGCCGGCTATCGAGCCGGCCCCGTTCTGCGATCGTGCGCGGCGCAAGATCGGCGGCGGCGCGCCGATCAGGTGAGACGGCGCATCGCCAGCGTCCGGCTTTCGGCAGCCGCAGCTATGTGCGGCAGATCCACCTGTTTCGCTTGCGGCTCAGACCGCATCGGGACTCAGCTCTTCGAGCTTCGCGCTCTGCACGTGCAGCAGGCGGCGCGCAAAGCGCTGGATGAAGCGGCGATCGTGCGAAACAGCCACGATGGTGCCGCCGAACTCGGCCAGCGCCTCCTCAAAGCGCTCGCTGCTCTCGATATCGAGGTGGTTCAGCGGTTCATCCAACACCAGCAGGTTGACGCCGCGCAGCACCAGCAGCCCCAGCGCCAGCCGCGCCCGCTGCCCGTAGCTGAGCCGCTCGACCGCCGTCAGCGCCTGCTCGCCGCTGAAGAGGAAACGATGCAGGAACGATCGCGCCGCCGTTTCGTCGATCGGCGCGGCATCGCGCACATGCGCGAGCGCCGAGCGGCCTCCGACCAACCCTTCGTGCTGCTGCGAAAGATAGCCTGGCACGATGCCGGCGCCCAGCCGCGCAGAGCCGCGATCGGGCGCCTGTTCGCCCAGGATCAGGCGCAGCAGCGTCGTCTTGCCGCAGCCGTTCGGCCCGGCAATCACCACGCGCTCGCCGTTGCGCACGACGAGCATCAGGCCGTCGAAGATCGTGTGGCCGTCGAAGGCGAGGCCGACCTCGCGCAGCTCGGCCACGACCTCGGCGCCTCGCGCGGCCTCGGCGATGTCGGCCTTCAGTCCCCAGCGCTGGGCAGGCTTCTCCACTTTCTCCTGCGAATCGAGCATGCGCTCGAGCCTGCGCTCGCGCACTTTCGCGGTGCGGGCGACCTTCTTGCCGATGCGGCGGTGATAGTCGTTTGCGCTGGCGGCATCGAAGCGCGCCGCGTGCGTCTTCACGCGCCGGATGTCCTCGCGCACGCGCTGGATCTGGTCCTGCTGCCGGCGGTAGGCATCGAGCTGGCTTTCGCGCTCCTGCGCAACGGCGGCAAGATAGTCGCTGTAGCCGCCGGCGAAGCGTCGCGGTGTTCCGCTCTCGGCATCGAGCGCGTACACGGCGGAGACAACGGCGTCGACCAGGGCACGGTCGTGGGAGATCAGCAGCAGGGCACCGCGGAACTGCTGCAGCCAGCGTTGCAGCCATGCCTGTGCCTCCAGGTCCAGGTGGTTGCTCGGTTCGTCCAGCAGCAGGAAGGGCGCCGGTCGGCTGAGCAGCGCGGCCAGACCGAGCCGGGCGCGCTCGCCGCCGCTGAGCAGCGCGTACGTCCGATCCGGCGGCAGCTGGCTGAGTCCGAGTCCGCGCAGCACCTCTTCCAACGCGGCAAATGCCGGCCAGCCGCCCTCGGTCTCGAAGGCCTCGACCAGCGCGAGCGCTTCGGCCGAGTCGAATTC
Organism: uncultured Chloroflexota bacterium; assembly: GCA_937879875.1. Taxonomy (GTDB): domain Bacteria; phylum Chloroflexota; class Dehalococcoidia; order CAUJGQ01; family CAUJGQ01; genus CALFMN01. The sequence goes on along the minus strand of CALFMN010000151.1, from coordinate 11,784 downwards.
CTCACCCGTACTGAGCCTGCGGCCCAGCCGCCAGAGCCGTTCGATCGCGGGCGCGGACGCCGCGGCATCGGGCGCCTCGCTGGCGAACGCGCCCTGCGGCAAATACGCCTCGCGCAGACCCGCAAAGCTGCCGGAGACGGTGCCGGCGTCGGACATTTCCAGACCGACGATGAGCCGCGCCAGCGTGCTCTTGCCCGAACCGTTCGGGCCGATGAGCGCGACTTTCTCGTGTTCACCAATAGTCAGGCTGGCGTCGCTCAGCACGCCGTGCCCGCCATACCGCTTGCCCGCGCGATCGACGAGTAACATAGGACCTCCTTGAGCCGTGTTGCGCGGGACAACAAAAAAGAGACCACGGCCAAACGGCGTGATCTCCGGCAGATTCGGATGCGGATCGCGGGCAGAACTCGCCCACCGGTCCAGCCTGGGCGAAGCGCGCGGACAAGGCCATGCGTGGCCCGCGCCTTCAAACCCATCTGCCCCGGTTAGCCGGCCATCGCTGCCTCGCGTGTTTGCTGCTGTCAGCGTATCACGCTCGTGCGCGCCTGTCAGTGGTCCCAACGCGGCAATCGCTCGCCGCCTGCAAGCTGAGCGATTTCTTATCGACGTCCCGAACCAGCCGCGCCGCCGCAATCGTGATCCGATCAGTACCGCGGAATCCAGGGAAGAGGAGCGACGGCTGCGATGGACGGCGAGAGTACGCTGCGGAGTGCACTCGTGTGCGGGCACGACCGGACCAGGCCGAGCCTGCGTCAGATCGCGCTCTGTGCTGTCGCCTCGGCGGCGCTGTTCCTTGCCGCCTGCGGGGGCAGCAGTGCATCGAACCAGGCAGGCGCCGTCTCCAGGGCGCTCACGCCCACGGCTGCCGCCGGTGCGTCCGCGACGCCGATCGCCTCGATGGGACCGGGTGCGACGGCGGAGGCTCATGCGACGGGCGTCGCGCCGATCTTCGCGGCGCCGAGCCCGACTGCCACGGCGGGTGCGGCGGCCGCCTCGGCATCAACGCCTGCAGCCGGCAAAGGCCGCCGCCCCGTGCCGGGCAATGCGCAGCAGGTGGTGCAGGCCTTCAAACAGCGCGGCATTGCCCTCGGTCAGGCGGTGAACCTGACGGCCGCGGACGATCCTGATCACCTGCTCGGCCAACCCGGCGGCTATACGAGCAAGGCCGTGTTCGTCGATACGCGGCTGGCCGGCGGCGCCACGCAGCCCTCCGTGCAGACCGGCGGTGCAGTCGAGTTCTTCGCCAGTCAGCGCGACGCCGAGCGCCGCTTCACGCAGCTCATGGCCGCGCAGAAGGGTTCCGCGCAGCCCGAGCAGCTCTTCCACGACGGCGCCGTGGTGTTGCGGCTTTCGCACGACCTGAAGGCGGACCAGGTCAGCGAGTACGAGATCACCGCCCGGCTGGCGCTGGCCGGCCGCTAGCCCGGCGCTTATCGCCGGCACTCGCGCGGCGCCGCTCCATCCCCTGTCTTCACGTGGTGTGTGAAGCAGTTCACAGCCGGAGTATCGGCTGGCTCACGGCGGCGGTGCGTCGCGGGCACTACGATCCTCTCAGCGCTGATGCAGCGATCGCGAGAAACGCCGTGCCTGCGACCAAAGTCCGCGCGGCAGCACTTGCATTGCTGCAACAGTTATGCAACCCTGTCCCACATCGACCAACCCACTGGACAAAGGGAGGAACCTGCCATGAGTAAACTGCGGCCGATCATTCTCCTGCAGAGCGCCGTGTTCGGCGCGGCGCTTCTCGTTGCGGCCTGCGGCGGCAGCAGCGGCAAGGATATCAAGGGCACCGTGACCGCTGCCGACGCCAACGCGAAGACGTTCACCGTCAAGGCCACCAACGGCCAAACCTACAACTTCGTGATGGACAGCAGCAGCAAGGGCAGCATGGACGAGATCGCAGGCAGCCATCTGAAGAACAAAGAGCAGATCGAGGTCAAGTACAAGGGCTCATCCTCGCCCTACACCGTGGTCTCCGCAGACTAGCCCAACTGCGCCGGCTCGGTTGCTCGGGCAGGAGCGCTTCTGCCGACAGGCGCGGCAGCGCTCCAGCCCTCTCGTCTGGCCGCGGTGCGACCCCGCACCCGCGCGACCCTCGGCTTGCGCGCCGCGGGCGCGGCGTACGGGCGTACACTGGCGCTGAGAACGCTATGCCTGCCTACGTGATTATTGGAGACGGAGCCGCTGGCATCGCCGCGGCACAGGCGATTCGGGCCGAGGACGCCGAGGCAACCGTGACGGTGCTGTCCGACGATCCCAGCCCGTATTACTACCGCGCGGCGCTGACGAACTACCTGCTTGGGCAGCTACGCGACGAACAGCTCTGGGGCGTGCCGCCGAACTTCTACCGACGGCATCGCATCGGCCGCTTCTTCGGGCGAGTGCTGGCCGTCGACACGAACGCCAACGCCATCTCGCTTGATAACGGACTCTCCGTCCCCTACGATGCGTTGCTGATCGCCTCAGGCGCGTCGCCGGTGCTGCTGCCCGTGCCCGGCGCGGAGTTGGGCGGGGTCTATACCTTTCGCACGCTCCAGGATGTGCGCGCCATCGCGGAACAGCTGCCGGACGTGCGCGCCGCCGTGGTCGTCGGTGGCGGCGCCCTCGGGCTCGAATGGGTGCAGGCGCTGCGCCATCGCGGTATCGATGTGACCTATGTCCTGCGCGAGCCCCGCATGCTGCCCCGCGTGCTCGACGAGATCGCCTCGGAGCTGGTGCTGCACGAGCTGCGCACCGCGGGCGTGCGGCTGCTGCTCGAAGACGAGATCGCGGCGATCGAGCCGCGGTCTGCCGGCGGCGCAGTTCAGCAGCGGCAACAGGCAGCGGTTGGCGGTGTGGTGACACGTACCGGCAAACGCATCGCCTGCGATCTCGTGGGCGTGGCGATCGGGGTGCGGCCGAACACGGCGTTCCTCGGCAGCAGCCCGATCGCGATCGATCGCGGCGTGGTTGTGGACTCGGCGATGCGATCGAGCGTCGCCAACGTGTTCGCCGCCGGAGACGTTGCCCACCTGCGCGATCCGCTGAGCGGCGAAGATGCGCCGCCGGTCGGCCTCTGGCAGCCGGCCCGTGCGCAGGGGCAGATCGCGGGCGCAAATATGGTGCGGGCAGCGGCCGGCGCTGCGTCGAAACGCTACCGCCCCGGCGCGATGTTCCAGGCCACGCATCTCTACACGCTGGACTTTGCCGCCGTGGGGCAGTCGACGGTGGAGGCGGGCGATCAAGGCCTCGAACTGCTGATCGACCGGCCGGCGCCCTGCGCCTACCGCAAGGTCGTGCTGCGCGGGAAGACGATCGCCGGCGGCCTGTTCATCGGCGACCGTCGTGGCGCACTCGCCTGCAAACGGATCATGGACTCCGGTCTGGACATCACGCCGATCCGCGACCGCCTGCTCGATGCGCACTTTGATCTGGCGGGCTGGCTGCGTCAGGGCGATCTGCGCAGCGGCGTGTTCACGGCAGCGCGGCCGGTGTTCGACGTGCGGCCTGAGGCGCCGCGGCCAACCGGGCAACGGCCGCTCGCGGCGCAAGCGCCGCTGGAACCACCGTCGGAGCCGATCGCTCCGCCAGACGTTGCGATCCCGCAGATCCGACCGCCCGCCGAACTGCGCTTCGCCGGCGTCGCCTACCGCCTGAGGGAAGATGCTGCGACCCTGCTTGGCCGCGACGCGGCCTGCGATGTCGTGGTAGACAGCGGCCACGTTTCTCGACGCCATGCGGAGGTGCGGCCAACGCCCGGGGGCTACGCTGTGCACGATCTCGGCAGCGCGAACGGCACCTGGGTCGGGCTCACGCGCGTGCAGCCGGAGACGCCTCGCGTGTTGCATGACGGCGACAGCATCCGCCTCGCTGACGCGGACCTGACCTTTGCGCTGCGGCCGGAGCCGACGGAGCGGGTCGGCGCGCTCAGCGCCGGGCCGGCCGCGTTGCGTCTGCGCGGTCCGGATGGCGCGTTCGCCCTCAGCGCCGACGTGATCAGCATGGGGCGCGGCGCCGACGTAATGGTGTCTGTCCCGTCGCGGCTCGCCTCGCGGCTGCACGCCCAGATTCAGCGCGGCGGTGATGGCGACTACTTCCTCTATGACCTCGGCAGCAGCAACGGCACGTTCGTCAACGGCGCCAGGATCACGGACGCGCATCAACTGGCGGCCGGCGACGTGATCGCCATCGCCGGTGTCGAGTACACTGTCGAGGCCGGCCGGGACGCCGCGCCGACTGCCGCATCCGGGCCGGCGGAATTGGTCGTGGCGGCCGGGACCGGCGCCGGCGAGCGGCATGTGCTGGCGGAAGGCGAGACGCGCATCGGCCGGGCAGAGCGCCCCGAGAACGAGATCGTGTTACACGATCCGCTGGTTTCCCGCCGGCACGCGCTGATCGCGCTGAGCGACGGCGCGGCGACGATCAGCGATCTCGGCAGCAGCGGCGGCACGCTGCTGAACGGCGCTTTTGTGAACAGCCGCCAGTCGCTGCACAGCGGCGACACGATCGTGCTGGGCCAGACGCGCCTCGTGTTTTCTGCCGCCAAAGCGCCGGCGGCCGCCGTGCCGTTCGTAGCTGAGCAGCCGACGATCCTCTTCACCGCCGGCCAGGCAGCCCCGTCGGCTGCAATCGCGCCGGCGTTGGTCGTCGCATCGGGGCCGAGCGCGGGGACACGCCACCCGCTGACACCGGGCCGCATGGTCGTGATCGGCCGGCGTGCAGCGGCGGGTCAGGCGGATGCACCGGCGATCGCGCTCGATGATGGGCGTGCTTCGCGCCGGCACGCGGCGGTCAGCGTCGCATTCGATGGCAGCGCCACGGTCGAGGATCTCGGCAGCAGCAACGGCACGCTGTTGAACGGCGAACGCCTCACGCAAGCCGTGGCGTTGCAGGAGGGTGACGCCCTGCAGATCGGCGAAACGGTGCTGCGCTTTACCGGCGCGGCCAGGAACGGCGGAGCAGGATCGTGAGCGTGGACTTCTACGCGGAACTGGCCGATTCCGTCTCCTACGAGCTGGATGCCTGCATCGGCTGTCACCTCTGCATGCGCGCCTGTCCGCTGCCCGAATCGGGCCTGATGCAGATCGGCGAGATGAACGACGCCGCATCCGGCGGGCCGCTCTCCGAGCGGGTGCTACGCTTCACGCTGGATTGCACGCAGTGCGGCGCCTGCGTGCCCGTCTGTCCGGCGGACATCAGCCGCATGCGGCTGGTCTTCGCCACCAAGCTGCGGCTCGACGCTCCGCCGGAGGACGAGCCGATTCTGCTGCACGCGCCCGGCGGCGCCGTACCCTCCGGCTGGACGCATGGTACGCTCGCCGACGCGCTCGGCCGGCTGCCGCTCTTTGCCGACGTCTCGCGCGATCAACTGCGCGCCTTCATTCCGCGCGTCGCGCTGCATCGCCAGCCCGCGGGTGTCGTACTGGCGCGCGAGGGCGAGTACAGCAACGACCTCTGCCTGATCCTCGCCGGCGCCGCGCAGACCAGCGCAGTGGCGGCAGATGGCCGGCAGATACCGTTGCTCAACCTCGGCCCGGCGCACTTCTTCGGCGAGTTCGGCATCCTCTCCGACCGCCCAAACCCGGCGACCGTGACCGCAACGCAGGATTGCACGCTGCTCGTCGCCTCGGCGGCGGCGCTGCGCCGGCTGATGGCCGAGTCGACGCCCTTCGCCGAGCGGCTCGCGCTGATTCACGCCCGCTTCGAGCTTGGCGCCGGTCTGCGCCGGGTTGACCTGTTGCAGGAGTTGAGCGACGAGGCGCTCGCCTGGCTGAGCGACCGCATCACCGTGCGCAGCTACGAACGCGGCGCGATCATCGCCCGCGCCGGCAACGCCGCCACCGCGTTGCACCTGGTACTGAGCGGGTTCGTCAAGGTGAGCGGCAGCGTCGCGGACGGCGAGGAGCGTGTGCTCACCTACCTGCACGACGGCGGCTACTTCGTGGACTGGGCGCTGCCCGCGGCGGGACCGCGCGGCACCACGCTCAGCGCGAATACCCGCTGCGAACTGGCGCTGATCGACCAGATCGACGTCGAGGCGATGCGCAACGCCTATCCGCCCTTCCGCGAGCGCATCGAGGCTGCCGGCCAGGCGCATGCGCAGGGAGCGACCCGTGCCCTCGGCGGAGCGGCCTTGCCTGGCGCGGCGCATCTCGAAGCCTTGCTCGACGGCGGCGTGCTGCAAAGCCACTCGCTGCTTGTGATCGACGAACGGCTGTGCATCGACTGCAACAACTGCGTCGATGCCTGCGTGCGCCGCCACGGCCACCCGCGGCTGGAACGGCGCGGCCTCACCGTCGGGCCGTATCTGATCGCAACGGCCTGCCGGCACTGCGATGACCCGCTCTGCCTGCTCTGCCCGGTCGACGGCATCGTGCGCAATGCAGACGGCACGATCGTGATCAACAACAACTGCATCGGCTGCGGCGCCTGCGCCGAGCGTTGCCCCTACGACAACATCCGCATGGCCGACGTGCAGCAGATGATCGCAACCGAGAAAGCAGAGAGCAGCCTCTGGCAGCGGCTGTTGAACTTCGCGAAGCCACGGGAGATGGGCGCCGTAACCTTCGACCAGGACGATCTGCGGCAGAAGGTCGCCGTGAAGTGCGATCTGTGCGCCGGCCACAAAGACGGGCCGGCCTGCGTGCGCAACTGCCCGACCGGCGCGGCCTTCCGTGCCGACGGCGCCCGCTTCTTCGGCGATGGGGAGAAGATCGCGTTGACGCCCACGGCGGCGCGGCCGCGGAAGGCGTAGCTTGATGCATTCACCAGCCGAGCAGGCGCCGTCGCAGCCCGGCGAGACGAAGCCGCCACTGTGGCGCCGCTACCGTCTGCCGCTCAGCCGGGCGCATCTGTTCTGGCTGGTGTTCGCGCTGATCGTCGGCGGCGGGATCTTCTATTTGCACGGCACCGAGGGCGACTTCATCACCATCGGCGGCTTCGACCTGACCGCCGTGCGGCTGGGCGAGGTCGGCGCGGTGTTTATCTTCGCCTCCGCCGCCTACACCTTTCGCAAGCGGCTGTTCATCGGCGGGCTGGGCGTGCTCGATTCGTGGCTGTGGGCGCACGTCTACCTCGGCGCGCTGGGGCTGCTGTTCATCTGGTATCACTCACGCCAGCGTTTCAGCGCCAACATGCGCCTTGCCAACGCCGCGATGTTCCTGCTGTTGTTCACCGGCCTGACGGGTGTGCTCGGCCGCGTCTGTTACCTGATCGTGCCGCGCATTCTGGCGGGTTTGAAGGACTACGATCCGCCGGCGCGGCTACGAGAGCGGATCGCGGCACTGGAGGTCGAGGCGGCGGCGTTCGTCGCGATGAAGTCCGAGCCGTTCGTCGCGACCTATCAGGAGATGCTGCGCCGCCCCTTGCCCATGCGGCCGCCCGCCGTCGCCATGCAACGCCTGCAGACCGCCCGCGCCCCGGTGCCCGCGGCGGAACAGGCCGAGTTCGATCGGGTCGCCGTAATCTTGATGCGGCGCGGCGAGTTGCTGAGCACGCTGCGGCGGCGCACGGCGGCGCGCCGCTTGCTCGACTGGTGGTGGCTCGTGCACGTGCGGCTCACCGAGGCAGGATTGATTCTCGCCTCGATTCATATCCTCGTCTCGCTGCTGGTCGACCACCGCTTCAAGTGACGGCGGCGCGCCGGCGGATCGGAGGTTGCGATGAGTGCCTGGCACACGCTGTTTCTGCTCCTCGTACTGGCGCTCGGCATCGTCTTGCTGCTGCACGATCGGCTGTGACGAGCGGCCACCGATCCGTAACCGGGCGTACATTCACCTTGACTTCGCTCTGACCGCCGCTCAGAATCGTGGGGCTACGTGGTAGGAGATGGATTCAAAGCCAGCTCGCGGCCCCGCTGCTGAGCGTCCACGGGCGTCCGATCGGCGGCTGTGAATCCAGCGGTACGGACAACAGGAGGCGGTCTCCATGACGAGCCAGGTCGACATCCCCAAGCTGGTCGGCGCACGCGTGAAACGGCGCGAAGACCCCCGGCTGATCACCGGCAACGGCCAGTACACCGACGACATCCAACTGATGCGCGGCCTGCACATGGCCGTGCGCCGCAGCGAGTACGGCCATGCCCGCATCACCCGCATCGACACGTCGGCGGCGAAAAGTATGCCGGGCGTGGTCGCGGTGCTCACCGCCGACGACCTGACCGACGTGCTCGGGCCGATGCCCGCCGCGCCCGCCACACCCGACACGAAGATCGCCCCGCGCAACGTGCTGACGAAGGACAAGGCGCGGCACGTCGGCGATCCGATCGCCGTCGTCGTGGCCGAAGACCGCTACCAGGCGCGCGACGCGGTGGACGCGATCGAGGTTGAGTTCGAGGAGCTGCCGGCCGTCGTCGATCTCGAAGCGGCGATGCAGCCGGGCGCGCCCAAAGTCCACGACCAGTTCGACGACAACGTCGCCTTTTACTGGACGCTGCACACCGGCGAGGTGGACGAGGCGTTTGCGAACGCCGGCATTGTCGTCAAACAACGTATGGAGAGCCAGCGGCTGCAGGGTGTGCCGCTGGAGACACGCGCGATCCTCGCCGACTACCAGCCCGGCGAAGATCACCTCACGCTCTGGACCTCGACGCAGGCGCCGCACCTGCTCAAGCCGATCATCGGCGGCATGCTCGGTATGCCGGAGAATCACGTGCGCGTGATCGCGCCGGAAGTGGGCGGCGGCTTCGGCGTGAAAGCCGATTTGTATCCCGAGGAAGTGCTCTGCTGCGTGCTGTCGAGGCGGCTCGGCCGGCCGGTGAAGTACGTCGAGACGCGCTCCGAGAACTTCCAGGCGACCGTCCACGGCCGCGGGCAGCTCGGCGAGTACGAGATCGCGGCCACGAAGGACGGCAAGGTCACCGGCCTGCGGGTCAAGATTCTGGCAGATCTCGGCGCCTATCAGGGCTTCTTCGGCAATGTCGTGCCGACGCTCTCCGGCCTGATGCTGACCGGCGTGTACACGATCCCCGCCCTGCACTGCGACATCTACGGCCTGTTCACGAACAAGACTTCGACAGGTGCCTATCGCGGCGCCGGGCGGCCGGAGGCGACGTATTACATCGAGCGGATGATGGACTTGCTGGCGCGCGAGCTGAACATGGACCCGGTCGAGCTGCGCCGCCGCAACCTGATTCCCACCGAAGCGTTTCCGTACCAAACCGCCAGCGGCATGCTCTACGAAAGCGCCAACTACGGCCCGGCGCTGGAGAAAGCGCTGCAAATGATCGGCTACGACCGCGTGCGTGAGCAGCAGAAGGGCGGGCCGGAGAACGGCAAGTACACCGGCATCGGCGTCTCGACCTGGACGGAGATCTGCGGTTTCGGCCCCTCGGCGGCGCTGCCGGGCGTCGGCGGCTGGGAGATGGGCAAGGTCACCATCGAGCGCACGGGCATGGTCACCGTGCACACCGGCACCTCGCCGCACGGCCAGGGGCAGGAGACGAGCTTCGCGCAGATCGTGGCCGATGAGTTCGGCGTACCGATGGAGAACATCCGCGTGATCCACAGCGATACGGACAAAGTCGCGCACGGGGTCGGCACCTTCGGCAGCCGCGGCACGACGGTCGGCGGCGCGGCGATCTTGATGTCGATCAACAAGGTCAAGGAGAAGATGAAGCGGTTCGCGGCCAACATGATGGACGCGAACGAGGACGATCTCGACGTCAGCGGCGGCCGTGTCTGGGTGAAGGGCTCGCCGGATAAAGGCGTGACGATCGGCGAGGTTGCCGCGGCGGCCTACTTCCCCGCCGCTTTCCCGCCGGACACCGAGCCCGGCCTCGAAGCGATCAGCTACTTCGAGCCGCCGAACTTCGCCTTCCCCTTCGGCGTGCATGCGGCCGTGGTCGAGGTGGACAGCGCGACCGGCCAGATCGCGCTGAAGAAGTACGTGGCCGTGGACGACTGCGGCACGGTGATCAGCCCGCTGCTCGTTGCCGGCCAGGTGCACGGCGGCGTGGCGCAGGGCATCGGCCAGGCGTTCTACGAGGATGTGGTCTACGACGAGAACGGCCAGCTGATCAGCGGCACGCTGATGGACTACGCGCTGCCGCACGCCGAGGACTTCCCGACCTTCGAGCTGGACAGGACCGTGACGCCGAATCCGATGAACCCGCTCGGCGCCAAGGGTATCGGCGAGGCGGGCACGATCGCGGCCTCGCCCACGGTCGTCAGCGCCGTGGTCGATGCGCTGAAGCCGCTGGGCATCAAGCACATCGACATGCCGCTCAAGCCCGAGCGCGTCTGGCGCACGATTCAGGCAGCGGGACGGCCCTCATAACCCCCCGTCCCCCTTCTCTCCCATACGCTCTTTGAATCCGGCAGATCTCCAGACCTTGGTGTATGGGAGAGAAGGGGGCGATCATCGGGAGAATCAGCGAGAGGATAGCGGGTTAGCGCCGTTGGGTAACCTGTGCCCCTCGGATCGCTCCGAGCCACCGCGCTACTGCGCGCTCAGCAGCTCCACGTCGTAGGTCAGCCGCGCGCAGGGCGGAATTACGGGCGCCTGCCCGGCGGCGCCGTAGCCGAGCGCGTACGGCACGATGATGCGGCGCTTGCCGCCGACGTTCATGCCGGCGATGCCGAGATCGAGCCCGTTCACTACCTCGCCGAAGCCGAGGGGGAAGCTGGTCGGCTGTCCGCTTTGGCCGGGCGAACGGTCGAAGACCAGGCCGTTGTCGAGATAGCCGGTGTAGTTGACCGTGACGGTCTGGCCCGGCTGTGCCGCCGCACCGCTGCCCGCGCTGATGTCCTGGTATTGCAGACCTGACGGCAACGTCACGATCTGGCCCGCGCCGGCCGGCAACGCCGGCACGCCCGGCGGATAGCCGGCCACGGGCGGACAGGCCGAGTTCGGGAAGCTTCCTCCCGCTGCAGCCGGCGTGGACGTAGGGGACGTTCGCGCGGCCGGCGGCGTGGCGGTCCTGCTCGGCGCAGCGGGCGCGGGTGTCGGCGTCGTCGCCGGCGCGGGCGTGGGACTGGCGGCAGCAGTCAGCGGCGCCCCGACCGACTGCAAGGAGAACACGCCGTTGCTCCACTTGTAGATCTCGGTCGCAACGCTCGTCGTCGTGCCGGCCGCGGGCAGCGAGGGGTCAGGCGCCACCCCCGCCGCGAGTGTCACCGTATCGGTGTCCGTCACGGTTGCCACCAGCTCGCTGATGCCGTCCCCGTCGATGTCTTTGAACGTCCAATCGACGTTCTCGCCGTGCTCAAGCGTGTAGGCGGCGTGGCTGGTATCGATGTCCTGCAACGCATCGACGCGCGACCAGGCGGTGGTCAGCGTCAGGTCGTAGATCTGCACCACCGTCTCGGTGCGGTGCAGGCTGTCGCTGAAGGCGCCATCCGCCGTGTAGCCCACGGTGAAGACACGGTAGCTTTGGCCTGGCGGGCTGGCGAGGGCGCTGATATCGGTCAGGTTCTCCGCCAGCCAGGTGTCGTCGCCCTTGAGCTGCACGCCGGGGTAGTTTGACAGGCCGAGCGCCCATTCCTGCCCGTCCCATTGCAGATAGTTGACGAGCAGCCACTCACTGCCGTCCTCCAGGCGTGGATAAATCGTGGCGATGAAGACGATGTAGCCGCCGGGCGCGTCGGGCATATCCGCCCGTGCCCACTTGCGTACCGGCAGCCGCGTCGCGCCCTGCAAGTCCGCCGGCAGCACGGCTCGCACCGCATCCTCGTTTTGGATCGGCGGCGCCGGCTGGGCTGCGGCGCCGCCGGAGATCGGCGGCTGCGGCGTGGGCGTGGCAGACGCCGCGGTCCGCGGCGCCGCGGATGGCGTGACCGCCGGGCCGGTTTGCCCTCGCGTATCGCC
>CALFMN010000150.1 GCA_937879875.1 uncultured Chloroflexota bacterium | reverse complement strand
GATGTGCTCCAGTCTCCTGCCCGGAATGGGATCCCGTCATGACGAATTGGTATTAGGTGCCCCGGAACGCGCTCCGCTTCGCTCAGGCGGCGTGGCCGGCGTAGATCGCGCGCTCGAACTGCTCGAACAGGTTCAGCACCGCCGTATCGGCAAATGGCAGGATCTGCGTCAGGATCACGCCTGCCAGATGCTTCGCCGGGTCGAGCCAGTAGTAGGTGTTGGCGAGGCCGGCCCAGGCGACGCTGCCGGCGCTCCTGCCGGTCGGCGCCTCCTCCGTGGTGATCATGTAGCCCAGACCCCACTTCTTCACCATGCCGGGGAAGAACTCGGCGTCGTTCGAACTGGCGGGAACCGCCGTCTTCAGCAGGCCCACGCTGAGATCGCCGATCTGATTCTTCGCCATCTCTGCCACGGTCTGCGGCCACAGCACCCGTGCGCCGTTGAAGCTGCCCTCGTGCAGCAGCATTTGCAGGAAGGTCAAATAATCGCGTCCGGTCGAGTAGAGGCCGCCGCCGCCCATGAAGAACTCAGGCTGCTGGGGAACCTCGAACGGAATCGCCGTGAGCGAGCCGTCCGCATTGCGCACATGCATGCCGGCCAGCCGCTCGCGCTGTGCCGGTCCGAGCACGAAGCCACTGTCCGCCATGCCCAGCGGGCCGAGGATGTTCGCACGCAGATACGCTTCCAGGCGCTGTCCGCTCGCCGCCTCGACGGCTTTGCCCGCCCAGTCGATGTTGATGCCGTACTCCCAGCGATCGCCGGGATCGAACACCAGCGGTGCGCTCAATGAGGCGTTCTTGCACTCAATAATGCCCGGCAGGCCGGCGTGCTGCGCGTAGCGCACCATGTCGGCGTTCCAGATGTCGTAGCAGAAGCCGGCGGTGTGCGAGAGCAGATGCCGCAGTGTGATCGGCCGTTTCGCCGGGCGCAGCCGCGGCGCCCCCTGCGCATCGAAGCCTTCGAGCACCCGCGGCGACGCCAGCTCCGGCAGGCGCTCGCCCAGCGGCTCGTCTAGATCTAGCTTGCCCTGCTCGACGAGCTGCATCGCCGCGACGGAGGTAATGGCCTTTGTCATCGAGGCGATCCAGCAGACCGTGTCGGGCGTCATCGGCGCGTCTTGTCCCAGTGTGCGCCTGCCGAAAGCGCCTTCGTAGAACACACCGCGGCCGTCCGCCGCCAGCGCCACGACGCCCGGTACATCACCCGCGGCGACCGCTTGTTCGAGCACCTGATCCGCCGCTGTCCTGGTGACCATGGCTGGCTCCCTCTCTGTGCTGGCCGCGGCCTCCGGCAGGCTGCATACCGGACGTGGGCACAGCGTTACGCTGCATGATGGAGCGTCCGTGGAGACGTTGCAATGGCCGTGAGCATCGCGGGCGGCCCTCAGACTCCCCGTCCCCTTCGGCGGCCGGAAGCGCTCGACGATCGTTCCACGGCCGCGGTGAAAGTGCGACGTCGCTGTCGCGGCGGGCGCCGGCAATGCTATCGTTCCCGTCGGAGCGGCGCGGGACAAATAACGGTTGGGCAATGAGCGGAGCGTACCGACCCTATCCGCCGCCGCATGGGCCGTGGGCGGTGGCGCAGACGTGGAGCGATCTGCTCTTCGCGCACTGGCCGCTGCCCGCCGCAGCGCTGCGGCCGTTGCTGCCGGCGGGCCTGCCGCTGGACACGTTCGACGGCGTGGCCTGGCTGGGCGTGGTGCCGTTCCGCATGAGCGGCGTGCATCCGCGCCTGCTGCCGGCCGTGCCCTGGCTCTCGGCCTTCCCCGAGCTGAACGTGCGCACCTACGTCGTGCGCGACGGCCGGCCCGGCGTCTTCTTCTTCAGCCTCGACGCCGGCAATCCCGTGGCCGTGGCGCTGGGCCGAGGTGTCTTCAAACTGCCCTACTTCCGCGCCCGTATGCGCAGCACGACGCGCAGCGGCGAGATTGCGTACGTCAGTGAGCGCACGCACCACGGCGTCCCGCGCGCCCGTTTCGCAGCCCGCTACGGGCCGAGCGGGCCGGGAGCAGCGCCGTCGCTCGGCTCTCTGGCCTACTTTCTCACGGCGCGCTACTGTCTCTACGCGGCCGATCGCGCAGGCCGCCAGTACCGCGCCGAAATCGACCACGCGCCCTGGCCGTTGCAACCGGCCGCGGCGACGATCGCGGCGAATACGCTGGCAGCGGCGCACGGAATCATCCTGCCGGAGCAACCGCCGCTGCTGCACTTCGCGCGGCGGCTCGATGTGCGGGTCTGGCCGCTGCGTCGGCTCGCCTGATCCTCGGTTGCGGGCGTCGCCACAGGGCATGCAAAATACTTCATCTGCTGCTCGGTGGCGGCGCAGCGGCGGGCGTACGCTGGATACTGGATAGCGGAGCCGGCGCGTGCGCACGCGCGGCACAAGCGAGCGTTGAGGAAACACAGTGATGGGCATTGAGATCCGCGTCGGGCCGCCGGTGTTGACGATCAACCGCGGCCGCGTCTTCATGGTCACCGACCTGGGCGGCGAGATCGATCAGACGCAGGCGCACGGCGTCTTCGCCGACGATACGCGCTTTCTCAGCACATATTCGTTCTATATCAACGACCGCCCCTGGACGCTGGTCACCTCCGCTGCCGTGAGCTATTACACCGCGCGGCTGGACCTGATGAATCCGGACGTGCTGACGCCGGCCGAACGGCAGCACGAATGGAAGAGCACGATCGCCGCGCAAACCGTTGCCTTGACCATCGATCGGATGGTGGCGAACGGCGGCATCCGCGAGAACTTTTCGATCTCCAACTTCTCGCAGGATCGCATTCGTTTCAATTTCGAGCTGGTGCTGCGCTCTGACTTCGCCGACATCTTCGAGGTCAAATCCGGCAATGTCGTGCGGCGCGGCTCGATGGAGACGCGCTGGAGCGACGAGCGGCAAGAGATCAATACGCTCTACCGCAACGGCGACTTCGCCCGGCGCTTCCGCTACCGCGTCGTGCAAAACGACCAGCCTGCCGCCTACGCCAACGGCCGTCTGATCTTCGAGATTCAGCTTGGGGCGGGGCAAAGCTGGCAGGCGCGCAGTGTGATGTTTTTGGAGCGTGATGCGCAGATGCACGAACATCCGCACGCCTTCGATCACACGCATCACCGGCGCGCCCACGAGCACAGTACGGCTGATCTGCCGCGCGACGACGTGATGGAGGACTGGCGCTCGGCCTGCTCGCAGGTGAACACGCCGAACGAGCACGTCTACCGCGCCTACGATCAGTCCGTGCGCGACATGGCGGCGCTGCGCCTGCCCGAGAAGATCGAGCATCACAACGCCTTCATCCCCGCGGCCGGCGTGCCCTGGTTCGTGGCGCTGTTCGGCCGCGACAGCCTGATCGTCTCGATGCAAACGATGATGGTGCATGCCCCGTTCGCCAGCGCGGCGCTGGAGGAGCTGGCACAGTGGCAGGCGCAGGAGCGCGACGACTGGCGCGACGCCCAGCCGGGCAAGATCCCCCACGAGCTGCGCCACGGCGAGCTGGCGCACTTCAACCTGATCCCGCACACGCCGTACTACGGCACGGCCGATGCGACCATCCTCTATCTGGTCGCCCTGCATGAGGCGTGGAAGTGGACGGGCGATCTGGAGTTGGTCAAACGTCTGCTGCCTGTCGCCGAGCGCTGTCTGGACTGGATCGACCACTCCGGCGATTTGGACGGCGACGGCTTCCAGGAGTACAAGACCTTCTCGGACCAGGGCTACGAAAACATGGCCTGGAAGGACGCCGGCGACGCCGTGGTCTACGGCGACGGCAGCCAGGTGCACCAGCCGAAGGCGCTCTGCGAGCTGCAGGGCTACGTCTACGACGCCAGGCGGCGCATGGCGGAGATCTATGATGTGCTCGGCCAGGCCGACAAGGCCAATGCGTTGCGCACGCAGGCGGACGCTTTGCGCCGCGCCTTCGACCGCGCCTTCTGGCTGGAGGACGAAGACACCTACGCCTTCACGCTCGATCCGGAGAAGAAGCCCTCGACCGCCGTCGCCTCGAACGCGGGTCAGTGCCTGTGGAGCGGCATCGCCCTGCCCGAACGCGCCCGGCGCCTGGTCGGGCGGCTGCTGCGTGACGATATGTTCAGCGGCTGGGGTATCCGCACGCTCTCGACACAGAACCCGGCCTACAACCCCTACTCCTATCAAAACGGCTCGATCTGGCCGCACGACAACGGCATCATCGCCGCCGGCTTCAAACGCTACGGCTATGCCGAGGAGACGAACCGCGTGGCGCGGGCGGTGTTCGACGCGGCGCGCTGCTTTCTCAGCTACCGGCTGCCCGAGGTCTACTCCGGCCTGACGCGCGTGCCCGACTCCTTTCCGGCGCAGTACATCGGCGCGAACATTCCGCAGGCGTGGGCGGCGGGTAGCATCTTCCACTTCCTGCAGTCGATCCTGGGCCTGCGCGCCGATGCGCCCAACGGCGTGCTCTACGTCGACCCCACGCTGCCGCATTGGCTGTGGGACCTGGACCTGAACAACCTCTCCGTGGGCAAGTCCCGCGTACACCTGCACTTCGAGCGGCGCAAAGACGGGTCGTCGTACTGGGAAGTCGCGCGCCAGGACGGTGAGCCGATCGAGGTCAAGCAGGAGTCGTGGCAGCAGGCGGATCGCCGGCATGAGTTGACCGGCGATCCGTAGCGCCCTGGCTGCCGGCGCAGTTCAGTCTCGACGGCAGCACTGCTAGATACCCTGCCAGCGGCGCTTCCCCTCCACGCGCACGAACGTGCCGATGCTGGGATAGGGGTAGTGGCCGGCGCAAACCTTCAGCCCCTCGCGCTCGATGCGCTCGAAGACGACCTGGCGCGTCTGCTGGCTTGTGGCCGGGTCGACGTCGAAGTCGGGATTCCAGTCGGTGTGCTCGAGCTGGGCCAGCGAGTGCGTCACATCGCCCAGAATGATCGCCTTCTCGCCGCCCGAGTTCAGCAGGAACGACTGGTGGCCAGGCGTGTGACCCGGCGTGAACAGCGAGGAGATGCCCGGCGCGACCGTCACGTCGCCGTCGATCAGGTCGACGAGCCCCTGGGCGTGGACCGGCTCGGCGCAGAGGCCGATGATCGGGTTGTCCTTCTTGATGTGCTCCTGCGTCCAGTACTCCCAGTCCTTGCGCTGGACGATGTGGCGCGCGTTCTTGAACAGCGTTTCCGGCTGGCCCGCTTTGTCCACCGTGCACCAACCGATGTGGTCGAGATGCAGGTGGGTGAGCAGCACGCGCTCGATCTGATCGGGCGCGACGCCGGCCTTCTCCAGCTCGCCGGGCAGCTTGCCCATCGGCATGCCGCCGCCGCGCCCGCCGACGCCGGCATCCACGAGCGTGCGGCTATTGCCCTGCACGAGCAAGAACATGCCGAAGTTGAGCGGCACGTTGCCCTCGGGCGTCAGATACTGCTTCGCCTCCGGGTCGTTCCAGGCCTCGGCCGGCACGGAGGGCATGAAGCCTGCGGGCGGCGGCGCAAACCCGCCGTCCGACAGCGGAATGACCGTGATCTCCCCGACCTTGAGCATGGGCGCTGGCATGGTCGACACCTCGTCAGATGATGCTTGACACCGGTGGGTCGTTCGCCTGACCGATGAC
>CALFMN010000149.1 GCA_937879875.1 uncultured Chloroflexota bacterium | reverse complement strand
CCCCCGGCCCCTTCCCCCAATACTAGGGGAAGGGGAGATCCTACCGCGGGGCATTGGGGCTGAAGGCGCGGCGGTTCGATCATCGGTACGGGCGCACGGCGTGCGCCCTTCGCGCCCGCAGGCGCGACCCGCGCCGTACCGGTTTGCGAACGACTGCAGCCAGACTGATATGAGGAGAGACGCCGTGGAGGCCGCTGAGCAGACCGCGCCCTACTATCTGACCGTGCACGAGGCGGCGGAGCTGCTCGCGCGTCGCGAGTTGTCGGCCGTCGAGCTGATGCACGCGCTCTACGCCCGCATCGAGGCCATGGACGCGCGCATCGGCGCCTATCTGACGCTGAGCCGCGTCGAGGCGCTGGCGCAGGCCGAGGCGGCGGACGCCCGTATCCGCGCCGGCGAGGCCGGGCCGCTGACCGGCATCCCCGTCGCGCTCAAAGACGTGCTCAGCACCGAGGGCATTCGCACCACCTGCGGCTCGCGCATGCTGGAAAACTTCACACCGCTCTACGACGGTACGGTGGTGAAGCGGCTCAAGGCCGCGGGTGCCGTCATCCTCGGCAAGACGAACATGGATGAGTTCGCGATGGGCTCGTCCAACGAAAACTCGGCCTTCTTCCCCGTGCACAACCCCTGGGATCTGAACCGCGTGCCCGGCGGCTCGTCGGGCGGCTCAGCCGCGGCCGTGGCGGCGGGCGAGGCGCTGTATGCGCTCGGCTCCGACACGGGCGGCAGCATCCGCCAGCCGGCGGCGCTCTGCGGCGTGGTCGGCGTCAAGCCGACCTACGGCCGCGTCAGCCGCTTCGGCCTCGTCGCCTTCGCCTCGTCGCTCGACCAGATCGGCCCGTTCACGCACGACGTGCAGGACGCCGCGACGGTACTGAACGCGATCTGCGGCCACGACCCGCTCGACTCGACCTCCGCGCCCGTGGACGTGCCGGACTTCACCGCGGCGCTGACCGGCGATGTGCATGGCCTGCGTGTCGGCGTGCCGCGCGAGTACTTCGTCGAGGGCATGGACCCGCGCGTGCGGACGCTGGTGGAACAGGCGATTCAGCAGTTAGAGCAGCTCGGCGCGTCGATCGAAACCGACGTTTCACTGCCGAGCACGCCGCATGCGCTCGCGGTCTACTACATCATCGCGCCGAGCGAGGCCTCGGCGAACCTGGCGCGCTACGACGGCGTCAAGTACGGCTTCTCCGACCACGGCGGCCCGACAATGTGGGACGAGATGGAGCGCACGCGCCAGTTCGGCTTCGGCGACGAGGTGAAGCGCCGCATCATGCTCGGCACCTACGCCCTCTCGGCCGGCTACTACGACGCCTACTACGTCAAGGCGCAGCAGGTGCGCACGCTGATCCGCCGCGAGTTCGACGCCGCCTTCGAGAAGTACGATGTGCTGCTGACGCCGACCTCGCCCACGGCGGCGTTCAAGCTCGGCGAGAAGACCGACGACCCGCTGGCGATGTACCTGAACGACGTGTTCACGCTGCCGGCGAACATCGCCGGCCTGCCTGGCGTCTCCCTGCCCTGCGGCTTTGTCGACGGGCTGCCGGTGGGCCTGCAGGTGCTGGCGAAGCCGTTTGACGAGATGACGATGCTCCGCGCCGCCCACGCCTACGAGCAAGCAACGGATTGGTCGAAGCGGCGCCCAAGCTTCTGATCCCCGCAACGCAATCCGCTCGCTCGTATGCTTGTATTGACGGCGATTGGCGAGGAGCGTGAAACGTGACTGAACTGCTGACGGTGGACGAAGCCTCCGCGCGGTATGCCAACAAATGGATGCTGATGCGGGTGCACGAGTACAACGAGTACCACAATCCGTTCCGTGGCGAGATCCTCACCGTGGGCAAGCGGCGGCGCGACATTCACGAGGCGGAACTTGCCGCCGTCGCCGAGGCGCTACGAACGGGGGGGGAGTATCTACGTCTTTCGCAGTCGATACAGGGTTGCCCCCCGTCCTGCGGGAAGTGCGTTGTCGGGCAACGCGGCGAAACCAGGTCGGCAGCGCGAAAATGGCCAGCAATAGCCTCCACATCCAGGTTGAGCGGCACGCTGCTGGCTTTCTCATGGTTCCGTGCACCGTGGCAGTCTCCTCCGGCGCCGCCTCGATGCCGTATAGATTCGACCTTGTGCTGAACACGGGCCGGCCCGTGTCCAACCTCAGCCTTGAAGTCCGTGACGTACTGGCCGGACTCGACGTGCTGGATGAGATCGCGCCGCAACTCTACCGCATCCGCGGCGTGCGCATGAGCGGGCAGTTCGTCCCGCCCCTGTTCGTGCGTGCCAGCCGCGGCCCGCGCCTGCTGGGCTTCGACGGCATGCTTGGCCTGCAATTCCTCGACCAGTTCGGCGAGGTCTGTTACGACCGCGCTGCGAGCCTGCTCCGGCTCGTGCGCTGATAGCATGGTGATTGACGCAGCGGCCGCATCTTAACGGCGCAGTCCAAAGTGCGAATGGGGTAAACCGCCGTGCTCTCGCTCGTGCTCTTCGCGGCTACGTTTCTGGCGCTCACGGTCGCTGCCACTATTTGGATGATTGGCAGCGTGCAACCTCGGGCCACTTCGCAGCGCGACGACCGCAAGTCGCCAAATCGATTCGTGGTAGCTGTGCTCCTCGCTCTGTTCACCGGACTGCTGGTGATAGGGGTGTCCGCGCTGGGCAACCTCGTCGGCCGGCCGGACGGCACGGTCGTGGAGAACCCGCTTGCTCTCGGTGCGGCGATCGGGGGTGGCGCGTTCGTGCTCTGCATAGTACTCGCCCTGCGCGACTCACCGCAGGCGCCCATCCGCCGACCCGTGCTGAGTTATCGCAAAGGGCACAGCGAACTGTTGCGTCATACTCCGGCCTCGCACCTGATCGCCGGGACATTGCTGAGCGTCATCGGTGCGGTCATTGCGTTCTGGGGTGCAGCCTGCGTCGCGATCGTGATCAGCCGGCTGCCGGAGCCGCTGCCAGCGCAGCTATTCGTGGTACTGGTTTTCCTCGTCGCGACTTTAGCCGGCGTAGCGCTGACCTGCTATGGTGTATGGCTCGCACTTTGGTCCCGCTTCTCGTGGTGGCCGGATCGATGGCAGCGGGGGCGTACGGCCTTGGTCCAGCACACCTCAGTACTACCAGCCACGACTCCGGAGGTGCCGTATGCCGCCGAGTCGCACCCGCAGTCCCGGCACCATCACCAGCACCACCGCTGATGGACTCTGGCAGGCGGCGATTTGCCCAGGCCCGGCCATCGCTGGCGTGCGAACAGGCAACTATACGGACCTTTCCGGGTAGCGCGCGGCGGCGCGTTCCGCTAGGCTGGCGTATAGAGATTATTGCAACCCGCAACACGCAACGAGAGGGGCTTTGCCGCGATGCTTTCCATCAGCGAGTTCGTCCGCCGACCACTCACATCGAGGCGGTGCGACGCGCTGCCGGCGTCCGGCATCCGCCGCTTCTTCGACATCATCGCCACGATGGACGACGTAATCTCGCTCGGCGTCGGCGAGCCGGACTTCGTAACGCCCGAGCAGATCCGCGAGGCCGCGATCCGCTCGATCCGCCAGGGCCACACGCACTACACCTCGAACTTCGGCATGATCCAGCTACGCGAGGCGATCGCGCACGATCTCGAACGCCGCTTCGGCACGAGCTACGATCCGGCCACCGAGCTGATGTGCGTCAGCGGCGTCAGCGAGGGGCTCAACGTCGCCTGCCAGGCGGTGCTCGACCCCGGCGACGAGGTGCTCTCGCCCGACCCCTACTACGTCGCCTATCCGCCGAACGTGATCATGGCCGGCGGCACGTTTATCGGCGTGCCGACATTCGAGGCGAACAACTTCAAGCTGCAGGTCGCCGATCTGGAGCGCTACGTCACGGACAAGACGCGGGCGCTGCTGATGGGCTACCCCGCCAACCCGACCGGCGCGACGATGACGCGCTCCGAGCTGCTGGCGATCGCGGAGTTCGTCAAAGAGCACGACCTGGTGGTGATCATCGACGAGATCTACGCGCGGCTGAACTACAACGGCCAGCACAACTGCTTCGCCGCGTTGCCGGGCATGAAAGAGCGCACGATCCTGCTCGGCGGCTTCTCCAAGGCGTACGCGATGACCGGCTGGCGGTTGGGCTACGTCGCGGCGCCGGCCGAAGCGCTCGAAGCGATGATGAAGATCCACCAGTATTTGATGATGTCCGCGCCCACGACGGCGCAGTACGCCGCGCTCGAAGCGCTGCGCACGGGCGAAGAGGACGTGCAGTTGATGCTGGCTGAGTACGACCGCCGGCGTCAGCTCGTGGTCGGCCGCTTCAACGGCATGGGGTTGCACTGCTTCGAGCCGCGCGGCGCCTTCTACGCCTTCCCCGACATCTCTTCGACCGGTCTGGACGACGAGTCGTTCGCGGAGCGGCTGCTGTTCGAGGAGCGCGTGGCCGTCGTGCCCGGCTCAGCCTTTGGCGAGTGCGGCACGGGCCACGTCCGCGCCTGCTACGCGACGTCGTACGAGAAGCTGGTGGAGGCACTGAACCGCATCGAGCGCTTCGTGCGGCGCTGCCACGCCGAGCAAGCGGACGCCGGCTCGTGAATGACGAGGATGCCTCCGGCTCCGGCTCGGAAGCCGAACTGGAGCTGCGCATCCTGCAGGCCGCCGTCGCCGACAACGGCGACGGCTCGTATCAACTGCGGCTGCTCACCTCGCGTGGCGAGCTTGGCGGTGTGCTGCACCCCTGCGAGGGCGGCACCGCGGCTGTAATCTTCCTCGGCGGCGCGGCGCGCGGACTCGGAGGGCCGGGCAGCGTCTACGTGCGGCTGGCCGAAAGCCTGATCGCCGCGCGCATCACCAGCCTGCGGTTGCAGATGCGGCGGCCGGACCCCGATCCTGCCTCGTTTCAGGAGTGCGTGCTCGACGCGCTGGCCGGTGTGAGCTTTCTGCGCGGCATCGGCGCCGAGCGCATCGTGCTGGCCGGCGTCAGCTACGGCGGCGGCGTGGCGATTCGTGCGGGCACGCTGAGTGAGAGCGTGGTGGGGGTCGCCGCCATCTCAACGCAGACCTTCGGCAGTGAGGCCGCGCCGCAGCTCGCGCCGCGCCCGTTGCTGCTGGTGCACGGCCTGGACGACGACCAGTTCTCACCGGCAATCGCGCAGCAGATCTACGACCGCGCCGGCGAGCCGAAGCGGCTCGTGCTGCTGGGTGGCGTGGACCACTTCTGGCGCGAAGGCCGTGATGAGCTGTTCGACATCCTGCGCGGCTGGATCGCGCGGTGCGCTGTGCCTGCCCCTGACCGCCCTCTGCCATCTCCGCCATCTGAATGAACTTGTGGCAATGGGCAAAAGGGGCGAACCCGTCGTCGCGATGCGGAGGGTTAAGAACGTGCGACGCTTTGTAGGGGCGGCCCAGAGCGCAGCGCAACCGTCGGAGGCTTCCGATGACCGCAGCGCAACCGTCGGAGATCTTTACTGATGCGCCCAACGGAGCCGTGCTAACCCGGCCCCGTCTTGCGATTCCTCCGCCGGATCGCCCTGCTATGCCGTCTCAGTCGCCTCGGTTGCGCCGGCAGGGTGCTGCGCCCACTCTTCGCCGCCAGGGTTGAGCTGACCAGAATGGCCGGGCCGTCCGCGGTTCGGCACGGCAGGGCCGTTCGGGCCGGCCGCACGGCCTGCGCTCCAGCCACTCGTGCGGGCTTGCCAGGCGTCTGGCTGTGGTTGCTGATCCGGCATGACGCGGCCTCGTTTCCAGCGAATCACTCCTCCAGCAACTCTGGTGCGCACAGCGAAGCAGCTTTGGCAAAAAAGACCATTCTCCATCCGGAGTAGATTGCGCCAACCAGCCGCCGCCCGACGCCGGATGCTCGCTCGCGCTGGTCGAGCAGCGAGGAAGGCAAACGGCTGCCAGCCGGGCACATCGGGCAGCGGATCGATCGCTGCAATCCCCTGTGCTAGAGTGCGGGACGGGGCCGCCCGCCGGATGTCGACCTTGCTCTGCAGTATGAAAGATGCGGCGCGAACGGCCGTCACGCTCGGAAGCCCGACACTGAGGTCGCCTCCCGAGCACCGAGCGAACCGCTGAGTGTGAGAGAGGGACTGGCCCCTACGATCGACTCCTCTCGCAGTGAAATCAATACGACAGCCACCCATTCGGGGGTGAGTGCGGCGGGAGCGTCAGCGACCAGCTCAGACGAAAGCGTGCCCTCTACGACCATCGGAGACGTCCAAATATTCCTGACAGCTCGACAGTCAAATCAACGCGGCTGCAGGCCGCAACATATTTGGGGGTGAGAGGGGGCGTGCCCCCTACGACCATCGGAGATATCAGATGAAAATCCACGAGTATCAGGCGAAGTCGATCCTGGACGAGTTCGGCGTGCCGATTCCGAAGGGGCGCGTCGCCGGCACGCCGGCCGAGGCCCGCGCGATCGCGGAGGAGCTGGGCGGCAAGGTCGTGGTCAAGGCCCAGATCCATGCCGGCGGCCGCGGCAAGGGCGGCGGCGTCAAGCTTGCCAACAGCGCCGAAGAGGCCGAGCGCGTCGCCGCGCAGATCATCGGCATGCAGCTCGTTACCCACCAGACCGGGCCGGAGGGCCAGAAGGTCAAGCGCGTGCTCGTTGAAGAGCAGATGCAGGTCGCACGCGAGCTGTACGTCGCCGTGCTCGTGGACGGCGCGATCGGCGAGCCGGTGATGATGGCGAGCGCCGCCGGCGGCATGGAGATCGAAGAGGTCGCGGCGGCAATGCCGGAAAAGATCTTCCGCGTCGCCATCGACCCGACCACGGGTTTTCAGCCGTATATGGCGCGCGAGCTGGCCTTCAACGTCGGCCTCACCGGCGAGGCGCTGCGCCCGGCC
The DNA here is from genome assembly GCA_937879875.1 of uncultured Chloroflexota bacterium. Lineage (GTDB taxonomy): Bacteria > Chloroflexota > Dehalococcoidia > CAUJGQ01 > CAUJGQ01 > CALFMN01. Next base: position 14,369 of record CALFMN010000149.1, on the reverse strand, counting down.
ACGCAGCTCATGACCGGTCTCTACAACGCCTTCGCCGCCAAAGACGCCTCGCTGGCAGAGATCAATCCGCTGGTTGTCACGGCCGATGGCCGCGTGCTGGCGCTCGACGCCAAGTTCAACATCGACGACAACGCGCTGTTCCGCCACAAGGACATCGCCGAGCTGCGCGACGTGGACGAGGAAGACCCGCTCGAAGTCCAGGCCAAGGCGCACGGTATCGACAACTACATCAAGCTCGACGGCAACATCGGCTGCATCGTCAACGGCGCCGGCCTGGCGATGGCGACGATGGACACGATCAAGCTGGCGGGCGGCGAGCCGGCCAATTTCCTCGACATCGGCACGGTGAACAACCCGGAGCGCGTGGTCAGCGCCTTGCAGGTGATCGTCGAAGACCCGTCGGTGAAGGCGATCCTGGTCAACATCTTCGGCGGCATGGCGCGTGTGGACGTGATCGCGCAGGGCGTGATCGAGGGCTTCCGCCGGTTGGATCTGCAGATTCCGGTCGTGGCGCGGCTCGAAGGCACGAATTTGGACGAGGGCGAGCAGCTGCTGAACGACTCCGGCCTGCCAGTAATTCGCGGCAAGGATCTGGGCGAGGCGGCGCGGCTGGCCGTGCAGGCGGCGGGCAAGAGCTAAGCGCGCGGCAGGCGTACACGAAGCCACGGTCCGCGCGGCTGGAGCCGCCGCGGACAGGGAGAGATCGGCGTGAGCGTTTTGGTCGACGAGAGCACACGGCTGCTGGTGCAAGGCATCACCGGCGGCGAGGGCAGCCAGCACGCCCGGCGCAGCATCGCCTACGGCACCAACGTCGTCGCCGGCGTGACGCCGGGCCGCGGTGGGCAGCTATTCGAGGACAAGGTGCCCGTTTTCGACACGGTGCGCGAGGCCGTGGCCGAGACGGGCGCGAATGTCAGCATCATCTACGTGCCCGCGCCGTTTGCCGCCGACGCGATCCTCGAAGCGGCCGAGGCCGGCGTGCCGCTCGTCGTCTGCATCACCGAAGGCATTCCGGTGCTGGACATGGTGATGGTGCGACGGGCGTTGCAGGGCAGCCAGACGACGCTGATCGGCCCCAACTGCCCCGGCGTGATCACGCCCGGCGCCCGGTGCCGCGTTGGCATCATGCCCGGCCAGGTCTTTGCGCCCGGCAGCGTCGGCGTGATCTCACGCTCCGGCACGCTCGTCTACGAAGCCGTGGCGCAGCTCACGAACCTGGGCATCGGTCAATCGAGCTGCGTGGGCGTCGGCGGCGACCCCGTGATCGGCACGCGCCAGCGCGAAGTCCTGAAGCTATTCAACGACGACGCGGAGACGGCCGCACTGGTGCTGATCGGCGAGATCGGCGGCAGCGCCGAGCAAGAGGCCGCGGACTACATCAAGGCGCATGTCAGAAAGCCGGTCGTCGCCTTCATCGCCGGCGCCACCGCGCCGCCCGGCCGCCGCATGGGCCACGCCGGCGCGATCATCTCCGGTGACTCGGGCACGGCCGACGCCAAGAAGCGGGCGCTGCGCGATGCCGGCGCCACGATCGTGGACAGCCCGGCCGAGATCGGCGCCACCACCCAACGGATCCTGCGGGAGCACGGTCTGACGTAGCCTTCGGCTCTCAACCTCTCCTGTCTCCTTCTCCCAATCCTGGGAGAAGGAGAGGGGCGATCCGGCGTGGAGCGTTTCGATCGATGAACGGTTAACCCGATGCCGTCCGATTCCTGCGTCGCTGGATCGCCCCTTTCCCCTGTTAGCGGGGGAACCAGCATCACAGATGTCACGTGGCCGGGGGATAGGGGGCCGCGGGCAGCAGCCCCAGCACGGCGGCTCGCGCTTCGGCCGCCACGAACAGACTGCCGGCGGCGAGCACCAGATCGCCGCTGCCCGCCTCGCCGAGCGCCGCGTCCATCGCGGCTGCCACATCGGGCGCCAGGCGCACCATCATGCCGGCGTCCTGGAACGCCTGACCGACGGTTGCCGCGCTCGCCGCGCGCGGATGCTGCGCCGCCGTGGCGAGCACCGTCGGGTCCAGCGGCGCGAAGGCGGCGGCGATGGCGGCCAGATCCTTGTCGCTCGACGCGCCGACGACGAGATAGAAGCCGCGGTGCGGCAGCTCTTCGCGGATCGTCTGCGCCAGTCGGCGTGCCGAGTCGGGACTGTGGGCGCCATCGACCACGACGAGCGGGCTGCGCTTCAGCACTTCGACCCGCCCTGGCCAGCGCACCTCCGCCAGGCCCGCGGCGGCGCTCTGCGGCGTGAAGGGCACGCCGGCATCGATTAGCTGTTCCATGCCCAGAATCGCGGCGGCGGCGTTTTCTGCCTGAAAGCGGCCTACCAGCGGCAGCTTCGCGCGGTACTCCGCTAACGGCGTGCGCAGTCGCAGCTCCTGGCCGTCGAGGCCGCTACGTCCGCGCGAAAGCTGACAGACGGAGGCAACCTCGAGCAGGGTCGCGCCGCGTTCGGCGCAGGCCGCACGCAGCACCTCGGCCGCGCTTTCGCGCTGCAAGCCCATCACCGCATGCACGCCCGGCCGCAGGATGCCGGCCTTGTCCGCCGCGATCTGTTGCACGGTGTCGCCCAGGATCTCGGTGTGCTCAAGACCGATCGGCGTGAACACGCAGAGCTGTTTCTCGTCCAGCACGTTGGTCGCGTCGAGCGTGCCGCCCAGGCCGACCTCGATCACCTGCCAGGCGGCGTCCTGCTCGCGGAAATGCAGCAAGCCGAGCGCGGTCAGCAGCTCGAAGGTTGTGAGCTTCTCACCGCCTGTGATCAACGCCTCGACGTGCGGCCGCAGCACCGCTGTGAGCCGCGCGAAGTCCGCTTCGGCGATCGGTTCGCCGTCCACCTGCATGCGCTCGCGGATCGTGTGCAGGTGCGGGCTGGTGAAGAGGCCCGTGCGCAGACCGCAGGCGCGCAGCATCGCCGCGATCATCGCCGCGACACTGCCCTTGCCTTTGCTGCCGGTGATGTGGACCGTGCCGCGCCCGCGCTGCGGCTCGCCGAGACGGGAAAGCAGCTCACGCAACGGCCGCAGCTCGCGGCGTGCTGCCGTGGTCCGATCGAGCGGCGCCATCTCGTAGTTGGCGAACGAAAGCAGCCAGGTCGTCGCTTCGCCGAAGTCCATCATGTCCGCGCCCCGTACCCGTTTCGCTGCCCATTGTAGGCTGCCACGGGTCGGCGGGCGACGGCTCCCGTCCCGGCTCAGAAGTGCTCCAGCCCTTCCGGGTCGCTCCAGGCCGAGGCGATCCAGTCGTCCTTGGCGCTGGCGGGCGCGATCCACGCCGGCAGCGGCATCAGCAGCCGCTCAGAGAGCGCGTATACATACGGCTCATAGGAGACGCGCAGGCGGGCAAGTTTCTTCGCGCTGTCGCTGTCGGGATGCATCGGCACGCCGGCTGCCGTCAGCGCCGAGCAGACGTTCGCCAGTTGCTCCGGCGGCAGGCGGTTCAGATGCTCGGCCTGCGGCTCCAGCACCATCACCTGACAGAGATCGACCGCCGCGTGCCGGGCGATGGCGAAGGTCAGGCGCGCGGGCCGCGCGGGAATGCCTTCTATGCCGGAAAGCACCAGCGCGCAGGCGTCCAGGATGGCGGTCAGCGCCGCGAGCCAGGACTGATTGTCATGCTGCGATCGAAAAAAAGTGAGCAGCGGATAGGAGAGATGGCTCTCTAACAGCTCGGCGGCCCAGATCTCCCACTCGGCCAGCAGCCGCGCCAGCCCATCGACATCGCCGGCGCGGGCGTAGCGCACGATCAGTTCGAGGCCGCCAGGCGGCGAGCCGGCGCGGGCGTCCAGCAGCGTGATCGCGGTCTCGCGACGCGAGAGCGACTGATAGAAGGCGGGCAGATAGCCGATCACGAGGCCGAGCAGTCCGAAGCCGGTGCCGGCTTCTGCCACCGTCACAATGCGCCCGGCGGCGCCGAGCGGCGCCACGTCGCCCAGACCAAGCGTAAAGAACGTCGTGCCGCTGAAGTAGAGGTAGGCGAGGAAGCCGCTGGTGCCGGCCGGCGCCTGAAGCCGCGTCTCGACGCCGCGCTGGATCAGCGCATAGCCGGCGATCAGCGCGATCGCCCAGCTCATCAGCAGGAGCAACAGTGAAAGCGGGCCGAAGTAGCTGAGGTAGCTCTCACGCCGGCCACCGCTCAACCGTCGTGCAATCAGCGTCCAGACGGCCCACGTGCTCAGGTAGAACAACCGCGCCAGCCTGAAGCGACGAGAGACGCGACGCGGCAGCACGATCGTCTCGAACACGTCCCAGAGCACCAGCGCGACCAGAGCCACGCCGCCGATCAGCGAAATTGCGTCGAGAACCCGCACCGCCCTTATCCTCGTCGTGTGGGTGCGGCCGATCCCGCGGCCGCGCTGTGCCAGACAAAGATAGCGGTACAGCCGCCGGCGCGGTCACCGGGCCTTCAGCGCGAGGGCGCCGAGCCGGCGGGCTCGCGCGCTTCGAAACTCTCGGCATCCTCTGGAAACGCTTCGGCAGCCGTCACCGTGTCCTGCTTGCTGCCCTTCGGGGCGCGAACGTCCTTCGCGAGGACCAGCAGCGGAATCTCGCGCCGCGGCACGCCGGCGCTCGGGCGCCGGTCACCGGTGCGCCGCTTCTGCTGCTCGTCCGGCAGTTCGCAGGCATCGGCGACATGGCCTGTGTCTCTCAGCAGCGCGTACTGCTCGACCACCTCGGCGCCCAGCAGGATCAGCGTGCCGATCAGATAGGCATAGAAGAGAAAGGCGATCGCCGCGCCAAGCGTGCCGTAGACCTTGTCGTAGTGGCCGAAGTAGCGGGCATAGAGGCTGAAGCCGAAGCTGAGCACAACAAACCCCGCCGCACCGAACAGCGCCCCCGGCCAAACCTGGCGCCAGCGGATGTGCGGCGGCGAGGCCCAGACGTAGAGCACGCCGAACGCGAGGAACACGATGCCGAGCGGCGCCACGATCAGCAGCAGGCCGATGGGGAAGGCCACCATCCCGCCGATCTCCTTGCCGAGCACGTGTTCGGTCAGGTTGGCGACGACCGTCAGCAGTGCGGTTGAGGCGATCGAGAGCGCGAGCATGATCGCCAGACCGATCACCGCACCCAGGTCCTTGATCTTTTGCATCAGCCAGGGCGCGTCCTGCTTGCGCTCCCAGACGGCGTTGAGCCCGGTGCGGATCGCGGTGAAAACGGCGCTGCCCGACCAGATCGCGCCGATCAGCGCGATGATGCCCAGGCCGGCGCGGCCGCTTGTGGCCGCCATAACCTGGTCGCGGATGTTGGCCGTCGAGCCGCCGCCGAGCGCGCTCGTGAGCCTATCGACCAGCGAGTTGCGCTGCGCGTTGCTCATGAAATAACCCGCGAAGCCGACGAGAAACACGGCGATCGGAAAGATCGAGAAGAGCGTGTAGTAGGCGATGGCGGCGGCGAAGCTGGCGCCTTGCGCCTTGCCGTAGCACGAGTACGTCTGTTTGCCGAAGCGGAAGAGCGGCTTCATCTCTCTTTACCCCATGCCCGCGCGCCATGCGTTCCTGGCTCGTCCTCTGGCCGCGAGTGTAGCGGTCCGCCGCTGCGCCGATGATAGCGCGGCCGGCGTAGCGGCCGCAGCCGAACGGAGGGCGCGAGGCGCGCGTCGCTCGCTGCCGGCGCTAACTCGGCTGCGTCGCGTGGTGGTAGCCGGCCGCCTCTGCCTCTTCGCGCGTGGCGAAGAGCCGTTCTTCGATTACCTGGTCGTAGGTCTGATCGTCCGGCAGATGATACAGCTTCTCGCCGGCGCGATTGTTGCCTTTGATCGTCCGAGCCGGCGCGGTGCTGCCGCTCTCCGCCGCACCGTTCGGCCGTGGCGGGACGGCACCGGCTGCATCGCTCTGTTGCCGTCCGTACGGGCCGGTGTCCGGCGTGCGCAGCGGCGAGCCGGTGAAGCTTTCCGCGTGCTCGGCCGGGCGATAGCGATCCTGAGGTTCAGGGGCGTTGCGCGTGGTGTCGGCCGGCGCATAGCCCGCTTCCAGATCGGCGGGCCGCGTGCCGGCCGTTGGCGGAAGCCGGGCAGGGTCTTGTTCCGGTTCTGCCTCGCCACGCCGCCGCTTGATGAAGAACCAGGCCGCGGCCGCCACGGCACCGACCATGATCAGGCGCTTGAACATCGCATTTGCCTCCGCGCTGCTCGGGAGTTTTTACCCTGTCAGCATCCGCCGCGCTGCCAGGCTTCGCGTCCCGCCTCCGGGCGATTTTTGGGCCCAGGCGGAAGCAACCGGCGCCCGCAACAGGCGTACATGCGTATGCCGATGTTCAGCACTTCGCCCACCCGTTCGTCGCCGCCTCTACCGGCTAAGCCGGCGCGTCCTGTACCGTGGGCGCTGTCAGTACGTGTGGGAGGCGCACCCGTGACCGCTCCCGCCACCGCCCCGCGCACCCGTATTCACGCGGGCTGGATCATCGCCCACGACGGCCGCGGCCACCGGCTGCTGCGCGATGGCGTCGTCGTGATCGAAGGCGACGCCATCCTTCATGTCGGCACGAGCTTCGAGGGCCGCGCCGAGCGCACGATCGACGCGCACGACCGCGTACTGACGCCCGGCCTGATCAGCACGCATGCGCATATCGCCGGCTCGCCGCTCGACCGCTCGTTCATCGAAGACGTGGGCAATCCGCAGTTCTACAATTCCGGCCTGTTCGAGATGCTGCCCGTGCGTGGCGCTGCGCAGGACGAAGCGGGCACGCGCGCCTGCGTCGAGTTCTCGATGGTCGAGATGCTGCGCAGCGGCTGCACGACCGTCGCGGAGATGGGCGGCGCCGGCGACGTGGTCGCGGAGATGGCCGGCCGCTACGGCGTGCGCGTCTACGTTGCGCAAGGCTACCGTTCGGGCCGTTGGCTGACGCGCGACGGCAAGCAGGTGAGCTGGGAATGGGACGAAGAAGGTGGGCGGCGCGGCCTGCAACGGGCGCTCGACTTCATCGATCGCTGCGACGGCGCCCACGGCGGACTTGTGCGCGGCTTTCTCTCACCGATGCAGGTCGATACCTGCACGGCGGAGCTGCTGCGCGAGTCGTACCGCTTCGCCGAGGAGCGTCGCATCCCCATACAGGTGCATACCTCGCAATCGGTCAACGAGTTCCAGGAGATGCTGCGCCGCCACGGCAAGACGCCGATCGCCTGGTTGAACGAGGTCGGCGCGCTCGGCCCGCGCACGGTCCTCGGTCACGCGATCATCGTCGGCGGCACATCGTGGGCGAACTACCCGCCGGGCGATATCCAGATGATGGCCGGCAGCGGCTGCTCCGTGGCGCACGCGCCCTGGGTTTTTGCGCGGCGCGGCATCGCCATGGAGTCCTTCGCGCGCTACAAAGCGGCCGGCATCAACATGGCGCTCGGCACGGACACCAACCCGCAGAACATGATCGAGGCGATGCGTTGGGCCTCGGTGCTCTCGAAAGTCGTGGACCGGCGCACGCTCGTGGCCACGGCCGCCGACGTGTTCGACGCGGCCACGCTCGGCGGCGCGCGGGCGCTGGGGCGCGCCGATCTGGGCCGCATCGCGCCGGGCGCGAAGGCGGATCTCGTGCTCTGGCGGGCGCGAAGCTGGAACATGACGCCGCTGCGTGACCCGGTGAAGAACATCGTCTTCAACGCGAGCAGCGAAGACGTGGCCGACGTCTTTGTGAACGGCCGCCAGGTGGTGCGCGACGGCAGCGTCGAGGGCGCGGACGAGCAGCGCATCCTTGCCGAATTGCAGGCCGGCGGCGAGCGCATGTGGCCGCGCATGGCCGAATTCGACTGGGCCGGCCGCGGCGCCGGCGAGCTTTCCCCGCAAACGTATCCCGCCTACGGCGGGGGCAATGGGCAGTAGGCGGTGGGCAGTGGGAAAGGGCACAGAGCGTAGGGCACCGATGTGTAGGGGCGCATGGCGTGCGCCCGTCGCGGCTGCCGCCGCGACCAACGGCGCGCCGCAGGCACTGCCGTGCTCCGGCCTGCCCGCACCACACATCACATAAGACATAAGAGACATAAGGACAGATCATGGGCGCACTCAGCGACGTTCGCGTGCTCGACCTCTCGACCTCGGTCGCGGGCGACTACTGCACGAAGCTGCTGGCTGACCTCGGCGCGGATGTGCTCAAGGTCGAGCCGCCGGGCGGCGATCCGGTGCGGCAGCTCGGCCCCTGCCGCGACGGCCAGCAGGACATCGAGACCGGCGGCCTGCACCTCTACCTCAACGCCAACAAGCGCTCGATCGTCGCCGATCCGGAGACGCCCGCCGGCCGCGGCCGCATCCGCGAGCTGAGCCGCGCCGCGGACATCCTTGTCGAGACGTTCGCGCCCGGTCATCTGCCGGCGCGCGGCCTCGGCTATGCGGCGCTGGCGAAGGAGAATCCGCGGCTGATCTACGCTTCGCTGACGCCCTTCGGCCAGAGCGGGCCGTGGAAAGACTGGCAGAGCGACGAGATCGTGGAGTTCGCCGTCGGCGGCTACATGTACTTCGCGGGCGACGCCGAGAAGCCGCCGCTGATGGTGCCCGGCTTCCAGGGCGGCTTCCAGCTCGGCACGCAGGCAGCGGTCGGCATTATGGCGGCGCTGTTCCACCAACGCGAAACGGGCGCCGGGCAGCAAATCGACGCCTCGGGCATGGAGGCCTTTCTCTCGGCGCACTCCTGGCTCACGACAGCCTGGTCGCATACGGGTACAGTGCTGCGCCGTACCGTCTCCGATCTGACCCGCTGCAAAGACGGCTGGGTGTACTACTTCCAGGGACCGTTCAGCACCAACGTCTTGCTGCTGCTGGAGCGACCCGGCCTGCTTGACGATCCGCGCTTCGCCGACCATCCCTCGTGGGTGGCGAACGGCGCGGCGATCAAGGAGCTATGGGAGGCGTGGTGCGCCGATCGCACGAAGGCGGAGATCTATCACGCCGCGCAGGAGCTACGCGTGCCCGTGGCGCCGGTCAATACCGTGGCGGACCTGTTCGCGTCGCGGCAACTGCGGGCACGTGACTGGTTCATCGATATTGACCATCCCCGCGCCGGCCGCGTGCGCCAGCCGGGCTTTCCCTACAAGCTGAGCGGCACCCCGCCGGCGATCGCGCGGCTCGCGCCGCTGCTCGGCGAGCACGACGAGGCCGTGGGCGATCGGCCGTGGGCCGTGGAAGAGAGGCAGCCTTTCGGCGCGCCCGGCGCCCCAGGCGCAGGTGTGAACAAGCGGCTGGCACTGGAGGGTGTGCGGGTTCTGGAGCTGACCGCGAACTGGGCCGGGCCGCTGGCTGGCCGGCTGCTCGCCGATCTGGGCGCGGAGGTGATCAAGATCGAGCTGGCGTCGAAGCCGGCCACGCGGGCGCTGTTCTACGCCGGCAACGACCCGATGAAGTACCACTACAACCGCGCCGCTTACTTCAACCTGCTCAACCGCAACAAATACGGCGTGTCGCTCAATCTTGCCCATCCCGCGGGCAAGGACGTCTTCTGGCAACTGTTGCGCCGCGCCGACCTGGTGATCGAGAACAACAGCGCCCGTGTGATGCACAACCTGGGCCTCGGCTACGAGCAACTGCGCGCCGTGAATCCGCGCGTCACGCTGGTGTCGATGTCCGGCTACGGCGGCAGCGGCCCCGAGCGCGACTATGTCGCCTACGGCTCGAACATCGAGGCGGCATCGGGCCTCGCCTCGCTGACGGGCTACGGGCCGGACGAGCCGTTCCGCACCGGCAGCTACTACGCCGATCCGATTACCGGCGCCCACGGGGCGATCGCCGCGCTGGCGGCGTTGCATGCGCGGCGGCATAGCGGTGAGGGCCAGTTCGTGGACATGGCACTCAGCGAAGTCGCCGCCGCCTTTTTCGGCGAAGCCCTGATGGACTACGCGCTGAACGGTACGGTGCGCGGCCCGCTGGGCAACCGCTCCGGCCGCTGCGCCCCGCAGGGCGCTTACGCCTGCATCGGCGCCGATGCCTGGATCGCGCTCGCCGTGCGCGACGACGCTGAGTTCGCACGGCTCTGCCGTGTGATCGGCCGCGAGGAGCTGGTCGGGGACGCGCGCTTCGCCACGCACGCCGCCCGGGGGGAACATCACGACGCGCTGGATCAAACGCTGTCCGCCTGGGCCGCGACGGTCGATCACAACGAGGCGGCGCGGCTGTTGCAGGCGGCGGACGTGCCGGCGGCGCCCGTGCTCGCCAACTGGGAATTGCTTTCCAACCCGCACCTGCACGAGCGCGGCTTCTACGTGCCTGTCGTCCATCCGGAGGCGGGGGTCTTCCCCTTCCCCGGCGCGCCGTGCAAGCTAAGTGAAACGCCGGTGAGCGTGCGGCTGCCCGCGCCGCGCTTCGCCGAGCACAACGACTACGTTTATCGGGATCTGTTGGGGCTGCCCGAGGCCTCGATGCAGGAACTGCGGGCGCAGGGCGTGGTCGACGAGACGCCCGATACGCCGTCCCTCGGCAAGCTTTGAGCCGCCGCGATCGCCGGCTCGCGCGGAGGGCGGCTGAGAGACGCTGTTCAGGGCCGCATCGCGCGAGCCCGGGCGTCGGGGAAAGCGCGGCTTGCCGGGAACATCCGTCGTCTCGAGTTTCGCGCGCGGGCTCGTCGCGTCCGCGGTCGTCTGCCTGCTTGCGCACGGCGCTGTCCCGCGTCATGCGCTCGCACAAGGTGTGGCCGCCGGCGTTTCCGAGCAGGAGCTGCTGGTGCTCTTGCCCTACCGGCTGGGCACGGATGCGCTGCCGGCCGGCTTTGAGGTCTACGAGGAAACCGCGACCTCCAACGCGGCGCTCGCCTTCGGCGCGGCGCCCGCCGATCGGGACACGACGCTTGCGGCGCTGCAGAGCGCCGGCCGCATCACCGGCTTGCAGCAGACTTTCGTGCCGACGGTGCACGCCGACAGCTCGATCGCCAGGCTGCTGCTCTCGCTCTACACCGATGCAGACGCCGCCGCGGCCGCGGTGAGCCAGACCGAGCCGACGGGCGAAGGTCCGGCCGACACGCTCGATCCCGCGGCGTTGGGCAGCGGCGCACGCCTCCTGCATCAGCCGGCATCGCCCTCGACGCCGGAACTGTTTGTCGCCGTCTGGAGCGAGGGACCGCTGCAGTTCGCCGTGACGCTGCAAGGTCCGGACGCCGGTGCGGATCTGGCGATCGCCTTCGCGCGCGCGGCGCAGCAGCGCGCCGCGGACGCCGGCGGTATCGCCGGCGCGACGATGCCGATCGCGCCGCGCAACGACGCGCAGGCGCTCATGGTTGGGGACGACCTTGAGCAGGCCCAGCTGCCCGCCGGCGCGGCGCCGGCGGCGTTCAGCCGCGGCGGCGCCTATCTCTGGTCGAACGAGCAGCTTGTGCTGGACGCGCGGCAGCCCGAGGCGATCGCCCATCTGATCGTTGCCGAGTGGGGACGAATCGCGGCGTCGGCGCAGTATTTCACGAGCACCGACTCGACCCGCACCCTGCTGACGACGGCGATCGCCGCGTTCGTCGATGCCTTCGGCGCGCAACGGGCCGTCGAGGACGAATCGCTCACCGCGGCGACGCGCCAGGCCGTGCTGCCGCTTGACCCGCCGGTGCAGCTCGGCGATGAGACGATCGCCTATCGGGCGACCGTGCGCTGGCCGCGAGCCGAGCTGCGCGAAAGCTACACGATCCAGTGGCGGCACAGCGCCGTCGTGCTCAGCGTCACCGTGAACGTGCCCGCGGGCAGCCCACAGCCGGCGTATCTGGCGGGCGTGGCCGGCGCGCTCGACGCCGCCTACCTCGCGGCAGGCCAGCCAGAGAGCGGCGGCACGCCATTGAGCAGCAGCGCCTCAAATTAAGCCAATTGCGCGTGAGTTATACCAGTGCGTTGCGGCCGCTTCCTGCTCTCACCGCCGAATCACGTTCGGTCCGCCGGTGAGCAAGGGCACTCGTCACGACGGAGTGGTGCAGGGTGCTCGTGCGACCGCCGGCAGCGGCATGTCCGCAGGCAATGGCCGGGAGCCGGCCTGCGCGGCTCCCGGCCAGCATCTAAACCGTGAACCCGATCTCCTACTCCTCGTCCTCCCGCAGCCGGGCGATGACGGAGAAGTCTTCGAGCGTGGTCGTGTCGCCGACGACGGTGCCGCTGGTGGCCAGCTCGCGCAGCAGGCGGCGCATGATCTTGCCGGAACGCGTCTTGGGCAGCGCGTCGGTGAAGCGGATCTCCTCCGGCCGCGCCAGGGCGCCGATCTCCTTGACCACGTGGCCCTTCAGCTCGTCCTTCAGCGCGTTGTCCGCCGCCGTGCCGGCCTTCGGCGTGACGAAGGCGACGATCGCCTGGCCTTTGATCTCATCCGGCCGGCCGACCACGGCTGCCTCCGCCACTTTGGCGTGGCTGACCAGCGCAGATTCGACCTCCATCGTGCCGAGCCGGTGGCCGGAGACGTTGACCACGTCGTCCACGCGCCCCATCACCCAGAAGTAGCCGCGCTCGTCGCGCCGGGCGCCGTCGCCGGTGAAGTACCAGTTCTTGTCGCCCATCTGCGCCCAGAAGTTCTCTTTGAAGCGCTCCGGCTCCTTGTAGAGCGTGCGCAGCATCGAGGGCCAGGGGCGCTTGATCACCAGATAGCCGCCCGTGTTGTCGGGCACGCGGTTGCCCTCGCGGTCCACGACCTCGGCGGCGATGCCGGGGAAGGGGCGCGTGGCCGAGCCGGGCGTCGTCGGCGTGGCGCCGGGCAGCGGCGTAATCACGATCGCGCCGGTCTCCGTCTGCCAGTAGGTATCCACGATCGGGCAGCGGTCGCCGCCGATCACACGGCGGTACCACATCCACGCCTCGGGGTTGATCGGCTCGCCGACCGTGCCCAGCAGACGCAGGCTGGAGAGGTTGTGTCCGTTCGGCCATTCGTCGCCCGCGCGCACGAACGAGCGGATCGCGGTGGGCGCGGTGTAGAGGATCGAGACTTTGTGCCGCTCGATGATGTCCCAGAAGCGGCCCCAGTCGGGGAAGTTCGGCGCGCCCTCGTACATCACGACCGTGGCGGCGTTGGCCATCGGACCGTAGACGATGTAGCTGTGGCCTGTAACCCAGCCGATATCGGCCGTGCACCAGTAGATGTCCTCGTCGCGGATGTCGAACACCCAACGCGTGGTGAGCGTCACGCCGAGCAGATAGCCGGCGGTGGTGTGAACGATGCCCTTCGGTTTGCCGGTCGTGCCCGAGGTATAGAGGATGTAGAGCGGCGCCTCGGCGTCCAGCTCGGCGGCGGGGCAGTCGGGCGAGGCGTTCGCCATCAGCTCGTGCCACCACAGATCGCGGCTGGCTTTCATCTCCACAGCCGAGCCGGTGCGCTTGAAGACGATCACGTTCTTGACGCTCGGCACCTGCGCCACGGCCTCGTCGACCGCCGGCTTGAGCGGTACTTCGCTGCCGCGGCGGTAGCCGCCGTCCGCCGTAATCACCAGTTTCGCCTCGGCGTCGGCCATGCGCTCGCGCACGGCCTCGGCACTGAAGCCGCCGAAGACGACCGAATGCACGGCGCCGATGCGGGCGCAGGCGAGCAGCGCGATCGGCAACTCCGGCACCATCGGCATGTAGATGCCGACGCGGTCGCCCTCCTGCACGCCGAGGCGCTTGAGCACGTTGGCGAACTTGCAGACTTCGGTATGCAGATCCTTGTAGGTGAGGACACGCTGCTCGCCGGGCTCGCCTTCCCAGACGATCGCACGCTTGTCGCCCTTCGTCGCCAGATGGCGGTCGAGACAGTTATACGAGAGGTTCGTCTTGCCGCCGGTAAACCATTTGGCGAAGGGCGGGTTGGACCAGTCGAGCACCTGATCCCACTTTTTGAACCAGTGAATCAGCGTCGCCTGCTCCGCCCAGAAGCCCTCGGGATCGCGCTCGGCCTGTGCGGCGAGCAGCTCGAACTCGGGCATGCCTTTGACGTGGGCGTGCGCGGCGAACGCGGCGGGCGGCGGGAAAACGCGCCCTTCGCTCAAGACTGAGGTAATGTCCTGCTCGCGCTGCGAAGCTTCCGCCATCGCTCTCCTCCGCATCTGCCGGGGTGCTCAGGGTGCCCATGAGGTGCATGCGGCGCCTGCGGCCGCATCGGGGGTTCTGCTGCCGTTATGCCACATGGCCCGGCGAGTGACAAGGCGAAGCGGCGCGCTCCCGGCGATGTCCGGCTGCCGGGGCGCCTAACCCTGACCTCGCAGGCGAGGTCTGCCCCTTCCCGAAACGGGCTTATCGTTACCCGCATCCTGTAACCGTCTGGCTGTTACGCAAGCGAAAACACGAGCATACGCGCGCTTCTGCCAGGGCGATTTCGCGGTGATCGGCAATGATCCGCAAAGTTGGCTCAGCATCCTGGCTGATCATTGTGCCGGAACGCACAACCTTGACCTGTTGCCGGAGCTTTGCCAGGTTTGCGCGACCGTTTCTCGCACGAACATCGCACGATCCCGTTATGCGATAGGG
>CALFMN010000148.1 GCA_937879875.1 uncultured Chloroflexota bacterium | reverse complement strand
AGCGACGGATCTACCAGCACGAGCCTGCCTTGAGAACCCCACGCACTGGGCAGTAGGTGTCCCGCGCGGGCTTCGTCTGCGATGCGGGCTGTTATGCTATAATGCCAATCGCTATGGAAGACGCCGAGCCACGCCTCTGCCGCTACTGCGAGCGCGACGCGACACACGCCTGCTCGCGCTGCGGCTCGGCCTGCTGCGACGAGCACGGCCGCGATCTGTGCCAGGCGTGTCTCGCTCCGGAGAGCGCCCTGCCTTCGGGCACGGTCTTCCGTGGTTCGCTCGTCGCGCTGGTGGTTGCGGCCCTGGTCGCGATCTGGCTGCTGATCAAGCCGCCCACGCTCCCCGGCGAGCGCAGACTGGCGCAGGCGCAGGGCCAGAACCCCGCGGCCGTACAGCCGAGCAGGGGCCGGGCCGGCGCGAACAATGCCGCCGTGCCCACGCCGCTGCCGACGGAAGCCGTCAACCCGACGCCCGCCGCCGCCCGCTCGTATACCGTGCTTTCTGGTGATACGCTAAGCGGGATCGCGAACAGCTTCGGCAGCACGGTCGCGGAGATCGAGGCGGCAAATCCCGGCGTCACGCCGGCGAACCTGAAGGCCGGGCAGGAACTGATCATTCCCCCGCCTGGCGGTTTCCCGACGCCGACGCCCACGCCCAGCCCGACGCCTTCGCCGAGTCCGACCGCGACGGCCTCCCCCACGGCGACGCCAGCGCCAACGGAGACGCCATCGCCTTCGCCCACGGCGACACCGGCCGCCACGGCCACGCCAACCGCAACGCCGACGCCCGCGAGCACGCCGAGTCCCACGCCCACACCCGCCGGCTGACGGCAGTCGGGGAACGGGACGGCGGGGCGATATGTACGCGGAGCAACGCCGTGCCCGACCTCAGTCCCCGTGGCCGTCTGATCCGCGACGCGATCTTCTATACGCCGATCTTCGCCGTCTGCGCCGTGGTGCTGCTGCTCATGGTCGCCGGGATCGTCGATCGGGCGATCGTCGGCATGGTGCTGCTGGCGATCGTCACCTTTCTCTTCGGCTATCAGAGCATCCAAACGCTGCGCGACCTGGGCACTCGGCCCGGACTCGTTGAGGGCGCCGTCACCCGGCGCTGGACCAAGCGCGATGGGTTCGTCGTCAAGACGCACTATGTCGCGGTGAACAAGGCGATCTTCCGCATTCCGGTCGATGCCTACCTGGATCTGAAGACCGGCGATCTGGTGCGCATCGAGGCCTATCCGCACACGGGCCTGGTGCTGCGCTGCGATCGCACCGGCCGTCCGGAACCCGAGGCGCCTCCCGTGGGGCCGGCGGGTCCGGCTGGACCCGTGCCCGCTGCGGGCCGCATGCGCACGCTCCGCACCGCCCGCCTCAGCCCCCCCGCCCGCGAGCGGCGCGACGGCGGCGACGACGCGGCGAAGCGGGACGAGCCGCGCTGAGCCCCATCGGGCCGGCGGCGTTTGTGAGCGCGGCGCGCCGTCGGGCCTGCATGCAGCAGCCCGACTTCAGCCGATCGTGGTCGTGCTCGATCGGCCCGCGCGGGCCGTGCCAGCACACGCCCGGCGGTCGCAAGGTCGAACACGGAGTGCGCCGCCGCCAAACCCCGCTGTGCTACGCTGCGCCGCGGTAGATGCGCACGGTCAGGAGGATCGGCATGAACCGGCTGGATGGCAAGGTTGCCGTGGTCACGGGCGCCGGCTCGGGCAACGGGCGGGCGATCGCGCGGGCCTTCGTCCAGGAGGGTGCCTGCGTGCTGGCCGCCGACCTGAACGGGGCGGCGGCGAAGGAGACGGTGGCCGATCTCGGCACTGCCGCACGCGCCGCGCAGGCCGACGTCACGCGGGACGCCGACTGCGCCCGGCTGATGCACGTAGCGGAGAAATCGTTCGGCCGGCTCGACATCCTCGTCAACAACGCCGGCATCTGGAAGACCGGCACGGTCGAGACGCTGAGCCCCGCCGACTGGAAGCAGCTCATGGCCGTGAACGTAACCGGCGTCTTTCTGTGCAGCAAGTACGCCGTGCCGCGCATCGCCGCGGCGGGCGGCGGCAGCATCGTCAACCTCGCCTCGCAGGCCGGGCTCGTCGGCGCGGCGGGCGGCGTGCTCTATCACGCCAGCAAGCACGCGGTGGTCGGCATGACCCAGTGTATGGCGCTCGACCACGCGCCGCAGGGCATTCGCGTGAATGCGATCTGCCCCGGCGCGATCGAGACGCCGATGTTGCAGGCGATCATGCGGCTGCGCAGCGGCGTCCAGGGCCGCTCCGAAGACGAGCTGCGCGAGCGTACCCGCCGCGCCACGCCGCTGGGCCGCATCGGCACACCCGAGGACGTGGCGCAGATCGCGGTGCATCTTGCCAGCGACGAAGCTGCGTGGGTTACAGGCATCTGCTACTCGCTGGACGGCGGCGGCGGCATTACGCAGCGGCGGTGAGGTCGGTGTGTGCGATCGAACTGGCGAAGCCACATCTCGACATCGGCCTGTTCACCAACCAGATCGAGCCGCTGCTGGCCTTCTGGCAAAACGACGTGGGCCTGTCGTTTGAGGAGTTGTTGCCGGTCGGCAGCGGTGTGCGCCAGTACCGGCACGGCGCCAACGGCTCCGTCGTCAAGCTGAACCACGCCCGCGAGCCGCTGCCCTCGGCTGTGCCGCCGAGCGGCTACCACGAACTGCTGATCGCCCGCGCTGGTCTGGCCGCCCCGCGTACGCTCAGCGATTCGGACGGCAACCGCATCACGCTGCTGCCGCCGGGCAACGAGGGCATTGTCGGCATCGGCATTCGGCTGGCCGTGCGCGATCTGGCGGCGTTCGACGATTTCTACGGCCGCAGCTTCGGCATGGAGCCGGCCGGACCGCACGTCTTCCGCTGCGGCGACACGCTGCTGTTTGGCGAGCAACAGGCCGATGCGGTGCGCGGTGGCGAGCTGCGGGGCCGTGGCTACCGCTATCTGACCGTGCAGGTGCGTGACGTCGAGGGCGAGCACGCGGGGCTGCTGCACCGCGGCGCTGAGGAGGGCCGGCCGCCCGTGACGCTCGGCGCGACGGCGCGCATCTCCTTCGTGCGCGACCCGGACGGCAACTGGATCGAGGTCTCGCAGCGCGCCTCGCTCACCGGGCCGCTGCCTGGATAGGCGCCGCTTCGGCTTCAGGCGGTCGTGAGCATCCCTGGCAGCAGCAGGCTGGCGGGGCACCTAACCCTGCTTCGGCTGAAGCGAAGTCTGTCCCTTCCCGAAACTGGAAGGGACTTCTGGAGCGTTCCTCTCGTCGTGCGACGGCGGCGCGGCTGGGGTGTCCTGTGAGACGCACGGACGGCTGGCCTCCAGCCCGACCGGTTGTCCACGAACACAACCCTTCCTGTGTCGGGAAGGGACAGACTTCGCTTCAGCCGAAGCAGGGTTAGGTGCCCCGCGCCGCCGGCGCCGGCGTTGGCAGGCGCCAGGGCTTGCGCCCGCCCGGCGCGCCTGAAACGATGCCCGCAGGCTGCGTGGAATCATCATCGGCCGAGAGGGCAAGCGACGTGAGCACGATCGATCCTCCACCGCCCCTCGAAGGCGTGCGCGTCGTTGATTTCTCCTGGATCGTCGCCGGGCCGCAGGCGACACGCATTCTCGCCGACTTCGGCGCCGACGTGATCCGCGTCGAATACGCCGGGCGCATCGACTCGATCCGCATCGGTCTGATCTCGCCGGACACGCCGCCGGGCAGCATGGATGCCTCCGGCTTCTTCAACAACCTCAACCGCAACAAGCGCTCGATCACGCTCAACATCAACGACCCGCGCGGTCTGGCGGCGATCACGCGCCTGCTCACGGTTTCCGATATCGTGATCGAGAACTACAGCGCCGGCGTGATGGAGCGCAAAGGGCTCTCCTACGAGGCGATGGCCGCCGTCAACCCAGGGATCATCTACCTCTCCGTCTCCGGCTTCGGTCACAAAGGCCGCGACCGCGAGCACATCACCTGGGGGCCGACGGCGCAGGCCGTCTCCGGCCTCACCTACATGTCCGGCCTGCCGGGCCAGCCTTCGGCCGGCTGGGGCTACTCCTACCTCGACCACACCGCCGGCTACTTCGCCGCGCTGGCCGCGCTCTTCGCCCTCTGGCACCGGGCGCAGACCGGGCAGGGGCAGTACGTCGACTGCTCCCAGATCGAGGCCGGCATGGTGCTTGCCGGCCCGGCGATCCTCGATCGCACCGTGAACGGCCGGTCCTACCGGCGCAAGGGCAATCCGCCCGGCAACCGCGCGACCTATCCATCGGTTGCGCCGCACAACACGTATCGCTGCCGCGGCGACGACCGCTGGATCGCTATCGCCGTCGAAACCGAGGCGCAGTGGGCGGCGCTCGTTGCAGCGATGGAGTCGCCGTGCTGGGCCGCGGCGCCGGAGTTCGCCAGCAACGCGGCACGGCTGGCGCACCAGGACGAGCTGGACGCCCGCATCAGCGCATGGACGGCCGCTTTCGACCCGTTCGACCTGATGCTGCTGTTGCAGGCGCGCGGCGTGCCGGCGGGCGCGGTGCAGAATATTGCCGACCGCATGGAGCGCGACCCGCAGCTGCGCCAGCGTGGCTTCTACACCGAGGCCGAGCACGCTCTGCTCGGCCGTCACCGCTTCGAGGGCGTGCCCTTCCGGATGTCGCGGTCTGAATGGCGTGTGCGTGAAGGCGCGCCGCTGCTGGGCGAACACAACAGCGATGTGCTCTGCGACCTGCTCGGCCTCTCGGACGAGGATCTGCTGGAACTGACCCTCGAAGCCGCCGCCGTTTAGGGAATAGGGATCAGGGAATAGGGAATAGTGGCCGCAGCCCGGCTCGCAGGCGATAGAGCGCAACGATGACGGCATACCGCAACGGTCCAAACATCGCCGCCTCACCACTCACCACTCACCCCTCACCTCCGCTCGCCGGCCTGCGTGTGATCGAGCTGGCCAGCGGCCCGCGCAGCGGCTTCTGCGGCAAGCTGCTGGCCGACATGGGCGCCGACGTGATTGCGGTCGAGCCGCCCGGCGGCAGCGCGGCCCGCCGCATCGGTCCTTTCGCGGACGACGTGCCCGATCTGAACCGCAGCCTGCGTTTCTGGTACGACAACACGAGCAAGCGCGGCGTCACACTGAGCCTCGGCCACGCCGAGGGCCGGGCGCTCTTTGCCCGTCTGCTCGACGGTGCCGACGTCCTGATCGAGGCCGAACCGCCCGGCGAGCTGGACGCACTGGGCTGCGGCTACGCGGCCTGCGCGGGGCGCCTGCCCGGCCTCGTCTGGGCGGCGATCACGCCCTTCGGCCAGAGCGGGCCGTACAGAGAGTTCGCCATGACCGACCTGACCAGCATGGCGATGGGCGGGCCGATGGCGAGCTGCGGCTACGACGACCTGCCCGGCGCACCGCCGATCCGCCCGACGGACCTGCACAGCCTGCACATGGGCGGCGAATACGCGGCGATGGGCGTGATGATCGCGTTGCTGGAGCGGCTGCAAAGCGGCCGTGGCCAGTATCTCGACGTCTCGATCCACGAGGCCTGCGCCGGCACGACCGAGGGCAGCTTTCCCAACTGGGAGTACTTTCAGCGCCTCGTCCTCCGCCAGACCGGGCGCCACGCCGCGGCAGCGGTGACGCCGCGCTGGCAGTATCGTTGCGCCGACGGCCGCGACATCAACATGATCGGCGGCGGCATCCCGCGCAATCCCCGCTCCTGGCGGCCGCTGCTGGCGTGGATGGACGAGCACGGCCTGGCCGAAGACCTGCACGAGCCGCAGTACGAGCAGATCATCGTCGAGAATCCCTATCATCGCGGCCCCGCGGCGGCGCACATCGCCGAAGTCATCGGCCGCTTCGTGCAGGCGTTGCCGGCTGAAGAGGTCTACCGTCGCGGCCAGGCGCTGCACATGCCCTGGGGTCCGGTGCGCTCGCCCGACGAAAACCTGGACGACCCGCACTGGCGCGACCGCAGCTTCTTCGTCGAGGTCGAACACCCGGACCTGGGTCGCAGCATCACCTATCCGGGCCTGCCGTATCGCCTCGAGGGCTCGCCCGGCCGCGTCGCCTCGCGCGCGCCGCTGCTCGGCGAGCACACCTATCAGGTGTACGTGCAGGAGCTGGGCCTTGCGCCGGCGGCGCTGCGCGAGCTGTTCGAGCAGGGCGCGATCTGAGTACGGCGGGCGCCTCGTCTCCCCATTCGGCACCTGCCCACGCCCGAATCGCCGGGGCGCTCAGCAATGTCCTCGCATGGCACGCCTGCCTGAGCGGCGCCGGCAGCGGCTATGGTCAGGCGACCGACTTCGACAGCTTTTTGTTGTAGAATCACATCTTCATGACGAACCCGTGTTATAGAATGGCCGCGCAGTTGCACACTGCCAGTCGACGTCAGGAACCGCGTATGTAACTTCGGACCCTCTCTCTGGCCGGTGCCCGCACATGCCGGTGTGCCGGTCTCCTTTCACGTGCCGCTGCCGCCCGAACCGTCGCCTCGGCGTCGCCACGCGGCCAGCCGCCGTTGTTCAGTGTTCTACCCCGCAGTCGATATTCAACCGCACCCAGGCTGCCCCGCGCGGCGGATCGGGCTGTTCCACCACAGCAGGATTTCTGCACGCGACCGGGGTGGTTGGCCAGGGTGCGAGTGGGAACGCGCGCCCATAGGCCGCGACCTGTCGCGCCCGGGCCGGGCGTTCCCGAAGGGATGGCTATGCCTCGCACGTTCGCAATCGCCAGCCTTGGGCTGGCCGCGATGCTGTATCTGAGCCTCAGCGCCGCACCAGCCAGCAGCGCATCCGCGCCGTACACGATCTACGGAGACGCGCTCGCCCCCGGCTGGACGAACTGGTCGTGGGACTCAACGGTGAACTTCGGAGTTTCGAGCCCCGTGTACGCCGGGTCGCGCGCGATCGGCTGGACGGCGTCATCGGCGTGGGCCGGACTCTATCTGCATACCGGCAGCGCGGTTGCCGGCTCCTTGTACACGACCCTGACGTTCGCCTTGCGTGCCACGCGCAGCGGACAGAGCGTCTCTGTCGTCCTGCAGGACGTAAACGACACCCCGCTCGGCGGCGCCCTCAAACTGTCGGCCTACGGCGGCGACCCGGTCGCCGGCGCCTGGAAAAGCTACAGCCTCTCGCTCAGCGCGCTCGGCGCGGCGGGAAAAGGCATCGGCGGCGTCATCATCCAGGACGAGAGCGGCACCAACCAACCACCGCTGTACGTCGACGAGATCAAGCTCACGCCCGGCGCCGGCCCGGGGCCAACGAATTCGCCTGCACCCACGCCTACCCGCACGCCGACGCCGATACCCCAGCCGACGGCGAACGGGACGGCATACCCCTGGCACACGAACATTACCGCGGTCATCTTCTGGATCGGGGAGATCTACGATCCCGGTTCGCCGGACGGCAGCCAGCAGATCTCCGCCTACGACAGCCAGTGGATGGCGCATTACGGCGGCTGCGACGGGGACACGTCGAGCGGGGGCTGTGAGACCGTGCATCTGAGCGCCAGCAACGGCTATTTTCCCCCGGACATCACCCCACATGAGAACCCGTACTACCTCGACCTGCCGTTCGACGACCTGAACGACCATACCGCCTACGCCGAGCGCTGCCAGGTCATCCCCTGGGCGAATCAGCCGGGCTACGCGGGCCACTGCGGTGATGGGAACCAGAGCAGCCAGCCGTTCTCGTACATGAAGAACCGCTGGGTGCATCTGCGCCACAACGGGCAGGACTGCTACGGCCAGATCGAGGACGCTGGCCCGAACGCGTACCACGACGCCGCGTATGTCTTCGGCAGTTCCGACGCCCGGCCCGTCAGTGCCATGGACCAGCACGCTGGTCTGGACGTCTCGCCGGCGCTGCGCGACTGTCTCGGCTTCACGGGCAACAGTCCGCAGGATCAGTTGAACAACGCGGCCAATGCAGTGGACTGGCAGTTCGTCGATGCGAACGCCGTGCCAGGCGGGTTCTGGACGCGTGTGGTCACGTCCTCGCCCGTCACGCCATAGACGGCACCGCTCCACACCATCTGCCTTGTTTGGCTTGCCCGTGCAGCCGCACTGCATGCGTGCGAAAAGCGCGCTGTCCGAACCACACCGGCGCGTGCAAGAGCAACGGCTCCGCCAGGGCGCGAACCGTCGCGCCCTGGCGGCCAGGCTCTCGGCCAGCGGACTCGCGCAGCACGTGCCGGGTGCCGGCGGCGCGACCCTCGCGGGCGGCTCACTCAGGTTGCGCGTCGGGGCTGGGACACCCGACGGCCCGAACTGCGGTCAGTCGGTCCGCCGATCCAGAAAATCCGCTGATGTGGACGGATTACACCTTATCTCTGGCCGAGCGTCTGCCGAAGCTCACACTATCCCGGCCCTGCCGCGGCCCGGGGTGCGTTATGGCGAGCAGCACCGCGTAGCTGGCGGCGCGGCGCGAATGACAGAGAAATCGCCAGATATCCGGCGGCGTACGGGACGATCGCTGCGACCGGGCGCAGGTTGCACCGCTCCTGTCGCCTGTGCTTGGCTGAGCCGGCGAGAGGCCCGTGTAGCTGCGCTGTCAATGCAAGATTGTCGAGATAGAATGCGGCAAGTTCTTGAGCTTGCTGTTATGTGGTCGGCTCAGCTACGGCCGGCCTTTGCCCGAAACCCGACGGGCAGCCAAGCCTGTATTGGCACCGGGCGGGCGGCGCCCCCTCGGCGTAACCGCCAGGCTCCGCCGCGCTGCTCGCTCCACGCGCGCCGGCGGCCTTCCCAACCCCGCCGGCCGACCCCCAGCGCTGCGCCGGGCGCGATCCGCAAGCGCCGCGGCGGCATTCCCGCTCAAGCCGGTGCATGAGGTGCCGTATGAATATCCCGCCGAAGGTGGTCGGTGCCCAGCGTTTGTTTCGTTGGCGAACTGCCTGCATGCTGGTTACCGCGTTTGTGAGCATTTCTGCGCTGGCGCTGACTGCCGCACCGCATACACGAGCGGCGAGCAGTGTGTACGTCGGCGTCAGCATCAGCGGCGTGCCGGACTCGATGGCAGCCCTGAACCAGTACGAGAGCGATCTGGGCAAGCACGCGGCGATCGTCAACTTCTGGCGTGACTTCGGCTCGGCCAACAGCACCATCCCGGCCTTCTATCTGCAAAACCTCGACGCGCACGGCAGCGTGCCGATGGTCACCTGGCTGCCGACGAACTGGAACGGCGGCGATCAGTCGTCCTACAGCCTCGCGGCGATCGCCGGCGGCGCCCAGGATAGTTATCTGCGCGGCTGGGCGCAGCAGCTCCATGCCTACGGCAAGCCGATCCTGATCCGCTTCGCCCACGAGATGAACGGCACCTGGTACCCGCAGTGGAGCGGCGACCCCGCCGCCTACATCGCCGCCTGGCGGCACATTCACGACCTCTTCGTGCAGAACGGCGCGACCAACGTGCAGTGGGTCTGGGCGCCCAACATCTGGTACCAGGTTTCGCTGGCGACCGACGGCCGCGCCTACTATCCCGGCGACGGCTACGTCGACTGGGTGCGCTCGACGGCTACAACAATCCGCCCAACGGCTGGCAAAGCTTTACCACGCTGTTTCAGTACGCCTACACGCAGCTCACGGCGATGACGAGCAAGCCGCTGATGATCGCTGAGACAGCGAGCGGCGAGGCGACCGGCGCACAGGCGGCGCAGGGCTACTCGAAAGCGGGCTGGATTGCCAGCGCGTTCGCCAACGAGATTCCGTCCGCGTTTCCGCGCATCGGCGCGGTGCTCTGGATGAACGACGACCTGAGCGGCTCGGAGGGTTGCTGCAACTGGAGCATCGAATCCTCCGCGGCGGCGCTGGCCGCGGCCAGGCAGAACATCGGCGATAACGGCGACTATCTCGGCTCGTACTCGGCCACGCCGGTGCTGCAGGCGCCCGCGGAAGGCGCCACCGGCGTCTCGTTGACGCCGACGCTGCGCTGGCAGGGAAGCGCCGGCTCGGCGCAATACACGGCCTACGTTTGGGACCCGCAGGCCGGCCGGATGAAGTTTCAAGCCTCGACGGCGCAGACCAGCATCACGGTTCCGGCCTCGGCGGGCCTCGCCGGCAGCACCTTCTATTACTGGACGGCGCAGGCGTGCAACGGCAGTTGCGGCCCGCTGGCGCGCTGGGAGGGCTTCACCACGCAGGCCAGCGCCACGCCCGGCACGCCGGCGCTGCTCAGCCCCGTCGAAGGCGCCGTGGGTGTCAGCCTGACGCCGACGATCCAGTGGTCGGCGGCCGGCGGCGCCGGTCAGTACACCGCCTTCGTCTGGGATCCCGCGGCCGGCGCGATGGCGTATCAGGCGACAACGGCCGGCCTTTCGCTGACGCTGCCGGGCAGCGCCGCGCTCCAGCCGGACCGCTTCTACTACTACAGTGTGCAGGCCTGCAACGCCGCGGGCTGCGGCCCGATCGCGCGCTGGGAGGGGTTCACCACGCGGGCCGGTCTGGGCGCGCCCGGCCTCGTCGTGCCGCTGGAAGGCTCGACCGGCGACGGCACACAGCCCACGATCCGCTGGACGGCGACGAGCGGCGCCACGCAATACACCGTCTTCGTCTGGGATCCGGCGGCCGTGATCATGATGTTCCAACAAACGACGACCGCGCTGAGCGCGGCGGTGCCGGCGAGCGCCGGGTTGCAGCCGGGGCACTTCTACTACTACAGCGTGCAGGCCTGCACGGGCAGCGTCTGCGGGCCGCTGGCCCGCTGGGAGGGCTTTACCACGTAGCAGCGTGCTGCCTTCCGCGAGCTTGACCTGGAGCGCGCATCCACGGCTCCTGCACAGGATGGGTGGCGGACGCGGAATGGGCGGCGTCGGGAGCCAGGGGAAGCTGCCGCGCTCCCGGCGCGGCAAAAGCGCGGCAGCCGTTATCTGCGCCGTGATCGCGGGCGTACTGCTGGCCGCCTGCCAGACCAGGGCGCAGCACGCCAACACGGCCGTGCCCGCCGCACACGCGCCACTGCACCGCCTCCAGGCCGAGAATGCGAAGCCGGGCTCGACCGTCTGGCAGTCCGCGGAGCTGCAGAGCGACAAGCCCGTGGCCGACGCTTCCGGCGCCCTGCACCGTCGCAATCCGGCTTCGCCCACACCCGGCAGCGTGTCCGCCACGGCAAACGCCGGCTGCGGCGCCGACTGCTCGGCGGACGGGCCATCGCGGCTACGCCTCGGCCAGCCGATTACGCTGTGTGTGAGCGCCGCCCAGCCTGCGCGGCGGCATGGTCGTGGTGGACCGTGACCTGTTGGTGCAGATCTGGAATGAGCGGGCCGAAGAGCTCTGGGGGCTGCGCGGCGACGAGATGCCGGGCAAGAACGTGCTCAATCTCGACACCGGCCTGCCCCTGGAGCGGCTGCGCCGGCCGCTGCGCGCCTGCCTCGCCGGCGAGCTGGGCAGCCACGATGAGGCGCTCGATACCGTCAATCGCCGCGGCCGCGCCATGCGGTGTACAGTGTCAATCACGCCATTGGTTGGAGGCGAACAGGAGATTCGCGGCGTTATCCTGCTGATGGATGAAGCCGAGGCCGCCGTTTCCCGCCTCCAGAACGAGGGCGACGGCCACTGACCGGCCACGGCGAATCGCGACGGTCAACCGGAGGACATGGTGCTGCGGGACCACGCCGTACCGCCAGACGCGGATGACCGGGAGCGGCAACCGGCTGAGCACCCGGCGGAACGGACGGCCGCCGCGCTGGGAACATCGCAGCGGTTGAGTGACCTGTTCGAACTGTCGCCCGGCGGTTATCTCGTTACCGACGGCAACGGCACAATCCGCGAAGCCAACCTCGCCGCCGCCCTGCTGCTGGGCGTAGACCATCGCTTCCTGCCCGGCAAGCCGTTGCCGATCTATGTGGAAGCCGCCCGGCGCGCCGAATTCCGCACTGAGATCAGCCAGCTCACCACCAGCGAACCCGCGCGCGAGTGGCGGCTGGCGCTGCAGCCCCGGCATGGCCCGGCGCGGCGCGCCGCGCTGATCGCGGCCGCATTCAGTGACGAGCACGGCCAGGTCGACGGCATTCGCTGGCTGCTGCATGACCTCAGCGGCCGGGGCAGCCAGGGCGATGAACAGCGCGCTCGTCTGGTCCGGGCTCAGGTGGCTCGCTTGCAGGCGGAGGCAGCGCGCCGTCGCGAGGAAGCGTTGACCGAGATCAGCGACGTACTCGCCTCCTCGCTCGACTACGAGACGACGCTGGCACGTGCCGCGCGTCTGGCCGTGCCGTTGCTGGCCGACTGGGCCGCCGTCTATCTGCTGGACGACGCCGGCGTTCCTCAGCGCACGGCGTTGGCGCACGCCGATCCGGCGCGCGAGGCAGAGATCGCCGCGCTCTGGGCACGATTTCCGCTCTGCCTGGAAACCTCCGCGCCGCTGCGCGCGGCGTTGGCGAGCGGCGCGACCCAGGTGCAGAACCGCATCGCAGCACCCGATCGGCTGCCGGCCAGAGCGGATGCCGAGCAACTCCCCTTCTGGCGCTCGCTGCACGCCGGCGCCGTGATCTGCGTACCGCTGCGGGCGCACGGGCGCACGCTGGGCGCGCTGGCCTTTGTCTCCGAGACGCGCGGCCGGCGCTACGACCGCGCCGAGGTCGCGCTGGCGGAAGAGATCGCGCACCGCGCCGCCATCGCCATCGAAAACGCTCGCCTCTATGCCGAAGCCCAACGCGCGGTGCGTCTGCGCGATGAGTTCCTGGCGTCGATCTCCCACGATTTGCGCTCGCCCCTGGCCACGATCAAAGGCTCGGCGCAACTCATCGCCCGCCGGCTGGCGGACCCGGCAGCGACAGACGGCGAGGCCGGCGCCGTCGTGCATCTGGCACAGGGCATCACCGTCGCGGCCGCAACGATCGCGGATATGCTCGACCAGTTGCTGGATCTCGCGCGGCAAGACGCGGGGCAGGCGCTCGCCCTGGATCTGCGCGAGATGGATCTGGCCGCGCTGGTGCGCGCGGCAGTCGCGGAGCGACAACCGCTCGCGCCGGACCATCACTTCGCACTGGATCTGCCGCCCGGCCCGGTCGCCGGCCGGTGGGATGCGCTGCGGCTGCGGCGCGTGCTGGACAATCTGATCGGCAACGCGGTGAAATACAGCCCCGCCGGCGGTACGGTGCGCGTGCGTGTGGAGCGCAGCCAGGAGTCGGGCAGGGACTGGGCGGTGCTGACCGTCGCGGACCAAGGCATCGGCGTGCCGGCGGCCGATCTGCCGCACATCTTCGAGCGCTTCCACCGCGGCGCCAATGTCGTGGGGGAGATCCCGGGCACGGGCATCGGCCTAGCGGGCACACGGCAGATCGTCGAGCAGCACGGCGGCGCGATCGCGATCGCGAGCGCCGAAGGCAAAGGCACCACGGTCACGGTGCAGCTGCCGCTGGCGCCCGAACCACCGCCGGCGCCATGAGCAGGGTGGACGCCCGCCGGCTATTCGCCCAGAATCTCCGTCGTGCCCGGCTGGCCGATGGCGAGGTGCGCCATGGCGGTGCTCGGCGTGGCGCCATGCCAGTGCTTCTCGCCCGCCGGAATTACGGCCACGTCGCCCGCGCCGACGCGCACTTCGTTGCCCTCCGTGGCGACGATGCCCTCGCCCTCGGTGACGACGAGGATCTGGTCGAAGGTGTGCTTGTGCCAGACGTTGCGGCCGCCGGCGGCAAACTTCACCAGCAAGACGCGCACCTCGCCGCTCTGCGCCTTCTCCACCAGGGCGCGGGAGTGGACCTCGCCGCGCATGATCGGCGCCTCGTTGCGCGCCAGGGCGGACGGATCGTTGCGGACGATGTGCATGGCGTGACTCCCTTCTGTTGCGAGGTGACAGGTCACAGGGAACAGGGTACAGGAACGCGGGGCTGATCGGGTGTCTGGCTACGGCGCCGTATCGCCGCCGGCGCACGACACGAGGCCGGCGCGCGCTTTGGCGGTGAGCACACGCTTAACCGATGCGGAGATCTGTGTCCGGAAGCCGTCATCACTCTGCATCGCGGCGAGCACCGCCCGCGTCATCGGCGCGATGTCCAAGGGCTGAATGGTCAGCACCATGTCGCCGCCGGCCTTGAAAAAGGCCACGGCGCGTTCGGCCAGTGGATAGGCCGCCACGGCCGCGGCCGCACCCATATCGTCGGAGATCACCACGCCTCTAAACTCGAGTTGACTGCGCAGGATGCTGCTGATGATGGCGCTTGAGAACACGGCTGGACTGTTCGGATCGATTTGCGTGTACGTTGCCAGCGAAACCATCACGAACTCGGCGCCCGCACCGATGCCCTCTTGGAACGGGCGCAGATAGGCGTCGGTCGCCGTAGTCATGTTGTCGGTGATGCCCTGCGCGGTGAAGTCGGTGTCGCCGGTTACGCGGCCGAGGCCGGGAAAGTGCTTGATCGCGACGGCCTCGCCGGCGGCGTGCATGCCGTTGATGAAGGCGACGCCCTGCCCCGCGACAACATCAGCCGTGTAGCCGTACTCGCGGTCCAGCGCCCCGATCGGCGCGTTTGCCGCCGCGTTAGCTCGATCGACCGTGTCGAGCACCGGCGCGAGGTTCAGGTTCACGCCCGCCGCGCGGAGCTGTTTTCCCCAGGTTTGGGCGGCGGATCGCAGCGCCTCAGTCGCCATCTCGCCCTGCGTCAGCGCCGGCGGAATCGTAGCGAATCCATCGCCATAAAACGCCTGCAGGCTGCCCTGCGCGCCGCCTTCCTGATTGCCGGAGATAAAGAGGGGAATGCTGGCCGTGGCGTCCTGCGTCGCGAGTCCCTGCAGCCACGCCGTTGTCTGCTGCACCTTCACGCTGCCGTTCCAGCCCGTGCCGTACAGCACGACGTTGCCCGCGTAGGAGTCCGTGATCGCGGAGGCCGTCGCAGCCGACTGCGGGTCGTTGCTGTTCAGCCCGACCATGAAGAGCTGGCCGATGCGCTGCTCGTCGGAGAGGTTCGCGAACACGGTTTCCACGCAGCTATCCGCCAGCCCGCCGGTCGGTGATCTGGTTCTGCCAGCCGAAGGTGCAAGCCCGGCCGTCGCGGTTCGCCCGGGCACGCCGGCGGCAGCGCTGCTGGTCGGAAACGGCGCCGAAGCGGCTCCGCGGGTGGCGGATGCGCTGGCCGCGGCGGCCGGCGCGGTTCCTGCCGCTGTTTGTACGGCTGCAACCGTTTGCGTGACGATCACCACGGTGCCGGCCGGCGCCTGCTTTGCGCCGCCACAGGCGAGGCCAAGCAGCAACACCGCCAGCAACGCCGTACTCTGCGTGAGCCGCACTCGCGTTCTGCCGAAAGAGCACACCGAGCAACCGTCTCCCTCTGCCGGCCGCTGGCAGGCGCGGGCATCGCAGAGTATCGTACCGTTGTGCGCGGCAGCGGCAAACCGATCCGGTCGCCCGGCCGTATGGTTCGACGAGGGGCAGCGATGACCCAGCAACACGAACGTGGCGCGGCCACGGCCGGCGAGCGTGAGCCCGGCATCTTCGAAGTCATGTATTCGGCGCGGGCCATGCGCCGGCTCAAGCCCGATCCCGTGCCGGAAGAGCTGTTGCTGCGCCTGATCGAGGCCGCGATTCAGGCGCCGACGCCCTCGAATATCCAGGGCTGGCGCTGGGTGATCGTGCGCGACCCGGAGCAGAAGGCGCGCATCGCCGCGCTCAACCGCGAAGCCGTGCTCGTCTATCTGGAGCGCGGCTCGCGGCTGATTTCGCCGCAGACACCGGCTGAGACGGAGCAGGCCGAGCGCAACCGCCGCGCCCTGCAGTGGCAGGCGGATCATCTGCACGAGGCGCCCGTGCTGATCGTCGCCTGCACCGATGCCGACCCGGCGATGACGCCGAACACGCGCCGTGCCGCCGGGGCGATCGTGATCTGGCCCGCGATCCAGAACCTGCTGCTCGCCGCCCGTGCCCTCGGCCTCGGCGCCACGCCGACCACGCTGGCGCTCAGCGACCGCGACGCCTTCCGCGCCGTGCTCGACCTGCCGGACGAGATCGAGGCGCAATGCCTGATTCCGGTCGGCTATCCACTGGGCCGCTTCGGTCCCGTCTCGCGGCCGCCGGTGTTCGAGGTGCTGCGCTGGGACCGCTGGAGCTGAACGCGGGTGAGTGGTGAGTGGTGATTGGTGAAGCGGTTGCTCTGCATGAGGCCATCTGACTCCGCCAGTTCGGGATCAGGTTACGTGAGATCCCGCTCCTGGCGACGTGAAACCGAGGCGCCGAGCCCCACTGTTCACTACTCACCGTTCACCACTCACCCCCCAGGAGCAGATCATGCGCGTGCTCGTCACCGGCGGCAATCGCTTCATCGGCTTGCAACTCGTCGAGCGGCTGCACCAGCTCGGTCACGAGGTCACGGTCGTCAACAGCCATCCGGTGCCGTACCCGCAGGGCGTGCGCCGCATTCACGCCGTGCGGGCGAACCACGCCGAGCTGCTGGCTGCGCTCGACGGCGTCGCAGTCGATGCAGTCTTCGATAACACCGCCTTCCAGCCGGCCGACGTGCAGCCGCTGCTCAAGCTCTTCGCCGGCCGCGTGCAGCAGTATCTGTTCACCAGCAGCATCGCGGCTTATCGCGTCAGCGACATTCAGCCGATCCGCGAAGACTTCCCCACCGAGCCGGACCCGGAGCACAACGTGCGCGGGCCGTACGGCGCCGGCAAGGCGCTGATCGAGAACCAGCTCTTCGATCTGCACAAGAGTGAGGGCTTTCCAGTCACCGTCCTGCGCTTCTCGCACGTCTACGGCCCCGGCAACGCCATCGCCGGCCGCGAGCCGGCCTACTTCGCCCGCGTGGAGCAGGGCCGGTCCTGCATCATCCCCGGCAACGGGCTGCCGTTTCTGCATATCGTGCATGTGCAGGACGTCGTGGACGCGCTGGTCGCGGCGCTGGGCAACCCACAAGCGATCGGCGAGGCGTTCACGCTGGCCGGCACGGAGCTGATCAGCTACAACGGGCTGCTGCGGGCGATCGGCGCGGCGCTGGGCCGCGAGCCGCGCGTCGTGCATCTGGACCGCGAGCTGTGCCTCGAAGACAAGCGCACGCGCGACCGCATCTCCGACTGGAACGAGTGGGAGATCGGCAGCCGCATCTTCGACCTCTCGAAGTGCCGCGAGCGGCTGGGCTGGCAGCCGCGCCGGCGCATCCACGAGGAGCTGCCAAAGGCGTACGCCTGGTTCCGCGAGAGCGGCCACGCCCAGTACGCCTTCGACTGGAGTTTTGATGATGAAATGCTGGCGCGCCAGGCGGCTCGCGCCGGGGCAGTCGGCAGTCGCTGACGGCGGGCGAGCCACTGGCGGCGGCGTGCACTGTTCGTGAGGAGCGAGGCGCATGGGTGCGGAGTCGATCGCGATCGGCGCGGTGCAGGTGCTTTCGCTGGCCGACGCCGAGGGGCCGCTGCACCTGCCGCCGGAGCAGATCGTGCCCGGCATCTCGGCCGAGCTGCAGGAGCCGTACCGGCGGCGCTATCCCGAAGCGTTTGCCGAGGGCGGCCTCTGGAGCGCGCCGATCGGCTCGTTCCTGCTGCGTTCGGCCGGGCGCACGCTGCTGGTCGATACGGGCATCGGGCCGTATCCGTTCGCGCTGATGGGCGGCGTACGCGGCCGGCTGCCGGACGAGCTGTACACGCGCGGCATCGACCTGGCCGCGATCGATACCGTCTTTCTGACACACGCCCACGGCGATCACATCGGCTGGAACGTGCTGGAGAACGGCTCGGCGGCGTTCCCGAACGCGCGCTATCTGATCCACCGCGCCGACTGGGACTGGGCGCACCATTCCGAGCGTATGGCCGGCAACGCGTCGGCAGCGCGCTCGCTCACGCCGCTGGAGAAGCTGGGACGGCTCGAGCTGCTCGACGGCGAGAAGCGCCTGACTGACGAAGTCACCGCGATCCATACCCCCGGCCACACGCCGGGTCACATGAGCGTGATCATTGCTTCGGACGGCGAGAAGGCGCTGATTACGGGCGACGTGCTCTCCAATCCGGCGCAGGTCTCGGAGCCGGACTGGGTGTCGATCTTCGACGCGGACGGCGCCGAAGCTGCCGCCACCCGCCGGGCGCTGCTGGAGCGCATTGAGGCGGAAGGCATGACGATGGTCGCCGGCCACTTCCCGCGGCCGGGCTTCGGCCGCGTTGTACGGCTCGAAGGCCGGCGCTACTGGCAGGCGCTGTAGCGTCGCTCTGGTTATCCACTGCCGCCAAGCAGCTCGGCCAGCGAGCGGATGATGCGGTCCGGCCGCACCCGCGAGCCGGCCGGCAGCCCGGCGCCGGCGCGGTCCAGCCAGATGCCGCGCAGGCCCAGCCGCTGCGGCACGGCGACCTCCCACTCCAAATTGTCGCCGGCCATCCAGGCATCGGCCGGCGCGGCGTGCAGAGCGGCGAGCGCGGCGTGGTAGACGCGCTCGTCCGGCTTACCCCAGGGGTTTTCGCCCTCGATCAGCATCACCTCGAAGTGCCGCGCCAGATCGAAGCGGTCGATCTTGGCGCGTTGCGCCGGCCCTGCGCCGTTGGTGAGCAGCGCCAGCCGCACGCCATGTGCACGCAGCGCTGTCAGCGTCTCGATCGCACCGGGCAGCGGGCAGATCGCCGCCTCGCGCTGCGTATGCACCAGCGTCGCCAGCTCCGCCGCGAGGGCAGCATGGCCAGCAGGCCGGAAATCGAGTGACTCGAGCGCCTGCTGGATGATCAGCCGGCGTGAGGCGAGCAGGTCGAGCCGGCCCTCGCGGTGCCGCGCCGCGTCGGACCAGTACCAGATGCTCGTACGATCGATCGCCGCGCGCAGCAGCGCGGCATCCAGACCATGCAGCTGCGCCGCGGCTTCCTCGCAGATAGCGGCCCACGCCGCGTCCCGGCCGCCGCTGTCGTCGAGAATTGTATCGTCCAGATCAAGCAGCAGCGCGGCGGGCAGATCGCCGTCCGTATGCAGCCCCATGCCTGATCGATACCCGATCGGCCGCGGCTGTGCCAAGCCGCGAGGCAGGCCGCCGGTATACTGAGATCGAACGACGTGGAGCAAACGCCATGACTGACGAAGAACTGATCGCGAAATGGATCGAGCCGA
Organism: uncultured Chloroflexota bacterium; assembly: GCA_937879875.1. Classification (GTDB taxonomy): domain Bacteria; phylum Chloroflexota; class Dehalococcoidia; order CAUJGQ01; family CAUJGQ01; genus CALFMN01. The sequence continues at coordinate 8,573 of CALFMN010000148.1, read as the reverse complement.
ATCCACACAAGCCGTGGGCTGAGGAGGCTGTGGTGCGCGGCACTCTCATTCCGGTATGGTCGCTCGTTGGCTATCGCGACGCCTACGACGGCGATCTGAGCCGCGTCGCCGCCGCCTTCCGTCTCCCCCTTGCGGCTGTGGAGGCAGCAATGGCGTACTACGCGGCTCATCAGTGCATTATCGATAATCGCATCGCTGCGAATGCGGTCTAGCCGCGCGTGGCGAACTTTCTCATCGATCACAACATCAATCAAGATCTTCCCGACTTTCTCATGGAAAAAGGGCACGCCGTCGAGACTGCGCTCGAACGAGGTCTGTCACGTGCCGGAGACGACGAAGTTCTCCTGCACGCGGCTATCCACAGACAGATTCTGGTTACACACAACATCAAAGACTTCGAGCTGCTGCACGACGCATGGCGGCGTTGGTCGGCGGCATGGAGCGTGAACCAGCCGCACGCAGGTGTGCTGATCCTGCCGCAGCCGCGGCCCGCCGAAGCGTTGGCCGAGTTGCTGGGAACGTTCCTCGCCCTCGGCCTGCCGCTCGACAACGCGCTGTACCGCTGGCGCAGCACCGCAGGCTGGCAGATGCGGCCGTAGCCCGGTCGGATTCAGATCGGCTTTTGGGCGACGATGATGAAGCGGCTCTCGGTCAGCACGAACCCGTCCTCGGTGAGACAGGCCGCTTCCAGCGCCAGCAGCGCGTCCAGGTCACGATCGAGCGCAAAGTCCGGGATCACCCAGGGCATCACCGAGAGCAGATAGACCAGCTCGCTGAGCGAGGGATAGGCGACGCGGTACTCGTGCTCCCGGTCGAGCAGGAGGGTGAGCCCGGCGCGGGCGAAACCGGCGGCATAGTCAGCGTGGAGCCCGTCGAAACGCTGCTGACGCGGAAAGAAGCGCCGCAGCTCGCGCCAGTTGTTCTCGCCCACCTGCTGCGTCACGGCGTGTCCGCCAGGGCGCAGCACGCGCGTGACCTCGGCGCAGTCCAAATACTCGTGCCGGTTGAGTACCAGGTCGAAGGTGCCGCCACGGAACGGCAGCCGCAGGCGGTGCGCCGCCAGCACGGAGACATCGAGCGGGCGCAGCCGCTGCGCCGCGACGGACACGTTCGGTGGCCACTCCTCCGTGGCGACGACACGGGCGGGCAGGGACGGCCGCAGCGCGGAGAGCCGCTCACCGCCGCCGGTGCCGAGGTCGAGCGCGGCGTTCGTTCCGGCGGCGTACTGCCGGGCCAGCGCATCATAGCTCCACGGCGGGCCCGCCTCCAGCAAGCGCGGCTGTGCCAGGCTCAGATCCCAGCCGGAAAAGGCACGGGCGCGGTCGGCCGCGCGCGCCAGACGTTGCCGGGCCGACTCGTCGTCGTCTTGCATCGTCCGATGCCTCAGGTGCTTCCGGCCGGCGCTGTCTCACCGAGCGCCATCTGATAGGTGTCGAGCGTGGCCGCGTCGAAGCAGACGAAGCGCACGTCTTGGACCGCAGGCACGCTTTCCAGCGCCCCGCGCACGGCGGCAACGGCGATCGGCGCGGCCCGTTCGATGGGGAAGCCGTAGATGCCGGTGCTGATCGCGGGGAAGGCGATGCTGCGCAGCCCGCGCTGCTGCGCAAGCTCAATACAGCGGCGGTAGCAGCTCGCCAGCGTCGCGTCTTCGTCGAAGCGGCCGCCTTCCCAGATCGGCCCGACGGTGTGAATCACGTATCGCGCGGGCAGTTGATAGCCGCCGGTGAGCACCGCGTCGCCCGGCGCGCAGACGCCGCCGCCCGGCAGCAACGCCTCGTTCGCCGCGTTGACGATCGCATCGACCCCTTCGCGGGTGATATCGCCCTGCACCGCCGTCAGCTTCGCCGCCATCGCGCCTGCTCCGCCCACCGCGCGCTCACCGTCCGCTCTATGGTATGCGTGCGGTGTCAAACGGCGTTACGGGTGACCGGGAGCGCGCCTATTGCTGCGACCGTATACCGCAAAGCGAACCGATGCCCGACAACGCACAGGTGTTACCCCCGCGGCAGCCCCAGCCCGCGCGTGGCCATGATGTTGCGCTGCACCTCGCTGGTGCCGGCGGCGATCGTGGCGGAGACGCTGCTGAGATACAGCACCTGCATCTTCGCCTCAAGCGGCGCCCAGCGGCTGCCTTCGTACAACATGCCGTAGGCGCCCATGATGTTCACGCCCGCCTGCCCCAGCCGCTGGCTCAGCTCCGAGCCGTACATTTTCGACATCGAGGCCTCGTAATTGGGGATGCGACCGCTCGCCTGCATCCACGAGACGCGGTAGGAGAGAAAGCGCCCGACTTCGTGCTCGATCGCCAGCTCGGCCAGCTTCTCGCGCACGCCCGGCCGCTGGTAGAGCGGCACGCCGCCCAGCGTCGCCTCGCGGCAGAACTGCGTCAGCAGCTCCAGCGTGCGCAGGCCGCCGGCGATGCGGCCGACGCCGGAGCGCTCGAAGTCCAGCGTTGTGGCCGCCGCGTACCAGCCGCGGTTGATCTCGCCCAGCACGTTCTGGCGCGGCACGCGCACGTCCTCGAAGAACGTCTCGTTGAAGCCCGAGCGGCCGTGCATCTGCGGAATCGGCCGGATCGAGATGCCCGGCGTCTTCATATCCAGCAGGAAGTAGGTGATGCCGCGATGTTTGGGCGCGTCCGGGTCGGTGCGCGCGAGCACGTGAATCCAGTCGGCGTGCTGGGCGTTGCTGGTCCAGATCTTCTGGCCGTTGATGACGAAATCGTCGCCGTCCGCAGTGGCGCGCGTTTGCAGGCTGGCAAGATCGGAGCCGCTGCCGGGCTCGGAGAAGCCCTGGCACCACATCACGTCGGCGCTGGCGATCGGCGGCAGGAAGCGCTGCTTCTGGTCTTCGTTGCCATGCACCATGATGCAGGGGCCGATCATGTTGATGCCCTGGCCGCCGCCGCCCGGCGCGCCGTGATAGGCGCACTCCTCGCGGAAGATCATCTGGCGAATGTGGCTGACGCCCGCGCCGCCGTACTCTTTGGGCCAGGCCATCGTCAGCCAGCCGCGCGCGGCCAGCTTCTTCTCGAAGGCGCGCATGCGCGGGAACTCTTCGTCGCCCTCGGCGGCGATGCCGCCGACCGTATCGCCCATGCCCCAGTTGTCGCGGATGAAGCCGCGAACCTCGCTGCGGAACGCCTCATCTTCCGGTGCGAATGCAAATTCCATGAGTTGCCTCCATCTCCATCGCCAACTGTTGCGCCGGTTCGGCGGTCGGCCCTCTATCCCCCGTCCCCTTTCCCCCAATCCTGGAGGGAAAGGGGCGATCGTGGGCTGCTGAAGCGGGAGGGCGTCAGGCTAACCCGGCTCCGTCCGAGTCGTGCTCCGCACGATCGCCCCTCGCCCAATCCTGGGCGAGGGGACGGGGGTGAGGGCCGACGCGCCTGGCGCCATCATAACTCCGCCGCGGTTGCGGGTAGCAACGGGCTGCGCTACTGTCGCAGCGACGGCAGAGCAACTGAGCGTCTGATCAGGACGCGACTGCACGGCGTGCAGCGCGTACAGCGCACTTAAAGAGGGGGCACCGTGGATTTCCAGGACTCGCAGGAAGAGGCGGCATTCCGCAGCGAGGTTCGCGGCTTCATCAAGCAGAACCTGCCCAAAGGCTTCACGTCGGCCTTCGAGCCTGAAGTAGACGACCCCTCGCGCGCGGGTGATCTCAAGAGCTGGCGCGGCCGTCTGGCGAGCCAGGGCTGGATCGCGCCGCATTGGCCCAAAGAGTACGGCGGCGCCGGCCTGTCGCCAGCCGAGCAGTTTGTCTTCAACGAGGAGATGGCGGAGGCGCGAGCGCCGCAGGTCGGCGGCATGGGCGTGCAGATGATCGGCCCCACGCTGATCGTCTACGGCACCGAAGAACAGAAGAAGGAACACCTGCCGAAGATCACGTCCGGCGAAGTGCAGTGGTGTCAGGGCTACTCGGAGCCCGGCTCCGGCTCCGACCTGGCCTCACTGCAGACGCGGGCCGTGCGCGACGGCGATGACTACGTGATCAACGGGCAGAAGATCTGGTCCTCCGGCGCCCACCGCGCCAACTGGATGTTCATGCTCGTGCGCACGGACCCCGAGGCGCCGAAGCACCGCGGCATCTCGATGCTGCTGCTCGATATGAAGTCGCCCGGCATTCAAGTCCAGCCGCTGGTCGATATGTCTAGCCGGCACTACTTCAACCAGGAGTTCTTCGACAACGTGCGCGTGCCGGTGAAGAACCGCGTGGGCGAAGAGAACCGTGGCTGGTACGTCGGCGCCACGCTGCTCGACTTCGAGCGCAGCAACATCGCCAGCGCGATCGGCATGCGCCACCAGGTCAACGACCTGGTCACCTTCGTGCGCGAAGCGTCGAAGGGCGGCAACGTGCCGGTGCGGGTGACGGCGACGCTCAAGGCCGAGCTGGTCGAGCGCGCGATCGAGGCCGAGATCTCGAAGCTGATCAGCTACCGCATCATCTCGATTCAGAAGCGCGGCGGCATCCCCAACTACGAAGCCTCGATGAACAAGAACTTCCGCGCCGAGGCCGGCCAGCGGCTGGCGCAGACCGGCATGAAGGCGCTGGGCATGTACGGCAACGTCTACGATGATGGCCCGCTGGCGGCGCTGAAGGGCCGCCTCAGCCGCCAGTACCTGACCACCGTCGCCAGCACGATCGCCGCCGGCTCGAGCGAGATCAACCGCAACGTGATCGCCACGCGCGGCCTCGGCCTGCCCAGGGGCTAGGGCTCAATAGGGAATAGAGGGGATTTGGAGCGTTCCTGTCGGCGACGCCCGGGCGGGGCACCTGACCCTGACGCCGCAAGCGGCGTCTGTCCCTTCCCGAAACTGGAAGGGTTGGGGGTTCGAGGAACATCGGAGGGTAGAAGACCAGCCCGCTGCGTGTCCCACGAGGACACCGTGGCCCCGCCGCCGTCCGGCGACCTTGGGAACGCTCCAGAAGTCCCTTCCCGCTTCGGGAAGGGACAGGTTTCGCTTCAGCCGAAGCAGGGTTAGGTGCCGCGGACGGGCGCCGGCGCGCGAGCATCCGCAGACCAGTTTCGGAGCCACCACCATGCCCCATCCGCTCTATCGCGGCGCCGCGATCGCCGGCGTCGATGAGTCCGACCAGATCGGCAACGTGCCCAACAAGACCTCGCTGCAACTGCACGCCGAGGCGGCGATGAACGCGCTCGCCGACGCCGGCATCGACAAGTCCGAGGTGGACGGCGTCGCCACCGCCGGCGTCTCGCCGATGCAGACGGCGGAGTATCTCGGCATCGTGCCGCGCTACACCGATGGCACCTCGGTCGGCGGCTCGTCATTCGTGATCCACGTCGGCCACGCGCTGGAGGCGATCTCCGACGGCCGCGCCTCTGTCGTGCTGATCACGCACGGCGAGGGGCACATGGGCGGCGGCCGGCGCGGTCCCGGCGGCCCCGATCCGTCGAACCTCGCCGGGCAGTACGAGGCGCCGTTCGGCGTGCTGGGGCCGCCCTACGCCTACTCACTGGCCGCCATGCGGCACATGGCGCTCTACGGCACCACCAAAGAGCAGCTCGCGCAGATCGCCGTGCAGACGCGCCAGTGGGCCAGCATGAACCCGAAGGCGCTGATGCGTGACCCGATCACGGTCGAGGACGTGTTCAACTCGCGCCTGATCTCCTACCCGTTCAACCTGCTCGACTGCTGCCTCGTGACCGACGCGGGCGGCGCCTGCGTGGTGGTCAGCCCGGAGCGGGCGCGATCGATCAAGAAAAAGCCGGTCTGGGTGCTTGGCATCGGCGAGGCGCACGACCACAGCATGATCAGCCAGATGCCGGATCTCACACGCACCGCGGCGCAGTACTCCGGTCCGGCGGCGATGGGCATGGCCGGCGTCACGCACGGTGAGATCGACCTGGCGATGATCTACGACTCCTTCACCTACACGGTGCTGGTGACGCTGGAATCGCTGGGCTTCTGCAAGCAGGGCGAGGGCGGCGCCTTCGTCAGCAACGGCCGGCTGGGACCCGGCGGAGCCCTGCCGACCAACACCAACGGCGGCGGCCTTTCGTACACGCACTCCGGCATGTACGGCATGTTCCTGCTGCTGGAGGCGACGCGGCAGTTGCGCAGTGAGTGCGGCCAGCGCCAGGTGCCGGACTGCCGGATCGCGCTGGTCAACGGCACCGGCGGCTCGCTTTCGTCTACCGGCACGCTCGTGCTCGCCGCCGATTAGCGCTTCTCGCCTGTCTCAAGCCTTGAAGGACGCCGAACGATGACGACACAGCCCCCCTACGCCAAGCCGATTCCGCTGATTACGCCCGAGAACGAGCGCTTCTGGCAGGGCTGCAAGGCGCACGAACTGTGGCTACGCTTCTGCAACGCCTGCGCGAAGCCGTACTACTATCCGCGCGATATCTGCCCGATCTGCGGCGCGCGCGACGTGACCTGGAAGCAGATGAGCGGCAAGGGCACGCTGCACACCTTCGCGATCGTGCACCGCGCGCCCACGCCGGCCTTCCGCGAGGACGTACCGTTCATCACCGCGATAGTGGATCTCGACGAAGGCCCGCGCATGATGACGAACCTCGTCGGCATCGCGCCGGATCCGGCGAAGATCACGGTCGGCATGCCCGTCGAGGTTACGTTCGAGGACATCACCGAGCAGATCAGCCTGCCGAAGTTCCGGCCGGCGGCCTATCCCTGACTTCGCAAGCGAAGTCTGTCCCTTCCCCACCGGGGAAGGGTTGGTCTGAGAACTATCGGTTGCTACCGGAGACCCCCTCCCCTGTGGGCCATAGCGCAGCGCAACCGTCGGAGACTTCCAAAGCAAATCCGAGCCGCAAGGCGAGGCAGGGGTAGGCGACCGGTTGCGACGCTCACTCGCCCGCGCCGGCCGCGTTCAGCGTCCAGTCGTACGTCTCGTACTGCTCGCGGCCTGCGCGCAGAGCGTCGTTCAGGCGGCGACGTTCGCTGTCGCTCTCCAGAAAGGCGCCGATGAAGGCGGCAATGCCGGCGCGTCCGCCGAAGTCCTCGGCGTAGAACGCGAAGATTGCGGAAAGCCGTACCGTCTCGCCCGCGAAGGCCACGCCGCCGCCCCGGACGAAATCCCCGGTCGCCGCCGCAAGTTCCGCGTCGAGGTTGGCCGCCGTGTAGACGTGCAGCGGCGGACAGGAGTGCGTGGCGCAGTGCAGGGCGAAATGCACGCGCGGCTCCGGCGGCCGGATGCAGAGCGCCAGCCGCGTGTCGCCCGCGGCGAAGGGCACGGCCAGCCGCGGCAAGGGCGGGCGGTTGTCACGCAGCACGCCGTGCTCGATCTCGTTCAGCGAAAGGCGCTGCCCGCCGATGCGGTAGGCGGCGCGGTGGAAGAAGCCCGGCTGCTCGCGCACGGAGCCGTGCAGGCCGATCTGCGCCGCCGCGTCGATCGCAAGTGCGTTGTAGACGTTGATCCAGAACGCCAGCCGCTCGGTCCGGCTGGAAAGCGCGGCCGGGTCGAAGGTGGCCAGTTCTGCCGCGATTTCTCGCAGCCGCGCATAGGCGGGCAGCGTCGCGATCCGTTCGTAGGCGATCGTGCCGCCCTCGTCGGCGCTGGCGGCGGTGCGCAGGGCGCGTGCCGCCTCCACGAGGCGCGCCGGCAGACTGTCAATATTTGCGTCGGCTGAAGCGTGCGAACTCCCGCCGTCCGGGGACTGATTGAGCACGGCCACTTCACCCGCGCCGGCGCGCAGGAAGCGCAGCAGCGCCAGATCGGGCTTCGCGTTCACTGCGCGTTGAGCGTCTGGCTGATCTTGTAGCGGAAGGTGCCGGCCGAGAGCGGGCCGAAGACCACGTCGCGCACGATGCCGTTGCGGTCGATAAACACCGTGTCGGGAATGCCGTCGAGGCGGAAGGTATCGGCCACGGCGTTCTCTGAGTCCATCAGGATCGTGAAGCTGGCGCCGAACTGGTCGCGAAACGCCGAAACCTTGCTCACGCTCTCAGCTTGGTCGAGCGCGAGGATCACCACGTCCTTGCCGAGCGTTTCGTTCGCCTTCTCCAGCTCCGGAAACTCCTGCTTGCAGGGGCCGCACCAGGTCGCCCAGAAGTTGACCACCACGGCCTTGCCCTTGAGCGAAGCCAGCTCCACGCGCCGGCCGTCGGTGTCCAGCAGGGCGAAGTCGGGCGCCGGCTGGCCGACGCTGGGCGGCCTCTTGTCCAGCGCGCCGAGCGGTCCGTCCGGATGCGGCAGCACCGGCGCGGCCGCGTGCGCAGCGGGAGACGCCGCCACGGCGGAGGGCGCCGCCGCGCCGAGGTGCACGACGGCCGGCCGGTCGCGCCGTAGCAGCACGATCGCCAGCACGATCATCGCGGAGACGAAGGCGACCGCGCCGACCTGTGCAACGATCAGCCAGCGCGGCACACGGCCGGCAGGCAGCGAGGCAGCAGACTCCGGCTCGCCGCTTCCAGTGATGAGCCGCTCATCGATTGGATCGTTGCTCATGGCGTTCGCATCAGCGCTTATGCAGTGTCCGCTGCCGCGCGGCTTCTCTTCTATTGTAGGACCGCGGCTGGTGGCCGTCGCAATCCGCACGGCCAGCACCATGCAGATCGGCTTCCCGCAAGACCCGCGGCTGCCCGCCC
>CALFMN010000147.1 GCA_937879875.1 uncultured Chloroflexota bacterium | reverse complement strand
AACCTTCGACCACCGCGCCTTCGGGCAGTCGCTCGACCTCACGGGCGAAGGCCGGGCACAGTTCGCCGCCGACGTGCTGGCGCTCGTGGACCGGCTGGGCATCGAGCGCTTCGTCTTCGTGGCGCAGTCGATGGGCGGGCGCACGGCCGCGGGGCTGATCCGGCGGGCGCCGCGGCGGCTGCGTGGCGTCGTCTTTGCCGGCAGCACGGCCGGCTCGGTGAACGACGAGGTGCGCGAGCTGCAACGCCGGTACACGGCGAGCCTGCCGGCGGGCGCGACGCTGCTCGACCGCGCCCTGTGGCCGCGCTACGTCGAAGAGAATCCGCGTATGGCCTTCCTCTATCGCCAGATCAATCGCCTGAACCCGAAGCGGCCGGCCGATTTCCTCGCCCTGCAGCCGGGGTACCGCGGCACGTTCTCGCCTTTTCTGGCCGAGTGCGGCGTGCCGATCCTCTTCGTCGTGGGCGAGCACGACGCGATCACGCCGCCGCACATTGTGCAGCGGGCCGCGGCGCTGGTGCCGCACGCCGAGTACCAGATGATCGCCGCGGCGGGGCATTCCGCCTATTTTGAGCAGCCCGAGGTGTTCAACGCGGCCGTGCTCGACTTCATCCGCCGTGTCGAGGCTTCGGAAGCCGATGGCCCGTCGCACGCCGCCGCATCCTGAGCCGTTCAGCCGCCGGCCAGGCGGATCGCGCCGCGGGCGGCCGCGGCGCGATAGACGGCGTCGACCAGCTCGTGGGCGCGCAGGGCGACCGAGAAGTCGGGGAAGGCGGGCTGGTGCGCGGCGGCGGCGCGCAGGAAGGCAAGGTCTTGCAGCGACCAGCGCTGCGCCGCCTGCCGCACTGACTCGTCCTCGATGCCAGCGAGCGAAAAATAGCGATCGAGCACCTGCTGCTCGCTCAACTCGTCCTGCCCAGCCCAACTCGTGTGTATGCGGATCGCGCCGAGAAAATCCTGGTCGATGGCGAAGCAGCCGTTCCCGAAGAAGACTTCGATCTGCCGCAGCGATGGCCGGCTGAGCACGTTGTGCCAGATCGAGACCAGCGTGGCGACGCAGCCGCCGGCGTAGCCGAGCGTGACCTGCGCCAGGTCCTCGATGCCCTGGTGTCCGGCGAAGTTGCGTGTTTCGGCGCGCAGCCACTCGGGCTCACCCAGCAGCCAGCGCAGCAGGTCGAGGTCGTGGATGCTGTGCTCGATCAGCGCGCCACCGCCCGTGAGCGTCACGTCTTTACGCCAGGTGCTGGCATAGTGGCCCTGAATCGGGAAGAACTGGTCGTCGCGGAAGATCAGCGCCATCGGCCGGCCGAGGCGCGCGTCGCTCATCAGCTCTTTGAGCACCGTCAGAATCGGCGAAAAGCGCAGCACGAGGCCGACCTGGTTGGTGACGCCTGCCGTCTGCACAGCCTCGCTCAACTCACGCGCCGTGGCAAGATCGACGGCGAGCGGCTTTTCGCAGAAGATCGCCTTGCCCGCCCGCGCCGCGTGCAGCGCGAACTGCCGGTGCTCACGGGTCGGCGTGCAGATATAGACCGCATCGACTTCCGGGTGATCGATCAGCGCGTGTCCGTCGGCGAAGATATGTCGTAACGACGCCAGCTCGGCGAAGCGGCGGGCGCGCTCGATCTCGCGATCGGCGACGGCCACGTACGCGGCGTCGGCCAGCTCGCGCCGAATCACACCGTGCAGCGCCCGCGCGTGCGAGCCGCCGATGTGCCCCGCGCCGATCAGCCCCACCCGCAGCGGCATGGGAACCTCCTCACGCACCCGCGATCTGATCAAGCCGGTTCCGGCGCCTCAGCGCAAGCGCCGGCTGCTCCGACCGCGCCGTCCCGCAGTTTCGCGGTTCGGCGCGGTCGCGGTGTATGATCGGCGTGCGGCGCCAACTCACGCGTGGTGATCGCGCCGTGGCAAGCAACAGCAGGAGACCGGGTGCGTGACGTGGGTGGTTCGGACTGCCGCGCTGGCCGGCGCGGTGATTGTGGTGGTGAGCGCGGCGTGCGGGGGCTCGGCGAAGGATGACACGGCAAAGATCAGGGACCGGGTGAACAGCCTGGTCGGTCACTACAACAGCGGCGACGCCAAGGCGATCCTCGACGACGACGTGCCCGCCTCGGCGCGGCGCACCTGCAGCGACAAAGACGCGAAGGACTTCCTGACGCAGGTGAAGCAGTTGGCGCCGCACTACGCGGTGAAGAGCGTCGACACTGTCAACGTCACCGGAAAGAGCGCCAGCGCCACGGTGTCCCTGAGCACGGACCCAGCGAAGACGACGCAGGTGCCGTTCTCGCTGGTGAAGAGCGGCGGGAACTGGCTGCTGGACACCAGCGGTATGGATGGCTGCAACGGTCTGTTCCCCAGCGCCGCGGGCTGAGTCGAGGTACTACTCCCGGCGCTGGCCGGCGCCGGCTGCACCCGGCAGCATGGATCTCATGATGGCCGAAGAGATGGCGCAACACCCGAACCAGCAGAATCTGGGCCGGATACTCGGGCTCTCGCTCGCGCGCAAGCTGCGGCTGGCGTGGCGGCTGCGCGGCGATCAGCGCGTGCCAGGCTATGCGCGGCTGCCGCTGATCGTCGTGATCGCCTACATGCTCTCGCCGGTGCATATCCTGCCGCGGCAACTGCGTGTGCTGCGGCGGCTGGACAACTGGCTGATCGCGCTGGTCGGCCTGTGGCTGTTCGTACGGCTGGTGCCGCGCGATTTGCTGGAGGAGCATCTCGGCCGCGTGGAGAAGCGCCCGCGTGTGATCGATACCACGGCCCGCCTGGAGCCGTAGCGGTTCCAAATTGGAGCGGCCGGAGCCTGGTCGCCGCATAGGGCGCCGTGGCGACCCGCCCCGGCATCACTACTCGCGGTTAAGCGGGTTGATCATGCCCGAGTAGAGGTCGCTCCAGAACTTCAGTGTCTTCTGATAGTTCTCGATCGCCGACGCCCAGCCGTTCAGGAAGGCGTTGCCGGCGTCGGTCAGGGTGTAGGTGCGACGTGCCGGGCCGGCATCGCTCGTCTCCCAGCTCGAACTGATAAAGCCCTGCCGCTCGAGCTGGCGAAGCTGGCGGTAGATGCTGCCCGGGTCGCTGGTTTGATAGCCGAAGAGCATCAACTGCTGCATGAGCTGGTAGCCGTGCATGTTCCAGTTGCGCAGCAGCAGCAGCAGATAGGCGGTCAGCAGATCGCGCGGCGGCGTCAGCGACGGCGCGGGCGGCGCCGGCCCGGAAGGCGGCGTGCTTGCCGGCGCGGCCTCGTCATCCCTTGATTCTGCGTCGTTGGCCATCGATCGTTGCGGCTGCGCTAAGGGTGTGGTGCTCATACGTGTCTTCTGAAAACAGTATAGCACGCGCGCCTACCCCTCCCTCGCGCAAGCGCTCGGATTTCCCCTTCCTACGAGGAAGGGGTTTTCCAGGACGATCGGTCGCTCTCGAACCAACCCTTCCCCTGTGGGGCCAGAGCGCAGCGCAACCGTCGGAGACTTCAGATGGACAGGTTTCGCTTGCGAAACCAGGGATAGGCGTCGCGCTAAATCACCTCGGCGTGAGCAAGCTCGTCCAGCGCCTTCGGGTCGAGACCGAGCAGCCCGCCGTAGATTTCGGCGTTGGCTTCGCCCAGCAGCGGCGCCGGGCGGCGGATCGTTCCGGGCGTGGCCGAGAGGTGCGGATAGATGCCGGGCTGCGCCACTTCTCCGAGCAACGGGTCCTTGACGCGCACAATATTGCCGCGGGCGGCGAAGTGCGGATCGGCAAAGATATCGGCGATGCTGAAGACGGGGCTGCCCGGTACACCGCCCGCGTCCAGCCGCCGCAGGCATTCGTCCTGCGTCAGTTCGCGTACCCAGGCGGCGATCTCGGCGTGCAGCGCGTCCTGGTGTTTGCGCCGCGCGTCCGGTGTGGCGTAGCGCGGGTCCGTGCCCAGCTCCGGCCGTTCAAGCGTCTCGCACAGGCGCGCGAAGATGCGGTCGGTACCGGCGTGGACGACGACGTAGCGGCCATCGGCCGTCTCGAACTGCTCCGCGGGTACGACACCGGGCACGGTGTTGCCGTTGCGCTCGCGCACCCGGCCGCTGCTCGCGTACTGCGCGGCGAGGGTGCCAGACATCTTCCAGACCGTCTCATACAGTGAGACGTCGATCATCTGGCCGCGGCCGCTGCCGGCCAGATCGCGATTGTAGATCGCCGTCAGCACGGCAAAGGCGCCGAACAGGCCGGTGCCGTAGTCGGCAACGAAGTAGCCGGGCCGCGCCGGCGGCCGGTCGGGAAAGCCGGTGGCGTAGGTCATGCCGCCGATGGCGAGGCCGATGCGGTCGAAGCTGTATTTCTGCGCGTACGGCCCGGTTTGGCCGAAGCCGGAGCAGCGCAGCATGATCAGCCGCCGGTTGACGTCGGCCAGCGCCTCGTAGCCGAGGTTCCAGCGCTCCATCGTGCCGGGCAGGAAGTTCTCGATCAGCACGTCCGAGACGGCCACGAGCCGCTTCAGCAGTGCCTGGCCCTGCGGCTTGCGCAGATCGAGCGTGATCGAGCGCTTATTGCGGTCGTCGGCCGCCCAGCCGAAGCTGCTGCCCTTCTCGCCTCGGTAGGCATCGCCGATGCCCGGCTGCTCAACCTTGATTACCTCGGCGCCGAAGTCGGCCAGCAGGCAGGCGGCGAACGGCGCCGCGATGATCTGGCCGCAATCGAGCACGCGCAAGCCGCTTAGCGCGCCGGGCTGCGCGCCGGCGGTCATGGCTGCGGCAAACGTCGAATCGGTGCCCTCTGCCATGCCTCAGCGTCCGCTGAAGACCGGCTCGCGCCGCTCGGCAAAGGCCTGCAGACCCTCGCGGAAGTCGTTGCTGCGGAAGAGCGGCAGCAGTTGCAGGTAGACGTGGTTGACGTTCGCCTCGAACGACTCCTCGAGGCCAAGCCGCATCATGCGCTTCGTCGCCTGTACCGCCAGCGGCGCGTTCGCCGCGATCTCGTCCGCCCAGGCGCGGGCGGTCTCCAGCAGTTGCTCGTGCGGCACGACCGTGTTGACGAGGCCGTACTCCAGGCAGCGCTGGGCGTCCAGGATCATGCCGCGGTAGGCGATCTCGGCTGCCTTCGCCCAGCCGATCAGCCGCGGCAGCAGCCAGGTGCCGCCCGATTCGGGCAGCACGCCGCGCTTTGCAAACACTGCCGCGAGCTTCGCCTGATCGGACGCCACGCGGATGTCGCAGCCGAGCGCGAGGTCCATGCCGTAGCCGGCGGCGGCGCCATTCAGGGCGCAGATGATCGGCTTATCGACGTTGTGGATTACCATCGGCGGGGCGTTGCGCAGGTCGAACAGGCGCGCTGGCGCCTCGCCGATGCTGTCGCCGCGCTCGTTCTGCCGCTTCAAATCCAGGCCGGCGCAGAAGCCGCGGCCGGAGCCGGTGAGGATGATCGCGCGGGTCTCCGCGTCGGCCTCGGCGGCCATCAGGGCGCGGGAGAGACCGGAGAGCATCGGCCCGGAGATGGCGTTCAGGCGCTCGGGGCGGTTGAGGGTGATCGTGGTGACATGCCCCTCGCGCTCCACGATCAGGTCTTCATAGCTCTGATTACCCTCGTGCGTGCCCATGCGCTTCTCCCCCGCCGCGGCGTTGGTCGCTTGCTTTGCTCAAGCCACGGGCAGTGTGGCACGGTGGCCGGAGCAGCGTCAACGCGGCACGGGCCAGCGCAGCAGACAACGGTGCTCGACCGAGGAGGAAAAGCGATGAGCGAGCAGCAGGCCCGGCCACCACGCAGCGAGCACTTCACACGCGGCGCCGCCGTCTTCCGCACGATGTTTCCCGGCTCCGACCCGAACGCCCCACTCGCCGCCCCGGAAGCGATCCAGCGCGACTGGGGCGCGTTGGTGATCGAGGCGGGTATGGCCGATGTTTGGTCCCGGCCCGGCCTTTCGTTGCGCAACCGCAGCCTGATCACCGTGGCGGCGCTGACGGCGTTGCATCGGCCGGCACAGCTACGGGCGCACGCGCTGGGCGCGCTGCGCAACGGCCTCTCACGCCGGCAGCTAAGCGAGATCGTGATGCACGTCGCCGGTTACGCCGGCTTCCCCGTTGGCGTGGAGGGGATGCGCGTGCTGCGCGCGGCGTTCGATTCGGCGCCGGAACTCGATCCAGCCGAGGTGGTTGATACTTCCGGACCCGCGCTCGCGGATCTGCCGGAAGACCGCTCGGAGCGCGCCCGCGCCGTGCTGAGCGTGTTGCTGCCGCGACGCAACCGCGCGCCGCTGCCCGTGCCCGACGAGATCTCGCCGGACTGGGGCCGCTGGGTCGCGGCGACGGCCTTCGGCGACTTGTGGGCGCGGCCCGGCCTGAGCCTGCGCGAGCACAGCCGCGTGGTGCTGAGCGTGCTGACGGTGCTGCATCTGCCGGAAGAGCTGCGGCTGCACACCGGCGTGGCGCGGACGCTCGGCATCAGCCGCGCAGAGATCGGGGAGCAGATCATGCATCTGGCGCTCTACGGCGGTTTTCCCGTCGCGGCCGAGGCGATGCGCGTGGCGCGGGCTGTCTTCGACGCGGAGGACGGCGGTGAAGCGCCGTAGGGCAGGACTATGAGGCGTGCTGCTTGAGCGACGCCGCTGCGACGGAAGCGTCGGCAGCGGTGGGGCGGCGATTGAACTCCTCGCCGGGCGGCACGAGGCATTCGTGTGTGCGTCGCAGGTACAGCAGCGAGGCGACCACGCCGAGGATGCAGAGGCCACCCATCGCGCTGATCGTCGGTTGCACGCCGGCGCGTTCAGCCATGCCGCCGACGATCAGGCTGCCGAGCGGCGTCGAGCCGACAAACAGCAGCGTGTTGATGCTCATCACCCGGCCGCGCAGGTGCGGCGGCGCGATCAGTTGCAGCCGCGCGTTATTCGTCGCGGTGAAGACGGTGCTGCTCAAGCCCAGCGCCACCAGCATCGGCACCACAAGCACCCACATCCCCGCCAGCCCCACACAGAGCAAGACCACGCTGAAGCAGGCCGCGCCGACCAGCAGGGTGCGCCGCGAGCCACGACCCAGCCAGGCGACGCCGAAGGCCGCCGTCAGCGAGCCGACCGCGAGCGACGAGGTGAGCAGGCCGAAGCCGACGGCGTTCGTGTGCAGCACGAACTGCGCGATCAGCGGAATGAAGACCTGAAAGTTGTAGCCAAACGTGCCGAGCACCGCCATCGTGATCATCGCCAGCATGATGTCGGGCGTGGTCACGGCGTAGTGCAGCCCCTCGCCGAGCTGCTTCAGCATGGCGGCGCGGCGCGGCCGCTCGACCGCGTAGAAGCGGCTCGGGTCCATCAGCAGCAGGCCGATCAGCACAGCGATGAAGCTGACCGCGTTGATATAGAAACAGAGCGCCGTGCCGAGTGTGGCGATCGTGATGCCGCCGAGCGCCGGTCCCACCAGCCGCGTCATCTGCAAAAGCGAGGAGTTGAGCGCGACGGCGTTGGGCACGTCCCGCGGCCCGACCATCTCCATCACGAACGACTGGCGCGCCGGATTGTCGAGCGCGTTGCAGACGCCCTGCGCGACCGCGAGCGCGTAGATCAGGGGCAAGGTGATCAGGCCGCTGCCCGTGAGCACGGCCAAAATCGAGGCCTGAACTGCGAGCCCGGATTGGGTGCCGATCAGCAAACGCTGCTTCGGCAGGCGATCGGCGATCACCCCACCGAACAGCGCGAACAACAGCACCGGCAGCGTGCGGAACATCGAGACCGCACCCAGCGCGAAGGCAGAGTGCGTATGGCTGAGCACGTACCAGGAGAGCGCCGTGGACTGCATCCAGGTGCCGACCTGGGAGATGAGCTGGCCGGAGAAGTACAGCCGGTAATTGTGGACGCGCAGCGAGGCGAAGGCAGCACGCAGCGGCGGCCGCTCGGAGCCGGCCTTCATCGCGCCTGCCCCGCGCAGCGACAGCGATGTGACAGGCGCTCTCGGCACCAGGTGCTCGGGGCAAGGTCCACCGGGGAGCAACGACAGCTACTGCGGTGCGCGTTCACCACAATATTGTACGGCGTTGCAGGACAGTTCGTCAATGCGGATCTGTACCGCGCTGACGATCAATGGGCGCGGCAGTCGGCCCTCACCCCCTTCCCCTCGCCCAATCCTGGGCGAGGGGCGATCCCGGATCGGGCCTTCCGAGCACCAAACGGATAACCCGACGCCCTGTCGATCAAGCAACTCAGGATCGCCCCTTTCCCTCCAGGATTGGGGGAAAGGGGACGGGGGATTGAGGGCCGACAGCCGCGGCTACAGCACGGCCCGCGCCGCCCGCACGATGTCTTCTGTGCTCGGATAGGCCAGCTCTTCCAGCTCGCGGCTGTAGGGCGCGGGCACATCGGCGCCGTTCACGCGCTGCACCGGCGCGTCCAAATAATCGAAGGCCCGTTCCTGCACCTGGCAGGAGATCTCGCTGGAGAAGCCGCCGGTCAGCCAGGCGTCTTCCGAGACGACGACGCGGTTGGTTTGCTGGACCGAAGCGATCACCGGCTCCAGATCGAGCGGGCGCAGACTGCGCAGGTCGATGACCTCCGCCTCGATGCCGTCCTTCGCCAGGATATCGGCCGCTTCGAGGTTTAAATGCGCCGAGCGCAGGTAGCCGACCAGCGTCACATCCTTGCCGCGGCGCCGCACCACCGACTTGCCCGCCGGCACGGTGTAGTAGGCCTTCGGCACCAGCCCTTTGTTGCGGTAGAGCAGGCTGTGCTCGACAAAGATGTAGGGGTTCGCCTCTTGAATCGCGTTGCGCATCATGCCCAGCGCGTCGTACGGCGTGGCCGGGCAGACGACCTTGAGGCCGGGCACACGCGCATACCAGGCTTCGAGGTTCTGCGAATGCTGGGCGCCGAGCTGGCTGCCGCCGCCCGTGACCATGCGCAGCACGATCGGCACGTTCACCTGCCCGCCGGACATGTAGAGGATCTTGGCGGCGTGGTTCACGATCTGGTCGATCGCCAGCAGGCTGAAGTTGATCGTCATCAGCTCGACGATCGGCTTGAGGCCGCCCATCGCCGCGCCGATGGCCGAGCCGACGATCACCGACTCCGCGATCGGCGTGTCGCGGACGCGGGCTTCGCCGAACTCATCGAAGAAGCCCTTGGTGACGACATACGAGCCGCCGTAGGCGCCGATATCCTCGCCCATCAAGAAGACGTGCTCATCGGCGGTCAGTTCCTCGCGCAGGGCGAGTGCGATCGCGTCGCGCACGGTCATCTCGATTGCGTCCGCCGGAGCAAAGGCCGCGTCGGCGGCCACATCGGCGCCGGCGGGTTCGACCTCTTCGCGGGTAAGCAGGTTCATGGTCATCGTGGTCGTATCCTATCGATACTGGCGTTACGCGTTTGCTTCGGCGTGCGTGGTCTCGCCCACGGCGCTGCGGCTGTGGCGGGCGACGTGGCTGCGGCTGCTCTCGGCGTAGATGTCGGTGAACAGCTCGCGCGGATCGGGGTTCGGGCTCTGCTCAGCGAATTCGACCGCCGACTCGACCTCATCCTCGACCTGGCGCTCGATCTGCTGCGCATGCTGCTCACTGATCACGCCGCGGCCGATCAGATCCTCGCGCAGCGTCACGATCGGGTCCTTCTTCCGCCACTGCGCGACTTCTTCCTTGGAGCGGTACAGCTCCGGGTCGGCCATCGAGTGGCCGCGGAAGCGATACGTCATCGCTTCCAGGAAGTACGGGCCGGCGCCGGAGCGGACGTGTTCGAGCGCGTCGCCCATGCCGCGGTAGCAGTCCTTCACGTCCATGCCGTCGCAGCGGGCGCCGGGAATGTGATAGGCCTCGGCGAACTTGTACAGCTCGCTCGTGGCCGAGGCGGCGGCCAGGGCGGTGCCCATGCCATAGAGGTTGTTCTCACAGAGGAAGACGACCGGCAGCTTCCAGAGCGAGGCCAGGTTCAGCGCCTCGTGGAACTCGCCCTCGTTCACGGCGCCGTCGCCGAAGATGCAGAGGCAGAGGCGGCCGTTGCCCTCGGCCTGGCAGGCCATGCCCAGCCCGCAGGCGATCGGCAGATGTCCCGCGACGATTGCGTAGCCGCCGAGGAAGTGACGCGCCGCGTCGTAGAGATGCATCGAGCCCCCCTTGCCGCGGCTGACGCCGGTGGCGCGGCCGAACAGCTCGGCCATCACCGCGTGCGGATCGAGGCCGCGGGCGAGCGCGTGGCCGTGGTCGCGGTAGTGTGTGACGATGTAGTCGTCGGAGCGCAGGCGGTTGATCGTGCCGGCGGCGACCGCCTCCTCGCCCACGTAGAGGTGCAGGAAGCCACCGATGCGCCGCCGCGTGTACTGCTCGGCCGCGCGCTCTTCAAAGCGGCGGATGAGCTGCATCTGGTGGAAAAACTCCACGAGCTGGGAGTCGGACGGCTGTGAACCGACCGCCGTGCTGTGCTGAAGCGCCGTCACCGCGTTCACCATCGATGTTGGACTTACCGGAATCGTAGGAGCCATCGCGTTCACTACGCCGTTACCATTGTGTGCGATCGTGGTCATTGGCACCGTCCTTCTCCTGCTTACCGCCCCGTTATCTGCGTCCGCTGTCGTCCGCGTCTATTCCTGCCAGACATGAATCACTTCGCCCCGCGCGGAAAGGGCGGCCTCTTTCACAGCTTCGGACAGTGTGGGGTGCGCGTGCACCGCGTAGCCCAGCGAGGCCGGCGTTGCTTCGAGCGAGCGTGCCAGCGAGAGCTCGCCCAGAAGCTCCGTGACGCCGGGGCCGATCAGGTGCACGCCGAGCAGGTCGCCGCTGCCCTGCTCCGCCAGCAGCTTGACCATGCCCTCCGGCTCGGCCAGCGCCAGGGCGCGGCCGTTGGCGCGGAAGGGGAAGCGGCCGACGCTGTACTTGAGCCCGCGCTCTCGCGCCTGCGCCTCGGTCAGGCCGATGCTGGCGACCTCAGGCTGGCAATACGTGGCGCGCGGCATTTGATCGTAGTCGAGTGCCGGCGGTTCGAGGCCGGCGATCGTCTCCACGCAGTTCACGCCCTGCGCCGAGGCGACATGCGCCAGCAGCGGCGGCCCGGTGACGTCGCCGATCGCATAGATGCCCGGCACGTTCGTTGCCATCGCCGCGTCCACCGGAATGAACGAACGCTCGACGCGCACGCCCAGCGCCTCAAGTCCGAGGCCGTCGCCGTTGCCCTGCACGCCGATGCCGACCAGCGCCACTTCGGCCTGCAGCCTCTGCCGGCCCTGCGCCGTCTCGACCTCGACTTCGGCGCCGCCCTCGTTCGCATGCGCCCGCGCGGACACAACCTTCGCGCCGGTCAGAACCGTCATCCCCTGCTTCGCGAACTCTTTTTCGGCGATGGCCGAGATCTCTTCATCTTCCTGCGGCAGCAGGTGCGGCAGCGCCTCGACCAGCGTGACCTCGGCGCCGTAGCTGCGCCAGACGTAGGCGAACTCCATGCCCACCGGCCCGGCGCCGATGATCACCGCCGAGGCGGGCATCTGCTTCCGTTCCAACGCCTCGCGGCTGGTGATCACGCGCTCGCGATCGAGCTCGATGCCGGGCAGATCGCGCGCGCGAGCGCCGGTGGCGAGGATGACGTGCTTCGCCTTCAGCGTGCGCCCGTCGCTGACCTCGATCTCGGTCGCTGAGCGCAGGGTGCCGCTGCCCTTATACGTCTGCACGCCGTGCTTGCGCAGCAAAAACTGCACGCCCTTGACCATGCGGTCGACGACGCCGCGGCTGCGGTCGATCGCGGCGCCGAAATCGGCCTGCACGCCGTCAACCTGAATGCCGTAGTCCGTGGCATGATGGAAGAGGCTGAGGATCTCAGCGTTGCGCAGCAGCGCCTTCGACGGAATGCAGCCCCAGTTGAGACAGATACCGCCGACCTCGTCGCGCTCGACGAGGGCGGTCTTCAGCTTGAGCTGGGCGGCGCGGATCGCGGCGACGTAGCCGCCGGGACCGCCGCCGAGAATCGCTACGTCGAACTCGTCCACGGTTGTCTTCGCCGTTCACATAGACTGCTTCGATTCCTAGTATAGCCGCCGCTTATAGCAGTTCCAAGCCCTTTGCGCACCGCGTTACCAAAAACTTACATTCCGCCCGCCCGATCTGTGAGCGAAATTGCAGTGCCGCGCTGCCTTCACCTTCGGGCCGCATCCGTTACCTCCACCGTAATCGCCTTGCCTCGCCGACGCGCGGAGCATGGTGGGTGACTCCGCCCGCCGGCGGACACAGGAGGCGCCAGGTGCGCAACATGAGCGAGATCGACAACGCCGCGACCGTCGGCCCAGCCGGCGCGATTCATGCGGAACGCACCGGTACTGATGCCAGGCAGCGCGCCGGTGACGCGGAAAGCAAGGCCACCGACGACCGCCGCTGGCAAGGGCTCGTGGTGCTGCTGGCCGGGATGTTCATGGCCGCACTCGACACGGCGATCGTCAACGTCGCCGCTCCGCAAATTCGCGCCGACCTGAAGGTCTCCAGTTCCGGGCTGGTGCTGGTCGTCTCCGGGTACACGCTGACGTACGCGATGCTGCTGATTACGGGCGCGCGGCTCGGCGACGACCGCGGCCATCGGCGGTTGTTCACACTTGGTCTCGCCGGCTTCACGCTGGCCTCGCTCGCCTGCGGGCTGGCGCCCAGCGGGCTGGTGCTGATCGCCGCGCGTCGGGCAGGGCGCCGCGGCGGCGATGATGGTGCCGCAGGTGCTCTCGATCATCCAGATCCAGTTCGCTGGCGCCGAGCGTACCAAAGCCCTGGGCCTGTACGCGACGGTGATCTCCGCGGGCGCCGTAGCGGGGCAGGTCGTGGGCGGCGCGCTGGCTACCGCCGACCTGTTCGGGACATCATGGCGGCCGGTGTTCCTCGTCAACGTACCGATCGGCGCCCTCCTGCTGCTTGCCGGCCGGCGTACGCTCGCGGCCACGCGCGGCCAGTCTGCGCGCCGGCGGGATCTGCGCGGCGTGGCGCTGCTCTCGGCCGCGGCACTGCTGGTTATGTTGCCGCTCATTCTCGGCCAAACGCAGCACTGGCCGTTGTGGACCTACGCGTCGTTTGCGGGCGGAGCGGTGTTCGTAATCGTGGGTGTGCGCTATCTGCGCGCGCTCGGACGGCGCGGCGGCGATCCGCTGATCGACCTCGCGATCTTCGCCGATGCAGGCGTGGCGCGTGGCCTGGCCTCGATCTTCGCCAGCTTCGTCGCCTACGGCGGCTTTCTGTTCGCCTTCAGCTTCTATTTGCAATCTGGACTGGGCGACAGTCCGCTGCGCTCCGGCCTGATCTACGCGCCGCTGGCCATCGCCTTCGCCGTGGTGAGCCTCGGCCACGCTCGTCTCGGCGCCGGTGTGGTGCGTTGGCTGCCGCTGGCGGGATTGGGGAGTCTCGCCGCAGGCTATGTGACCCTCGGCATGATCAACCAGTCTGGCGACTGGCACGTCGTGCTGTCGATCGTGCTGCTCGTGGTTGTGGGCGCGGGCTTCGGCGCCGGCTTCAGCCCGGTGATCGGCCTGACCGTGGCCAGGGTTCCGCCACGGCACGCGCCCGACGCGAGCGGCCTGCTGAACACGACGATCCAGCTCGGCTACGTGACCGGCGTGGCGAGTTTGGGCAGCTACTTCGTCGCCGTGGCGAAGCCCGGCAACGCCGCTTCGTCAGGGCATGCCTTTTTCGCGGTCTCGATCGGGCTGGCCGCGCTCGCGGTTGTTGCCGCGCTGCTGGCGGTCAGCATCCGACGCAGCGGGGCGGCGGCGTAAACGTTCGCCGTGCAGGCGGTTCGGCCCTCAATCCCCCGTCCCCTTTCCCCCAATCCTGGAGGGAAAGGGGCGATCCCGGGTTGCAGCGATCCGCAAGGGCGTCGGGTTAGGGTCTGTCTGATGAATCGAATCGGGGGCGTCATCAGCATGATGTTGCCAGTTTTCGCCGGCCGTTCCACGCGTAGAGCGCGAACGAGACGCGCAGCCGCAGGTCGCTGAATGACCTTCGGAATATTCATCAGACACGCCCTAACCGCACCGGCTACGGAACTTCCTCCGCACGATCGCCCCTCGCCCAGGATTGGGAGAGGGGACGGGGGTGAGGGCCGAATGCCGCGCCTGTTCTACAGCAGCCCGGTCGCCCGCTTCGCCGCTGCGAGCGTCGGATTTGCCACGGCGGCGGCGTGCTCGGCGCCGGTTCTCAGGACGCGATCGAGCAGGCCCGGCTCATCCGTCAGCTCGTGGAAGCGCTTCTGCAGCGGCGCCAGCGCATCGATCACGGCTTCCGCAACTTCCTGCTTCAATGCGCCGTAGCCCTGGCCTTCGAAGTGCCGCTCGATCTCGTCTTCAGGCTTGCCCGTGATCGCGCGATAGATCGTCAGCAGGTTGAATACGCCCGGCCGCTCGCGGTCGAAGCGGATCTCGCGCCCCGAATCCGTCGTCGCCCGCTTGACCTTCTTCACGATCGTATCCGGCGTATCGAGCAGGTAGATCGCGTGATTGGGCGTGCTGATGCTCTTGCTCATCTTCACCGTCGGGTCGTCCAGGCCCATCAGGCGGGCGCCGCGGCTCACGTCACGGATCCACGGCTCCGGCACCGTAAAGACCTCGCCGAAGAGCTGATTGAAGCGCTGGGCGATGTCGCGCATCAGCTCGACGTGCTGCCGCTGGTCATCGCCCACGGGCACGCCGTCGGCCCGGTAGAGCAGGACGTCGGCGGCCATCAATACCGGATAGTCGAGCAGGCCGGTGCTGACGCTGTCGCGCTCGCCGCCCTTGGTCTTGAACTGCGTCATGCGATAGAGCCAGCCCAGCGGCGTGATGCAGCTCAAAATCCAGGCCAGCTCGGCGTGCGCCGTGACGTGCGACTGCACGAAGATCGTGCAGCGCTCAGGATCGAGGCCGGCGGCGAGATAGACGGCGGCCAGTTCGCGCGTCTGGCGGCGCAGCACCGCCGGATCCCAGGGCAGTGTCATCGAGTGCAGATCGACGATGCAGTAGAAGTTGTCGCGCTGGTCCTGCTCTTCAACCCATGGCAGGATGGCGCCAAGGTAGTTGCCCAAATGGAGGTTGCCGCTGGGCTGGATGCCGGAAAGGACGCGCTTGCGGGTGCTGACTGCGGTCATGGCGCTGGCTGGCTCCTGAGCGGTACGGGCGTTCGACGGATTCAAGCATATGGCCTGCGCGCGGCGCGGGCGAGCCTGAGGCCACGAAAACGGAGAAAACCGCACGGATCGGGCAGACCGGCCCGATCCGTGCGGCCTTCGGCGTTCTGAGGCCGGCGCCGGAGGATTAGTCTCCGGCGGGGGCGCCGCTGATTTCCGGTGCGGGCTCTTTGTGCGTGAGCGCGAAGGCGTAGCCGATGCCGGAGGCGGTCTTGATCAGGTTCTGATCGACCCCGGCCGCCATCAGCTTCTTGCGCACGCGGCTCATCCAGACGCGCAGGTAGTCGCTATCGTGCGCGAACTCCGGCCCCCACGCTCTTGTGAGCAGCTCTTCGTGCGTGAGCACGCGGCCCGGATTGCGCGCGAGCTGTTCGAGCAGGCGCCACTCGTTGCGCGTGAGCGAGACCGGCTGGTCGTTCACGTCCACGCGCCGGCGCACGAAATCGATCACCAGGTTCTCGAAGACGAGGCGACCGAGGCCGTCGCCGGTGTCGGGCTTGCTGCGGCGCAGCACGGCGCGCACCCGGGCGGCAAGCTCGTTCAGATTGAACGGCTTCTGCAGGTAGTCGTCCGCGCCGGCGTCGAGGCCGGAGATGATGTCGCGGTCACTGCCTTTGGCCGTGAGGATGATCACCGGCACGGCGGAGAACTGGCGGATACGCCGCAGCACCTCCATGCCGTCCATCTCCGGCATCATCAGGTCGAGCAGCACCAGCGAAGGGCGGCGTTCGCGCACGAGCGGCACGGCCTCGGGGCTGCGTTGCACACGGAGGACGTCGAACCCCTCGTCGCCCAGCGCCAGCTCCAGCACCCGCAGGATGTCCGGCTCGTCGTCAACCGCCAGAATCAGGGCTTTCTTGGTCACGTCGTTATCCTTCTCCCGGCCCGTGTGGGACCGCTCCCCGGAGAGGGAGGCTCACCCGATGACTGTACACGTACAGTCTAACAATTTTCCTTACTCTTTCGGGCGATCTGGCGCAAGATTTGCTAAATGGATGTCGCAGGTTGCCTCCGCCATAGCACGAGCCGCTCGGAATCGCCCGATCCAGCGTTCATGGCGCACGGCGGGGCCGCGGGAAGCGATAGCCGCGCCCCCTGGCAGCGCGCTTCAGCCGTACCCGTAGCTGCTCCGCGACTGTCGCGACGTAGACCGCGGCATCGAAGCCGGCGACCGCGAACCGCCGCGCGTTGAGCACCTCCGGCGCGAGCGCGCTCGCGTACGTCGCTACCCACTCAGTGTCCAGCAAGCGGCCGAGACGTTCGAAGCGTGCGATCTCGCTCGCGCTGAGCCCGACAGTCGCGACATAGGCGGCGAGAAATGCTGCGGCCGCGGCCGGTGCAAGCCCTTCGCTGCCGCCGTGCGCGACGAAGCCGATCACCAACTGCGCCGGATCGTCCCAGCCGGCCCATTCCCAGTCAATCACCGTCAGCTCGCCCGCGGCGCTGACGAGCAGATTGTGGGCGCCGAAGTCACCGCTGGTCAGCCGGCGCGCGTCTGGGGGCAACTCACGCTGCGGCTCGACGGGGCTGAGACCGGCGACGGCCCGCGCGATCAGCGAGGTAAGCCGGTCGCGAAGTGGCAGTTCGGCGGCAAGGGCTCGCACGCCGCAGGGCGCCGCGGCGTCCGCCGCTGCCCGCTCGAACGCCGCAAGTCGATCCTCGATGCGTCGAAGCTGCTCCGCAACCGAAAGCGTTGGCGAGATCGTGGTCGGCAATTCTGCGATTGCGCCCCGTGGCATGATCTGGTGCAGCGCCGCGGCGAACTCGCCCAACGATCGCATGTGCCCGGGCGACAGATCGGCGGGCTTGAGCGGTTCGCCGGTCTCGAAGGAATAGACCGCGTAGCCGAGGTGATCGCTGCTGAAGAATGGCGCGGGCACACGCTTGAGCCCGTGCTCGCGCAGGGCGGCGAGCGTGCGGAACTCGCGCTCCAGCCGATTCCAGCGGTCGGGCTGGTACAGCTTCGCCAGCAGCGGCGTGCCCTGAGCGGTCCCACGCGAAAGAGCCGGTTGTTGGCGCCGCCGCTGAGTTCGCTCCAGCCGGAGACGCGCAGCCGCAGGAGGGCCTGCGCCTGCCGTGTGAGGTCTTCAGCAATTTCGGCGGGAAGGTCAGACATCCAGCACCGTGGAGTACGCGCGCCACACGGGGCGTGATACCTGGCCGCTAATCTGCCGCGGCCAGACTGGCGGCCGCCGGCGCCGGTACCGGATCGTGCCAGGCCACGGGATCGCCGTCGCGCTTGGCCGATTCGTAGGCCCGGCTGATATAAGCGGCAACGGCGATCGCCTCGTCCAGCGGTTCGAGGCCGCAGTCGAGCGCGGCGATCCGATCGGCGAAACCGGCCAACAGCGGCACGAACCAGTCGCTGTGCGCCGATCCCCTGGAAAGGCCGTCGGCAAAGCTGATGTGGCGCTCGCCCCGCTCGCCCCGCACGAAAATGGCATCGTCGTCGCAGGCGACTTCGCCCAGTTCGCCCGTATAGCGGTGCGTCGAACGGCGCGCGGCGGCGGCCCAGGTCAGGCGCAGTCGTGCGACGCCGGCCGGGTAGCGCAGCTCGAGTTCAGCCGTATCGTCCACGGTGTAGGACGGCAGGCGCCGCTCAGTGCGGCAGGAGAGGCTTGCAGGCGGGCCGAAGAGCGCGTGCAACTGGTAGAAGAGATGGGCGCCATGATCGACCAGGATGCCGCCGCCGGCCAACGCCTCCTGCGTGCGCCACAACGGCTGCCAGCCGACCGCGCCGGCGTTGGCGCCGGTGCGTTCCACTACCAGCTCGGCACCGTGCACGGCGCCGAGCTCGCCGGACTCGATCAGCGCCCGCAGCGCGAGCCACTGCGGCGCATAGTGATACTGATGGCAGGGCATCAGTACGACGCCGCGCCCCTGCACCAGCGAGCGGATCAGGAGCGCCTCCTCCAGATCCGTCGCCAGCGGCTTTTCGCAGAGCGTATGACAGCCCGCCGCCACCGCCTGCGCGATCAGCGCGCGGTGCGCATATGGCGGGGTGCAAATGTCCACGAAGTCCGGGCGCTCCTCCTGCAAGAGCGTGGCGGCATCGCGGTAGGTACGCACGTTGGGCAACTGCTTGGCGAAGGCGGCGAGGTTGTCGGGACAGAGATCCGCAACGGCGACGATGTCCAGCCGCTCGCGCAGCTCCGGCTGCAAATAGGCGGGCAGGTGGCCGTTGCGGGCGATATTGCCGGCGCCGATCAGCGCGCCCCTCAGCACGAGCAGGCGCTCGCCAGTTCGTCGGCCAGCTCCGCGAACGCGTCCTCGAGAATCTCGACGCCTTCGAGTGCGGCCTCAAGATCGATTACCAGCGGTGGATTGATGCGGATGCGCGGGCCGTAGCACATGCAGAGCAGGCCCCGGCGCAGCGCCGCGTCGAAGACCTTGCGCGTCAGACGCGAGGGCATCGGCGTGTGACCGGCGGCGTCCGTCACGACGTCGATCCCGATCATCAGCCCTTTGCCGCGCACTTCGCCGATGAAAGGGTAGCGCTCGCGCAGCCGCGACAGGCGAGCGAGCATCGCCGCGCCAACCCGCTCGGCGTTCTGCGCCAGCCCGTCGTCCACGATCGCGCGGAGCGTGGCGCGTGCCGCGGCGGCGGCCAGCGGATTGCCGCCGTACGACGACGAGCTGCCGGACGGCAGACCGAAGGGCGCGGCGCGCATCAGCTCCTCGCGTGCGATCAGGCCGGCCACGGGATAGCCGTTGCCCATCCCTTTGCCGACGGTCATGGCATCGGGCAGCAGGTTGAAGTGCTCGCAGCCGAACATGCGCCCCGTACGGCCGAAGCCGGTGATCATCTCGTCGGCGATGAACAGCGCGTCGTGCTCGTGCGCAATCTCTGCCACACCGTTCAAAAAGCCAGCGGGCGGCACGACGTTGCCGGCAGTGCCCTGGATCGGCTCGACGATGATCGCCGCGAGGCTGCCGGCGGTCGAGTTTCTTATGTACGCGCGCAGGAAGTCGGCGCACTTGCGGCCCAAATCCTCGGGGTTTGCAGCGTCGAACGGCGGCCAGGCCCAGTCGGGATAGGGCACGTTGTGGACGCCGGGATGCAGCGGTCCGAGGCCCTGCTTTACGTCCGGGCCGCAGAGCGCCAGCGTGCTGCCCGTCTTGCCGTGAAAGCCGCCCCAGAACGAGATCACTTCGAAGCGGCCCGTGTGCGAGCGCGCCATGCGCAGCGCCGCCTCAACCGCCTCGGCGCCGCCGGAATAGAACTGCATGCGATCCAGGCCCGGCGGTAGGTACGGCATCAGCTCTTCGAGGAACTCCACACGTGCCTGCGACGTGTAGCTGCCTGCAGAGAGGCGCTCAACCTGCTCGGACAGCGCCTGCACGTAGCCGGGGTGGGCGTGGCCGAGCGAGGCCACGCCCACCCCGGCGGTGAAGTCGATGAAGCTGTTGCCGTCCAGATCGGTGAGCTGGGCGCCGCGCCCGCCGGCGAAGGCGAGCCCGCTGAACAGCCCGATCGACTGCAGGCCGGAGGCGAGATGTCCGCTCTCGCGCTGCACGAGGGCGCGCGAGGCGGGACCGGGGATCGCGGTAAGGACGCGGGCCGAACGCGTTTGCATGTCGCTCCTTGCAGCTGCAGCACAGGGGGCTAGTTTATGAACCACCGCACCGCAGTATACAAGGTCGCACACGTTGGTACATAAGAAAATCGCCGCGGGTCACACAATTCGTGCTGAGATTGGCGGTGCGGTCTCGTGTGGCCGCGGCCTGCTGCCGACGCTCAGCGCTGCGCCAGCGCCGAGGCGCCCAGCAGCGCGTCATAGCGGCCGTCCGTGCGCAGCTCGGCCAGACCGCGGTTGAATTGCCGCAGCAGCGTCAGCTGCTCGCCCCGAGCCACGCCCAGCGTCAATCCGGCAGGCGCGAACGGCTGACCGACCTGGCGAAACGTATCGGGACCATGTACGGCGACGAGCTCGCGGCCGGTGGCGAGCGAGGTGATGAACGCGCACGCGCGCGCCGTGCTCACGACATCCAACTGCCGCTCCGCGTCGTCGACCGGCAGCAGCAGCTTGCGCGGATAGTGCCGGCGCAACCACTCCTCGGCGTAGCTGTTGGACTTGACGGCGAGCGGCGCCGTGACGCGCTGCAGGCCCGGCCAGAGCGGACCGTCGCGTAAGGCGAAGGCGGCAAGTTCATCGACATAATAGGCGGTGCTGAAGTCGACCCACTGGGCGCGGCGCACGCTGGCGGTCATGTCCAGCACGGCGTGCACGCGGCCGCTTGCGAGCCAGATGCTTTGCGTCATCGGTCCGTCGGCGGCGATGAATTCGACCGTTTCGCCGGTCTCGGCCAGGCAGGCACGGCAGAGATCGACGCTGAAGCCGGCCGGCTCGCCCGTGGGTTCGTTGATCGCGGTGAACGGTGGGTTCTCGCGGTCGATGGCGATGCGCAGCAGATCAGGCATCGGCTCGCGGCGGCAGTTGCAAGAAGATGCTGCGGTCGCGCGCGAGGCGGGCATTGATGCCGAGCTTCGGCGTCGTCGGGCACACCGCGATCGCGTTGTCGCGCTCGATCAGGGCGACCAGCGCCTTGAGCCGCGGGTTCTCCAGTCCGATCACAAACTCGATCGGGTCGGGTGCGGCGATGCGGACGTGGATTGCCGTTTCAGCCAGAAGCCAGGCGGCGTTGGCCTGCCAATCCGGCTCGCCGGACCGCGCGGACAGTTCGAGCAACTCGGGATGATCCTCCACGTCCACGAAAACGTACGGTGTCGCCTCGTGCCCGCGCTCGCGCTTCTCGTACCATTCGCCCAGGCCGCCGCCGACGACTTCGAGCCGCAGCGGCGCCGTGTCGTTGGCAGGCATCTCAGCGGGCCTGAGCGGGTTCGGCCGGCGCCTTCGGTGGGTCAACCCAGCGGCCGTCCGCCCTGATCAGCGCCACCAGCTCTGAAACGCCTTCTTCCTGCGGGATGCTGGTCTTGACCAGCTCGCGGCCACGGTAGAGGGCGATCTGGCCGCCGGCGCGGCCGACGTAGCCGTAGTCGGCGTCGGCCATCTCGCCTGGGCCGTTGACGATGCAGCCCATCACCGCGATGTTCAGGCCTACGAGATGGCCGGTCGCTACCTTCACCTGATTGAAGACGGTGGGCAGATCGAACTTGGTGCGGCCGCAGGAGGGGCAGGCGATGAACTCGACCTTCGTGCGGCGCAGGCCGAGCGCCTGCAGGATGTCGTAGCAGACGGGTAGCTCGTTGATCGGGTCTTCGGCCAGCGAAACGCGGATCGTGTCGCCGATGCCCTCGGCCAGCAGCGTGCCGATGCCCGCGGTGGACTTGACGCGGGCGTACTCGCCGTCGCCGGCCTCGGTCACGCCCAGGTGCAGCGGGTAGTCCATGCCTTGCTCCGCCATGCGCTGCGCGGCCAGCCGGTTTGCCTGGATCATGATCGGCACGCGCGAGGCCTTGAGCGAGATGACGATGTTGCGGAAGTCGTGCGCTTCACAGATGCGCACGTATTCAAGCGCGGATTCGACCATCCCTTCGGGCGTATCGCCGTAGGTCACGAGCAGCCGCTCAGCCAGCGAGCCGTGGTTGACGCCGATACGCATCGCCACGCCGCGCGCTTTGCAGACTTCGATTACCGGCAGCAAGCTGCGCTCGATCGCTCCCAGCCCTTCGCGGATCTCGTCGGGGGAATACTCTTCCGCGCGCTGGCGTGGCTTGCGATACACGAAGAGGCCGGGATTGACCCGAACCTTGTCCACGTACTTCGCTACCTCGACGGCGATCTCTGTGCCCTGGTGATGCACGTCGGCGACGAGGGGGATGCGGTAGCCGCGGCGGTCGAGCTCGGCGCGAATCTCGCCCAGGCACTTCGCGTCGGCCATCGTCGGCGTCGTGACACGCACCAGCTCGCAGCCGGCGCGGTAGAGGCGAATCGCCGCCGCGACGCAGGCCGGCACGTTGCGCGTGTCCTCGGTGATCATCGACTGCACGAGGATCGGCGCCGAACCGCCGATCACGGCGTCGCCGACGCGCACCTCACGCGTGGGTCTGCGAGCGTAGACGACATCCACGACAGCGCTCCTGCCGGCCCTCTTGCCGCGCCGCGGCACCGTCCGGACAAAAAGATCGTAGCACGGGCCTGTGAGGCCGCAAAGAACGGAGTGACGCGATCGTTCGTATCTATGATGCGGGCATTGCGTCGCAGCACTGCGAGTAGTCCATCGCGGCGCCGGGCCGGCGCCGCCGGAATGATGCTCCAAAGCAGGCACCATGTTACAAGCATCTTGACGGACAATGGATACACACGTCATCGCGGCAGAGGTCGTGGCCGAGCTGGGTGCTGATTCCGCCCGGGTGCTCCGCCTGAGCGAACTGTGTGTGCGCCTCGAGCGGCCGCTGCCGCAGATTGCGCCCGCCTGCGAATTGCTCAGGGATTGCGGCGTCATTTCCACGGGCGATGGCGAGGCGGCGCTGCTGGCCTCGCGCCAGGGGCGCAGCGATTCACGCATCGTGTTGATCGCCGAAAACAGCGCGGCCGTGGCCCACGTGCTGGCCGCGCTGCTTGAGGGCGAAGGCTACGCCGTGCTGATCGCGCGCACGCTCGGGCTCGCCGTCGGCGTGCTGCGCGCCACCAGCGTCGATCTGGTGATCGCCGACAGCTTCGCGCCGACGGCCGGCACGGCGCTCGAGCGGTTGGCCGAACTGCGCGACCTGGCGCGTCCGGCGCCGGTATTACTCTTTACGGGCCACCGCGATGTGCCGGAAACGGCGGCGCGGGCGGCCGGCTACGCGGGCATGCTGCCCAAGCCGTTCGATATCGACGAGTTGCTGGCGCGCGTCGGCGCGGCGATAGAAGGGCGCACAACCGCGTAGCATCCGTGGCCAGCCGCGGCTACTGCTGCACGAGCATCACGCGGTTGCCCTCGGGATCGGCGATACCGGCGATCGTCGGCCCCGTCGGCAGATCGACCGGCTGTGAGAGCACCGTGCCGCCAAGCTGCTCGGTCTTGGCCAGCGAGGCGCGCAGGTCGCGCACCTGAATGTAGAGCGAGACGCCGGGATGCTCGCCCTGGCGCAGGTGGCCCGCCGGCCCCGGTGCCGGTCCGCCGACTCCGGCGGGAATGCCCATTATCGGCCCGTCGCCGATCTCCCAGTTGAAGAGCTGCGCGTAGAAGGCGCGCTGCTTCTCCGCGTCGCGTGCCTGAATCTCCCAGTGCACCACGGGTCTCGCCCAATCGTCTGCCATCGGGGGACTCTCCTTCGGGGTCTGGTGAGCCGGCCGCGGTTACACCGACGCGAGTTGCAGCGTGCCGAGGAAGTTGTAGCCGGTGTGCGCCGAACTGCGCGCGGCCTTCTGCATGAACGACTCTGCGACCTTGCCTGCCTTGTAACCGCGCAGCAGTTGCTTGAACGCCATCTTAATCGTCGCTTCGTCGATCATCTCGCCGTTGTCCGGGTCGGCGATCGCGCCCAGCCCCTTCGCGTCGGCCTCCTCGTAGAGGACGACGACCTTCTGCGCGTGCTCAAGTTGCGCCTCGCTCGGCGTGTAGACCTCGTTGATGATCGGAATGTGCGAGGGATGAATCGCCCAGCGGCCGTCGAAGCCGTACCCGGCCGACTCGATCGACATCTCGCGCAGCGCGTCCAGCTCGCGCACTTTCAGGTGCACGTTGTCGATCGCGTCGATGCCGGCGGCGCGGGCGGCGTTGACCACGCGCTGCTTGGCGTAGAGAAAGCGGATGTTCTGGTTCTCGTAGGCGTCGGCGATGCCCATTTCGGCGGCGTAGTCGGCGATACCGAAGATGATGCCGGCCATACGCGGCGAGGCGGTGGCGATCCGATAGGCGTTCTCCACGCCCAGCGCCGTTTCGATCAGCGCCTCGATCTGGATCGTGCGCCTCCAGCCGGCCTGCTTCTCATACTTCGTCAGCAGCTCGTCCACGCGCTCGATCTGTGACGGCTCGAAGCTCTTGGGAACGATCACGCCGTGAAACTTATCCACCGCGTGCGTGACGACGTACTCGATGTCGCCTTCGAAGAAGGGCGACTGCGTGTTATTGGGGCGGAACGTCACAAACTTCGTGCCCCAGTCGAGCGCGTTGAACGCCTGCGAGATTACCCGCCGCACCTCCTCGCCCTTGGCCGAGAGCGGGCAGGCGTCCTCGCAGTCCGCCATGATCTCGTCGGCGTCAGACGCGGCGGCCTTCTCCAGCATCTTCATCTGGTGACCGGGCAAGGTGAGTTCTGAGCGCCGGATGGTGATTCCGCCAGCCATGATTCGCCTCCGCAGATCGTAGGTGACAGGTTACTGGTGACAGGTGACAGATCTGTGGTTTGCCACGCATTTCTGGAGCTTAGCCCGCCAGCAGGTTCCGTGCGATCACCTTCAGCTCCAAAATCGGCTTGGCGCCCTCGAAGATCGGCAAAACCTGAGCGTCGGCCACGTAGCGCGAGATCGGCGTCTCCTCGGCGTAGCCCCAGCCGCCGTGCAAGAGCTGCCCTTCCTGCGTGAGCCAGACGGCCACGTCGCAGGCGAAGAGCTTGGCCATCGCCGCGTCCAGGGCGCCTGTCCCCCTCCCCTGCCCCTCCCCCATGGCGATGGGGGAGGGGTTCTGGTTCTCCGGTCCCCCTCTCCCAGCGCGTTGGGGGAGGCCGGGGGAGGGAGAGAGTGCACGGGCGGCGGCATAGGTGAGCTGGCGGGCGGCGGCGAGCTGGGTCGCCATGCGGCCGAGCTTGTATTGCGTGAGCTGGTAGTCGCCGATCGACTTGCCGAACTGCTTGCGGTCGGTGCAGTAGGTCGCGGTCTGCTCCAGCGCCGCCTGCGCCACGCCGCAGGCGCGGCCGCCCGTTTGCAGCCGGCCCATCTCGAAGCCGGCCATCTGCAGATAGAAGCCGCGGTTCAGCCCGCCCTCCATGCCGACGAGGTTCGCTTCGGGCACGAAATAGCCGTCGAAGTTGAGCATGAAGGAGTGCATACCGCGGTAGCCCGGCGTCGCGATCGCCTTGCCGGAGATCGTGCCGCCGCCCAATTGGCGCTGCTCGAACTCGTGGCCGTACTCTTGGTGCTTCTCCACGATGAACAGCGAGAGACCGCGAGCGCCCGATGCAGGGTCTGGATTCGTCCGCGCCAGCAGCGCCAGCACGTCGGCACGGCCCGAAAACGTGCTCCAGGCCTTGTTGCCGTTCAGCACCCAGCCGGCTTTGCCATCGATGGTCGCGTGCTCGGCCTTGCAGGAGACGCCGGCCACGTCGGAGCCAATGTCCGGCTCCGTAACGGCGATGGCGACCAGCTTTTCACCGGAGGCAATTCGAGGCAGCCATTTCTGGCGTTGCTCTTCCGTGCCGCCGGCCAGCAGCGCCTTGATCAGGATCTCCGGCCGCGTGTTGAGGCTGCCGGCGGCGCCGAGCGAGGCGGCGGACAGTTCCTCGGTCGTGATCACCATCACCATGTAGCCCATGTCGGTGCCGCCGTACTGCTCGGGGATCGAGGCGGCGAACAGGCCCATCTCCGCGATCTTCTTGATCAGATCGTCGGGCACGAGCAGATCTTGGCGGTGGATCGTTTCGGCCAGCGGCGCGACCTCGCTCTTCGCGAAGGCGCGGACGTGGTCGCGCGTCATCTCGGCCGTCTCGTCGTCCAGCCAGATGCGGTTGGAGCCGCGTGTCTCCAGCACATGGCGGCCGATGGCGCGGTAGCGCGCCTCGTCGAGCCCGGCACGAATCACCGCCATCAGATCCGGCGTTCCCAGCTCCGCCCGCAGGGTTGCGTCGTCCACATCGAAGTCGTCGGGCGCTGCC
The DNA here is from genome assembly GCA_937879875.1 of uncultured Chloroflexota bacterium. GTDB lineage: Bacteria > Chloroflexota > Dehalococcoidia > CAUJGQ01 > CAUJGQ01 > CALFMN01. Next base: position 1,759 of record CALFMN010000147.1, on the reverse strand, counting down.
TCGATCTGCGCGCGCAGCCGTTGCGCGGTTTCCACCGCGAAGGCGATCGCCATCGCTTCGAGCTCGGGGCCGGCCTTGCCCGCTGCCGCGGCAGACTCGGCGTAGCGCAGCAATTCCTTCGCCGCCCGCAGCTCGGTGGCGGCGTAGGCGACGCGCTCGGCCTGAACCTGATGCTCGTCGATCGCCTTGCCGCCGTTTGTCGCAATCCTGGCGTGGGCAAGGGCGCGGTCGAGCACGCTCTGCGCCGCCGCCGTCAGGCGCTGCACATCGGAAAGGGCGATCCCTTGCTGCGTGGTGGTGCTCATCGTGGATGCTCCATCTCCTGGGGCAGGGATCAGGTTATGGGCGTGCGCCGCATCATCGTCAGCCAGTAATCGAGGTCAAGCACGACCGCGGGGTTGTACGTCTCGCGGCCCGTCTTCTCGTCTGTCAAGCGCAGCGGCACGTCCTCGTGCGCCGGGTTGATGTTTTTCACCGCGACCAGCCGTAGCCGCAGGGCGCCGACGCGGCCGTTGCCGGGCATATCGGCTTTTTCCAGCACGTCTGACCAGGCGTAGATCGTGTCGCCGGCAAAGCTGGGGTTGGCGTGCGTGCCGCCATTCCAGGCCAGCATCCCGAGCGCGTTCTCCAGCCCGTTGAACGAAAGCGAGCGGGCCAGCGAGATGATGTGGCCGCCGTAGATCAGCCGCCGTCCGAAGCGCGTGTCTCTGGTCAGATGGGCGTCGAAGTGGATGCGCGCCGTATTTTGGTACAGCCGCGTAGCGAGTTGCGCTTCGGCCTCTTCGATCGTCATGCCATCGTTGTGGGGAAGGCGCTCGCCGGCCTGGTAGTCCTCGAAGCAGAAGCGGCCGCCGGTCAGGCGCGCGTCGAACTCTTGCGCCCGCAGCGTCGGCATGGCACGCAGCGACTCGGCGGGCACGCTGGTCGGCAGCTTGGGCGCGGAGTCGGCGCCCGTCGGCGTTTTGGGGTCGCGCTTGTTGACCATCACCCAGCGGTAGAACTCGAGCACCTTCTGCTGCTTCTGGTTGAAGCCGCGCGTCTGCACGTAGACGATGCCCGTCGCGCCGCTCGACGTCTCCTTGAGGCCGAGCACGGTTGACTCGGCCCGCAGGGTGTCGCCCGCATAGACGGGCAGCAGAAAACGCACGTCGGCGTAGCCCAGGTTGGCGACGGCGTTTAGCGAAACGTCCGGTACGGACTTGCCGAAGACCGTGTGAAAGACGAGCAGATCGTTGATCGGCTCGCGCCGGTAGCCCAGGGCGCGGGCGAACTCGGCGTCGCAGTAGAGCGGGAAGCGGTCGCCGAAGAGCGCGATGTACAGCGCCGCGTCGCCCTCGGTCAGGGTGCGCGGCGTGGGGTGGCGCAGCAGTTCGCCTTCCCGGAAGTCTTCAAAGAAGCGGCCCACGTTGGTCTTGCTGGAGGTTCTCGTGCTGCTGACCATGCGCGCCGCGCTCCCGAAAAGGCGAAGATGACGCCGCGCTCGACGTAACGCGATCGAGCGCGGTGCGACGAGTATACGGCGCACCATGCCTCAGCGATAGTGCGCATTTGCACAATCTATGGGAGGGATAGGCATGAGGCGGACCACCGATCTCAGGGATGTACCACTCTCCAATCGCACCGACCTCGGCCATGACGATTTGGGAACGCGACCGCCTCTGATATCATCCGATACAGGATTCGGTAAGAGCCTATACAATAATCTAGCATCTTGTCATTATGAATAGCTGCGGAGAGCGTGAGCAGCGGAGGGCATGAT